>JACQGX010000228.1 GCA_016199265.1 Chloroflexota bacterium | reverse complement strand
CGAGGGAGTTTATCCTGGGCGCAGTCGAAGGGCTCAGGGCAGGCTTTGCACTTTGCGCTTGATTTAGGCTGTGTCCGTCTCGGCAGGCCGCACGATGCGGAGATGCAGGGTCTGCCCCCGCCTGTCCAGGTTGACGAGACGCAACTCCCCCGGCTGTTGCGGGCACTGCACGAGAATGGATGTTGTCGCGGCTGCCGCGATGCGGCACGACGATAGGCCGAGTGCCTCACCGGCGAGGCGCCAATCGCGCCGATCCTCGTTCTCGAAGCGCAAGACAAGATTGCTCCCTGCGACCGCCTGGACCTCCGGCGGGTCGAACGTGCCGCCGCGTATCTGGATCTCCTGAAGATGGTCGCCGCGGCGGCGCGGCTCCTGGTACAGGACAACGATAGAGTCGTCCTCAAAGGTGAACAACACCGTGTGGCGCCGGCGCGACGATTCGAGGGTCTCCACTGACCGGATGCGCTTGCCGGCCGCGGCTGCGACCGTGCCTGTGGAGCTGAGCTCCCGGCCGGCGACAAAGCGCACCCACGCCTCTTGGAAGCGGTCGACCTGCGCCCCGCTTAGCGCCACCATGCGCTCCGCCATGAGCAGGCCGAGGCTGACGGCGGTCGTGCGAGTGAAGTCCACGTAGGACTCTGGAAAGGAAAAGCGACTACCGTCGGCGAAGATCATCTCCGGTTCGGGCGGTAAGTACAGCGCCATCAGATACGTGCCGGCGCGGATGCCGTCCCGCTCACTCGGTTGCGCCGCCATCAGCGGGAGGATGGGCGCCACGAGAACCTGTGGTGGCGCTTTATCGATACCGCAGTCCAGCGTCACCACGACTGCCGGAAAGTGCCAAGCCCGCAGGACCAGCGGCCCGTCCGCTCCCGCGGCGGTCTGCCACGGAACTGCGACGGCCGTGCCGTGCGGTTCGCCGTAGGCCAGCGGCGCCGGCGCCGCGTCGACCAGCGACGGATCGGCGAGGTCGGCCCGCCTGCCGAAAACACCGATTGGCGCGCGCACGATGTCGCCCTGCGACAGGCGCGTTGGCAACGGGACGTAGTTGGCGTCGTTCATACGCGCTAGAGCGCCGGTGAAGTCGTGGCGGTGCCCGATGAAGGACGAAGGCGTCGTTCGTCCTCCGTCTGTATGGACGCTACAACGCTGTATGGACGCTACAACGCGTAGGCGTCGGCCGGCCGCGGGCTGGAGCGGCCGACCGTAGTCTTGGGCAGGCGCTTGAGCCGCGCGACGCGCTCGGCCTCCGACGGTACCGGTTCTCCTTGGGGCCCGCCGACGCGCTCTGTGCCATCAGCCGCGGCGGCCAGCCACTGCCGCATCGAGTCGGCAAACGTTTCGGCGGCCGGCGGCGCGGCCTGGCGGCGGGAAACCGCGACTAAGCCGAGCATCTGCTGCGCCATTTCTCGCTCGGCGGCGTAGCGGTAGGCCGTGGCTGCGCCGTGACCCTCGCGGCACACTAGTTCAGCCTGCTCCAGCATGCGCAGGCTGGCCTGAATGGTCCCTTTGGCCGCGTGCGTTGCTGTGCGGAGCTCGCCGAGCGTGAACCGTCGGTGTGGCTCGGCAGTGAAGAGGGACAGCACGCGTGCCGCCGATGGCGAGCGTAGCAGATGGCCGAGCGGGCCAATGGCCGCCATCGCCGTTTGCGCTCGGCTTCCGCTCCGTTCCGCCGATTCCCGTCGAACGTATTTGCGAGCAGTCTCTCGACTCATACCATAAGTATCACGCCTACGGGCCAGTAATGCAATGCCATTACCTTAATGGTACGGTGGCAGGCAACTGGTTTGGCGATGTCACGTCGGCGTCTATCGCCCATACCACCACCTCGTCTGCCGGCCGCACGGTTTCGATTGCGCCCGCGCCGCCACACCATCAGTCCCTTGCGGCCGGCTAAACCGCCCGCGCTGCCGGCGTTGGCACCCAGCCGGGCAGGCCCGCCGGCCAGACCGCGCCGCCTGCGGCCAATACGATGCCGTCGCGCAGCACCCACCGTGGCTGGGCCAGCGTGCGCACGTCCGCCGTCACGTCGCCGTCGACCACCAGCACGTCGGCGCGTCTCCCCGGCGCCAGCCGGCCGATCTCGCCGGCCAAGCCGATCGCGTCGGCGGCCAGTCCGGTGGCGGCGTGCACCGCCTGCTCCGGCACGAGCCCGCCATAGAGACTCGTAGCGACGACGCCCCACGGGAAGTGCTCGAACGGCTTGGTGGGGTACATCGCGTCGCTGCTGGTCACCACACGCACGCCCCGCTGACGCAGGTCGGCGAAGAGCCGGATGCGGGCGGCGCTGCCCGGCGACAGCGCATCGGGAGTCACGCCGCGCCACGCCAGCTCGGCGCTGCCGCCAACCGTGTCGCCGACGTACGTCCCGACGCGGGCGAGCTCGCCGGCAATCTCCGGATCGACGGCCGATCCGCCCGGCCGCTGCCAGCTACAGTGCTCGATCATGTCGATGCCGGCGGCCGCGCAGCGTGCGATCCCCTCCACGCCGTGCGCGTGGGCTGCCACCAGACGCCCCAGACGGTGTGCATCCGCGACGATCGCCGCCAGCGTCTCGGTCGGGTACTGTGCTGCCATGGTATTGCTGCCGCGGGTCATGTTCCCGCCGGTGGCCATCACCTTGATGAAGTCTGCCCCCTGTTTCACCAGCGTGCGCACCCGCGCCACCGTCTCTTCGAGCGTGTCGGCCTCGCCGCCCAGCCACCAGCAGTGTCCGTTGCGCGTCGTGATCGGCGCGCCGCTGGCCAGCACGCGCGGTCCCACCAGCACACCCGAGCTAATCAAGTCGCGCAAGACGAAGATGGCGCGTCCCTTGGCGCCGCAATCGCGCACCGTCGTCACGCCCGCCGCGAGCGCCGCCTGCGCCGCGTTGAGCGCCCGCAGCGCGCGCGCCGCGCCGCCGTCTTCCTTGATCTGCCGCACCTGTGCGGCGTTCGTGGAACCCCCAGGCCGCGCGTCTGGCATGGGATCAACGCCGAACGTCAGGTGCACGTGCGTGTCGACCAGGCCGGGCAACACCGTGCCGCCCGGCGCGTCAAGTAGCACCGCTGGATCGAGCCCGCGCACGTCGGGCGCGGCCGGGTCGGCGGCGCTCCCGGCGAAGACGATCCGGCCCGCATCGTCGAGCGCAACTAGCGCGTCGCGCACGGCGGGAGCGCCGCTCCCATCGATCAATCTCGCGGCCCGGATCGCGCGCACGCGGGCGCCCAGCGCCGGCTGGCTTGCGTTCATCGTCGGTTCCATTGGCTCCTCTACCATCTACCGGCGCCGGCAATGGCTCCAGCCGGGCCAGGTTCGCTTACGGCCCCTGATTGTAGGCGAAGAAGGCTGGCGCACGGCATGGACGGCCAGCACGCCCAAGGTGCTGCCGGCCCAATACGTGCATTCTCGACAGAGCATCCCCGTCTGCCTTACACTCTCGCACAATGAACCGGTGCTCACCACGAGCGGACGAACCGCTCGACGGCCTATCGGTCTGCCCCCGCTCCGAGACGCGAGGCTCCGGGTCGGGGGGGCCGGCGATCGGCTAGCGTTTTGCGAGGGCTCTTCCGCCCGTCGATGAGCCTCCGGCACTGTCTTTGTGGCGGCCGGCGGCCGGCGTTGCGGTTCTGCACCCTCCCTGCGGCTGTGCGGCACATCTCCGTTCGGCCGGGTATCTGCTCGCCATTCGTGCCTATGGCACCTCCATGCTACCGGTCTCTCGGGCGCGTTGCCGGCACAGCCTGGCGCCGCGCCTCGGACCAGATGGCTCAGCGCCACTTTCCACTGTCCGCTGCGCACTGACCGCCGACCGGCGGCTCCTCTGAGGCCCTTGCGTCTGTCCGATCACCCGGCCGTGCCTTGGCACGCCGGCTTCACGATCTTTCCGCAGACGAGGAGCCCTACACCGTGTCATCAGTCGCAGCAGATGCCAGCATCGCAAACACCACACTCATCACCGCTACCGCCAGTCCACCGACCAGGATGCCCACCAGCGTCCTGGCGCCGCCGGCCTTGCCGGCGCGGTTCATCGCCACCGTTGCGCCAGGCTTGGAGCGCTCCGCGCTGCAAGAGCTACGGCATGCCGCGGGCGCGCTCAGGAAGCGCCGTAGCT
>JACQGX010000226.1 GCA_016199265.1 Chloroflexota bacterium | reverse complement strand
CGCCGATGAACGCCGATGAACGCCGATGAACGCGAATGAGGTAGGATGCGGAGCACGATGGTGAGGTCGGGTCTTGTTGGTAGTCGCAAATCTAAACCGAAGCCAAGGTGAAACCCGCAGGCAGGCTCACTTTGCACTTCGCACTTCGCACTTGGTTTCGCTCGCGGATTCCAGGGTGACGATAATGGGGGCGCCCGGCGGCACGTCGTCGGTACGGTAGAGCGTGCCGGTGCGGGCTTCCAGCTCGGCGATGGCGTCGGCGTCGGGCACGTCTTTCCAGCGGTCGCTGCGGTGGGTGGAGAGGACGGCGACGGCCCCGTCCCGGCGCACCTCCGGGAGGATGCGGTCGAGTGCCTCGGCAGGTGGGCGGCCGGTGCGGCTGCCGTGGTGGGCCACCTTGAGGAGGTCCACGGGCCGTAGATCGGCGTGCCTGGCCATGAGTCGCCAGCTTTCCTGCTCGGCGTCGCCAGCGAAGAGCAGACGCCGTCCGCGCCAGGTAAGCTCGACGACGAGGCTCGTGTTGTTGCCGGCCTTGTCGATGGCGAGCAGGCTCTCCGCGAGCCCGCCGTTGAGACACTTGATCAGATCGTAGAAGGCGCCAGCATCGACGCCGGGCGGCGGGACGGGCGCGGGAGGGTGCTGTTTGCGCCCCGCCCGGCGCGCACCGGCGGCCCCGGAGGACCGATCCGCGCCGTGGGCGGGCAGCGCGAGGTGGGCCCGCACGCGGCCGTAGTACACGCTGGTGTCTTCCTCGGGCGCCAGGATGCGCAGCTCGGCCTCAGCCAATGGGTGCAGATCGCGGACGTCGCTCTCGCGATGGACGTAGTGCGGCCGCGGCGTGAGGCGGCGGATGTGGTCGACGTAGTCGGCGGTCCTGGCCACGTTGAGCGCGTGCGTCCTCTCGAGCCCCACCGGCAGCGCGTCCGCGCCGAGGATGGCGTCGAAGGCTTCTACCGCTTCGAGCAACTCCAGCCGCCGTTGTCTCGCGTCGGGGTGGC
Source organism: Chloroflexota bacterium (assembly GCA_016199265.1). Lineage (GTDB taxonomy): Bacteria > Chloroflexota > UBA11872 > UBA12225 > UBA12225 > JACQGX01. The sequence goes on along the minus strand of JACQGX010000226.1, from coordinate 39,503 downwards.
GGTCGTAGTAGCCGGGCTCGGACGAGGCGGTCATCCAGACGGTGTCGGCGCGCAGCGTGCGTCCGCGTTCCGCCGCCAGGCGCAGCCCCTGGACGTGGTCCAAGTGCTCGTGCGTCATGACGTATAGGTCGACGTGGCCGTCGGTGCGCCGAATGATGTCGTCGAACGCGTCGAGCAGGGGCTGGTCGCGGCCTCCCTCGCCGGCCACGACGTTGCCGACGTCGAAGAGGATGAAGCGGCGCTGCCCGCCGTCGGGCACCTCGACGAGGATGGCGTCCCCGAAGAGGACGTTGTAGGCGTGGACGGTCAGTTGCTCGCTCATGGGTAGCTTCCTCAGTCGCTCTCGGCCAGGTGCAGCAACCTGGCGGTGCTGCGCAGACGCAGAGTCTGATCGGCGACGCGGGCGAACGCAACCGGCGCAAGCGGGCCGTGCCGGGCGGCGAACGACTGCCAGCTATCGGCGACGTCGAGCTGCCCGCGGCCGGCCAGCCGGCGGATGGTCTCGCTGCGCGTGGCGGCGTGGCGCGCTGCGCGGTCGGTGGTCAGGCAGGAGAGCACAGGATACCGGCCGTGGGGGTCTGGATCGGCGCCGAGGACGAGGGTGGTGCCGTGGAAGACGGCGCGCCGGGGTGGCAGGCGCAGACTCGCCGGCACGCCATCGTTTGCTTCCAGGTGTTCCCAGGTTACTTGTAGCACCATCTCGCGCCGCACCTCGTGCCGCCCGCCGCCGACGTAGTAGCGCCGCTGTACCAGGCGGCGCGGGAACAGGCGGAACGGCCGGCCCCGCGGGAGACCGAGCCAGTCGCGCTCGCGTTCGACAAAGGCGTAGGCGGCCCAGTCCGACTCCAGGACGTCGTTCAGGTCCACGTCGATCGACTCGGTGTCCGGATCGTGCCGCAGCTCATCCAGACTGCCGACGATGCGACGATCGACGAACTCCTGGCGCAGGACGTCGCGGTAGCCGGTCTCGTCGGCCGGGTAGGCGATCGTGTCGGAGCGGAGGAGCGCTCGGGCGTAGTCGGCAAAGGTGGCTTCGGCGGGGGGAAGATAGTCGAGGGTGCGGAAGAGGATGCGGGCGATGCGCAGCGCCGAGATACCGAGCGCCTGGCCGGCGATGGCCTCTGGCCCTCCCCCGGCCGAATCGCTTGCCCCGGAGATTCCGGGCGCGCTGCCGGCGTCGGCAGCGGCGCGCTCGAGGGCAGACGCGTGGAGCCGCATCACGGCGGCCCAGACGGCGCCGGTGAGCACTTCCGCCAGCCGATGGGGCTCCGGCGGGACGTCGTCAAGCCGCTTGCTGTTCGACGCGTTGCGCAGCGGACGGTTCAAGCGCCGGGCCCAGCCAAACTCAGTGGCCAACTGTGACACAGGCGTGTCGCCGTCCAGCCGCCCGCCGTGCTCGCGGACGAGCCAGTTGCGGACCTGCCGGCTTTGCAGAGCCATGACGATGGCGGTGAGATCGGCGATGGCCTCGTGCAGGCCAAGAGTTTCCGGATTGAGCGCATCGTAGAGCGCCGGGAGGAGCGCATCCACGACGGCGTGGCCGGTCTCGTGCGCCACGATATCGCGGGAGAGCGCAGTGTGGATGCGGCGCCCATCATCGGAGTCGAAGCTGAAGAACTGCAGGCTCCGGCTGTACCGGTCGTAAAAGGCGTTGGCCCAGATGCCCGCACGGGGGACGACGAGGAGCTGGGAGGAGTTGAACTGCCAGCGGATGCGGTGCCCGAGCACGTCCGGGCGCTGGAAGACGGAGAGGGTTTCCAGAATAGTGCCGAAGACGCTGACGGCGATGGCCTCGGGCGAACCAAGGTCGTCCGGGATGGCGTAGGAGCGGCGCTGCGGCAGCCAGCGGACGGGAGGAGCCAGGCGGCCGCTCTGTGAGTCTCGGTCGACGATGGCGACCTGGGCGGCGGTCGGGCCATCCAAGAAGAACGGCTCGTCGTCGATCTCGACGCTGTCCCACTGCAGCCCGTGGCGCTGGGCGACGAGCGGGTCCTCGACGGCGATGCGCAGCTTTGCGATGGCCATGGTGTGTCATCTCCGAATCTATGCCGGCCAATTCCGGTGTGCGGCGACAAGCGGCTCTTGAAAGGACTATTGTGGAGGGACGAGGCGCAGCGGGTTCTCCGGCTGCGGGGCGCTCTGCCTGAGCGAAGGGGCACGCGCGCCCCGCTCACGCGGACGGTCCCAGTCGCGCACGAGGTCCACCAACTGTGTGGTGGTCTGAGCAGCGAACTCCTGCTGGACGCGGTTGTCCCACCGGTAGCTGTTCGGCAGGGAATGCTCGTCCCGGACGATCAGGTCCTGGTACGAGCGGTCTCCCAACAGCGGATTCTCGTAGCCTCGGTTGAAGCTCCTCAGGAAACCCTCCAGACTGGCCAAGGTGCGCCGATAGCGGAGCCAGCGGTGGTTGTCCCAGGAGAGCTGCGTGTCGTCTCCCTCCGGTGTGGCAAACCGGCGGCGCAGCATTTCCCCCGCGCAGCGGCCGCGCTCCGCGATCCGCCGGACGATACCCGTGTCCATCTTGAGGTTCATGCCCCCCTCCTGTCCGGCCAGGCCGACGTGGACGACACGGTCCCGGTAGCCGGGCTGGACGATCTGGAGGTTGTCCGTCCAGTTCTGCATCGTGTGGATGATGGCCATGAAGAAGCCGCCGAGGCTGCCTGGGCGGGGCGGCGTGCCGGGCCGGGCATCCGACTCGCCATCCACAGTCGAGTCGAAGCGAACCCACGACTGCAAGATGCCGTCGCTGTTGGTGCGTGCCATGTGAACGTTGGCGCACTCGTCCGGCTTCAGTGCAGCGCCGGGACGGAGGGGCCGCAGGTTGATGCCGAAGGTGGGCCAGCGGGGCAGGGGCGCGTCAAAGAAGTGAACGGGGAAGTTACTCGTGGCGCCGCCGTCGGTAAACCAGGAGCGCTCGGCCCGTTGCCGGTCCTCGGGCAGGGAGAAGTCGACGGCATAGAGGGGCACGGCGCTGATCAGCGGGGGAACGCTCAGACTCATCCGGGTGGCGACCACAACCGGGAGATCGGCAGGTTCGGGCAGGGGGCGGCAACCGGCCGCGCCGGCCAGAGCGTCGGCGCGCTCGTCGCGCGGTCCGGTTGCCCGCGGGTGGGCGACGATCCAATCTACTACTGCCTGCGGGAAGAAGGCGCGGAACTCGTCCGGGTGGAAGTAGAAGGTGCGCGTGCGTAACGGAAACTTGTAGGGTCGCGCCTCCGTCAGGCAAGTGGTCATCATCTCGAGATTGGTCTCGCGCCGACTCGCATCCTCGGTGCGGCGTGCGCGTTCCTCGGCCCACCGCTCAGGGTCGGACTCGCGCAGGGCGGGGTCGAGTCCCCACAGGTCACCAAAGGTGAGCGGGCGCCCGCGCTCGTCGAGTCCGGCCAGGCGGTTGAGCAGGGTCGTGAGCCAGACGGTGAGCGCCGGGACACCCCCGACGGTACTGTGGCTGAAGCCGGTGCAGATGCCGTAGTAGTTCTTGGGAATGGCACCGCTGGTCCGCCGGTAGGCGCCCACGGCGAGGCCGACCAGGCCGCCGGCGACGAGCAGCAGCCCGCCGGCAGCGCCGAGCGCGCTAGCCACGAGCCACCCGAACGCGCTAGCCGGCGCGGAAGCGCGGCTCACGGCGATACCTGCAAGCGCGAGGGCAAACGCCCCGGGGAGCGCGCCCACGAGCGCCCACCGCTTGAATCCGCGGAGCGCCTCGCGCAAGGCGGCGAGCTTGCCGCCATGGCGCTGATCGGTGAGAGCCACCAGAATACGGAAGAGCGGCTCGGTCTGCGCCTGCGGCTGGAAGAGGGCGTAGAGGTGCCGGTCCTCGCCGAGCCAGGCGGGGAGCTTGGCGATCTCGGCGAAGCCGCCGCCGGGCGCCCGACGGCGGCGACCCAGTTCGGCAGCGGCAGTCGCGGCCGCGGCGATCGCGCCTGCCGACGTGCCGCCGATGTTCTTGAAGCGGAACGTCTTGGCCAGCTCACAGACGGCCTGCGGGTAGACGACACCGCTGGTCACGCCTCCCTTCATGACCACGTCGCAGAGCTTGCGTGGCTCGGGCGGGTATGTCGACGGGTCTTCGAGTGCGGCTGCCCGTGTGCCAAGCGTCATCGGTCTGACCCCCCAGTTCAGATCTACGGCAAGTCCGCAGTCCACAGTCCAGAGTCGCTTCCGCCGTGTGTTTGGACTGGAGACCTTGGACTGTGGACCTTGGACTGAGTTTAGAGATTGACGACTGCCAGTTGGAAATGCCGGTGGGTGTATCGGTAGTAGGCTGGGTCGTAGTTCCACGCGCTCTCGTCGCCGTTGTCCCAGCCAGCCGGATTGAAGGCACGCCCGTAGGCGCTGAGACGGAAGCTGTAGACGCCCTGCGGTGCGCTGCTCGCCAACTGGAAGATGTGCGTGTGTGAGGCGCTGTTATCGGTATCTGGATCCGTGTGCCAGTGGCGTAGGCCAAAAGTACCACCGGGGGTGGTCAGCGCCTCCCATGTGGGCGGAACGGCCGAAGTAAGGACCGGGGACTGGGCACCGCAGCCGCCGGCGGTGAGCGAGATCGAGCGCAGGTGCGTGGCCGAGGCGTTGACCTGGACGCGGAACTCAACCGCCGCGCCCGGCGGTCGCTCCACCACGGGGCAGACGCTGGCCAAGCTCTGCCACGTGCCGGTGCCGGCCACGCGCCAGCTTACAGCGAGGTGTGCTGTTGGCGTCGAGTTGTCGATCCGGATACCGACCTGTGGGATCGTGTGGATCGGATTCTTCGACGCATCGCCCAACTGCATGTCGACTTGATAGAGCCCGTCCTGGTAGAAGCCGCTGCGGAGATTGAGGAGCAGATGGGGATCCATCCAGCCATCGGCAGGGATGAGGATGGCATACCAGCCGTTGGAATCGGGAGTGACGGTGAGCACCTCGAGGTGCCCCGGACTGCCGACCCAGCGAAACTGTTGCCACGTGAGGCCGACAAACGGCACGACGGGGCCGCCGTTGAACGAGTACCGCAGCCGGTAGAACTGTGCTCCGGCCCGTGTGTTGCAGCCACGGAGGTGCAGATCATCGCAGAAGGGCGACTTCGCGAGGGGATTCGGCGGCGGGTCGGCGTAGAAGCCGGAGGGATGCGGCCGGTTCGGGCGGCGCGCGTAGCCGCCGGCCGCGTCGTGATAGGGGTCTTCCGGCGCGGGCAGGTTCCGCAGCGGCATGAAACCCGCCATCACAATCGCCGGCTCCTGGCAGGGAACATCCACAGGAACACAGGATGGCGCGACGAGGGCGATCTGGGAGGCATAGAGCGTGACATCGGGGATTGGGCCGCTGTTCCAGCGGACGTCGAAGTGACTCTCCGAGTAGATCTCCTCCTCGGTGCCGTCGCCGTTGACGTCTTGGGTCACGCGGAAAGTGATGTCCGGCACGTCGAGCTGCAACGACCACTCGGGCACGAATATGTCCCAGCACCGCCTGAATGGGCCAATGTAGCGGGTGAGGTCCAGCCGCTGGAGAAGCGGTGAATCGACGCGGAGCTGCGCCGCCAGCGCCGCCACTGCCTCCTGCGCGGCTTGCCCCTGCTGCCCCTGCCTTCCCTGATAGTCGGCGACGATCCTCTTCACGTCGGAGGGTATGGGCGGGGGAGGCGGTTCGGCGAAAGCTGGCGAGTCGAGCAATTGCTGCCGCACCTTCGTGCTTGCGCCAAGGGCAGCCATGTCCTGGTGGGCCGCCAGCTTGCCCGCGATGTCCCGGCCCACCAGTCGCTCAACCTGCTCGAGAATCAGGCCACCGTCTCGGAAGAGCGGTAGGGGCGGATCGGGCTCCGGCCGCGGCGGCCGGAAAGGCAGGCGCTCCTGGAAGATCGGCGGGAGCTCTTCTAGGAGGTCACGAAACGTTGCCTTCACCAGGATGTCGGGCAGGCAGATCCGTTCGCGGCGCCAGCGGAGGATCCAGTCAATGTCCCAACGCGGGATCAGGACACAAAAGCGGCCACAAGAGTCGGTGACTGCCGTGGCGATTTCTTCGCGCCGGCAGAACAGTGGAAAGAACCAGCCCCAGATCCACCCCTCGGGGTAGAACCACAGAAACGAGCAATCGGTGTCCTCCACGTGAACCGTGGCGCCGGGGACGGGGTACTCGATCCCAGTAAGCGGGTCCTTCTTTACCACGCGACCGCACACGCGGCGGAAGAACAACAACTCTGGGTCGATCCGCCAGCGGAGCTGATCGCTGAGCTTGGCGATCGTGCTGTCAACAATCTCCTCAACTCGAAGGTCGGTCAGATGCGCCAAGCGCTCCGCCTGGAGTTTGCCAATAAGGCGCTGCTCCGGCGGCCGTTCCCGCCTCTGGTTCGCTCCATCTCTCCGCTGTGCCATCGACTATTCCTCCTGTCCAATCCAAAGGAGGCACAAACCAGGCTCTCAGAGAATCTCCGGCGGCCTCGTGGCCATTCTTGCACCGGCACCTGAGAGATCGGTGAAGAATCGGTGACGGTCGCGTGAGATACCACTCAGTTTCGGATGAAGTTCTTCCGGCCCGAGTTGGGTTAGCCCAGACTCTTGCTGCTCGCTACCGAACCGCCAGCACGGCGCCGATCGGTGCCGGCCGCCTCTCAGCCCGCCGCCGCCTCAGCCAGCCGTCGCTCGCGCCGCCGGTCGGCTTTGAGGCGGTCGAGGAACTCGGCGGTGCGGAGCTGCCGTTCGAGGAGGTAGCCGATCAGCGAGCGCAGGGCGTCATCGACCTCGCGGGCCGATTCGCCCGCCAGGTGGAACTTGCGGAAGACACCAAAGGGTTCCCGGCCCATCAGGCGCATCGCTTTGATGGCATTCACCGAGACCGGGCGTGCGCCGGCGCGGGCGCGGCCACAGTCGGCGCACAGGACGCCGCCGGCCGCCGCGGTGAATTGGTTTTCTCCCAGCGCCAACCGTTCGTTGCACTGCACGCAGTGGAACAGCTCCGGTGCGTAGCCCAGGTGCCCCAGGAGCTGGAGCTCGAAGCTGCGCATTGCCAGCTCGACCTCGGTGCCGGGATCGGCCACCTTTGCCTCAATGTCCGCTCTGCCGGCCTCACCGGCGTCACTCGCACCGATCACCTCGCCGAAGGCGCCATTCACGCTCCCGGTGTAGGCGGTGGGGGACTCGCGGAGTTGCCCGCCGCCGGCGCCTGCGCCCAGCTCGTCCAGATAGACCAATGCCCGCTGGAGGAGATCGAAGACCGGCGCGTTCTCGAGCCGCTCCTCGATGAAGCGGTCGACCAGCTCGGCCGCATAGCACGCATAGGCCGTCTTCCAGAGATCATCGCGGATGCGGCAATACGGCCGCACCGTCTCGGCCTGCGTCACGATGTCGAGGTTGCGGCCCTGGGCAACGAGGAGGTTGACGTGCGTGAAGAGCTCGACGTGCCCCCCCAACCGGCTCCTCGGACGGCGCACGCCCTTCGCCACCGCCCGGAACTTTCCCAATCGCGGGCTGTAGAGGGTCAGGACTCGGTCGGCTTCACCAAAGTCCTGGCGGCGCAGAACGATGGCTTCGGTGCGGTAAACGCGGGGGACTGCCATGTGCGTGTGCTGCCGTGTGCTGCTTGAGGACGAGCGTATGTGGGCATATGTGGGCATATGTGGGCGTATGTCTATACGCCCCTACGGACCTGCCACGCCTCCGGGAGTGTTGCTTGCACCCGTCTATACCCGTCTGCGTTTGATCGTCGGTGGATCTTGCGGAGGCGCAAAAACACTGGGAAAGTACCAGATTATACCTGGTTATCCTCGGTACCCCAGATCTTCCGGGCCGAACGAGGCGGGAAGTAGATCAGACAACTGGTGGACGGAACGTGCACCTCTGACGGTGGCGCTGATGACCACCACGGCGGTGCCAAACTCACGCAGCACCTGGCGACACGCGCCACACGGCGCGGTCGGCTGCGCGGTATCGGTCACGATTGCTACCGCCTCGACGGCGCGCTCGCCGGCAGCAATCGCGGCGCACACCGCCGCGCGCTCGGCACAGATGGTAAGGCCGTGCGAGGCGTTCTCGACGTTGCAGCCCGTGAACGTACGCCCACCGGCAAGCACCGCGGCTCCCACGCTGAACTGGGAGTAGGGTGCGTAGGCTCGCCGCCACACCTCGGCGGCGGCGGCGACCAGATCGCCGTAGTCGGGCTTCACCTACTCCCCCTCGGCGGCGCGGCGTCGTTGCCCCGGCGCATTCGCGGTACCGGGCGGGTTGGGTGGGCCAGGCGACTGACCGTCGGCAATCGGCTCGATTGAGCGGATGATGCGCACCTTGTTGATCCGGTTGCCCTCGACGTCTTCCACGATGAAGCGCAGCCCGTCGACGACGATCTCGTCGCCTCTCTCGGGCACCCGGCCCAGGTTGGCGTACATGAAGCCGCCCAACGTGTCGACGTCTTCGGCGGCGAGCTTGGTGTGCAGCATATCGTTGAGATCGTCGAGCGTGATCAGCGCGTCGGCGACTACCTCGTGCTCGCTGATTCGGTGCAGGCGGGCTTCTTCGGCGTCGAACTCATCCTGGATCTCACCGACGATCTCTTCGAGGATATCTTCGATCGTGACCAGGCCGGCGGTGCCGCCGTATTCGTCGACGACGATCGCCACATGGACGCGTCGTGCCTGCATCTCGTGCAGCAGTTCGTCTACTTTCTTGGTCTCGGGGACGAAGTACGCCGGCCGCATCACCTCGCGCACCTTGACGTCGAGCCGCCCCTCGCGCAGGAAGCGCAGCGCATCCTTCACGTAGAAGATGCCCACCACGCGGTCGATGGTATCCTCGTAGATGGGAATCCGCGAGTGGCCGACGGCGACCGCGAGGTCGACGGCCTCGCTGAGCGTCTGGCTGGCCTCAGCGGCCTCGGCATCGATGCGGGGCACCATGACCTCGCGCACGACGGTATCGCCGAACTCGAAGATCGAGCGGATCATCTCCCCCTCGTCCTCTTCGAGCACCCCCTCCTCCTCGGCGACGTCGACCTGGAGCATGATGCCGGCTTCGGTCACGGCGCCCGCAGTGTCGCGCGGCGCGGCGCCGCCCTGCTCGTAAACGAGCCCGCCAAACGCTCCGAGCAGCTTGAGGAGGGGCGAGAGCACCACGACGCTCGCACGCGCGATACCGGCTGTGGTCAGCGCGACGGTCTCGGCGTGGCGCACACCCAACGCCCGGGCGATCTGCTGGACGAGCGCGAGCGCGACCAACAGCATCGCGAGCGCGAGCAGCAGGTACGCGCCGACAACGCTGTTCAGCGCAACGGCGAGCACCGGGCCGGCCGCCGCGGCAAGGACTGTCGTGGCACCCACCAACGCCGCGGTGATGATCAGTTGCGACGTTGTGAGAAAGGCGATGCTGTTCTCGAGCAACCGCTGCAGCGTCCTGGCCGGGCCGACACCGGCCTCGAGGAGCTGCTGGAGCCGCGGCCGCCGAATCGCCGGTACGGCGGTTTCGGCGGCCGCAAAGATCATCGCCAACCCCACGAGCGAGAGCACAAGCAGGCCGGCGCCGGCAGGCGCGGCCGGCAGAAAGCCCTCGATGGGCACGACGAGCAGGAGCAACCCTATGGGCAGGCCTGCAAGGATGAGAGCGTAGAGCAAGCGCAGTGCGTAAAAAATGGTCGTGATGCCGTAGAAGTTCCTGATTCCGAGTTCCTGGTTCCGAGTTGGCTTCGCGAATCCACCACGTTGAGCTCGAAACCAGCAACTCGGAACTACGTAAACAGCGCGCTCACCGACTCGCGCCGGTGGATCCGCCGGATCGCCTCGGCCAGCAGCGGCGCGACGCTTACTTGGTAGATTTTGTCACGCTGGCTGGCGTCGGCCAGCGGAATCGTGTTGGTGATAAGTACCTCGCGGATGCGCGACCGCTGGATCAGATCGGTGGCACCGCCGGCGAAGATACCGTGCGTCGCACAGGCCACGACGTCGTGCGCGCCGCGACCGAGCAGCGTTTCGGCCGCCTCGATCAGCGTCCCGCCCGTCGAGATCATGTCGTCGACGATGACCGCCGTCTTGCCGCGCACGTCCCCGACCATCTCGAGCACCTCCGCCATGTCTGGCTGCGGCCGCTGCTTGGCGATGATGGCCAGGCGCCCGCCGACGCGCAGCCGGAAGTCGTTCGCGCGGGCAACCCCGCCGCTGTCGGGCGACACGACGACGACGTCGTTGTGCTGCAGCCGCCGGCGCAGGGCATCGGCCATGATCGGGTTCGCTCGCAGGTGATCGACCGGGATATCGAAGAAGCCCTCGATCGCCGGCGCGTGCAGGTCCATGGTGACGACACGGTCGGCGCCGGCCGTCGTGATGAGGTTGGCCACCAGCCTGGCCGAGATGGGCTCGCGTCCCGCCGTCTTCTTCTCCTGCTTGGCGTACCCGTAGTACGGGATGACCGCGGTGACGCGGTCGGCCGACGCGCGGCGCAACGCGTCGATCATGAGCAGCAGCTCCATGATGTTGTGATCGACCGGCGAACACGTCGACTGCACGACAAACACATCGGCACCGCGCACATTCTCCTCGATGCGGACGCGCGTTTCCTCGTTCTTGAACGTCGTCACGAGCGCTTTGCCGGGGGCGATATCGAGGAAGCGGCAGATCTCGCGCGCCAACGGGACGTTGGAATTGCCGGCGAACACGAGCAGACTACGGTCGGTCGGCTCCGTCGGCATGGAATACGGCAGCCCGAGCTGCGCTGGAGAAGACGTCTCCTCTACCGCCACATTGACCATGGTTGCCATCGATCGGTGTATCCTTTCCCTCCCTGACTAGCGAGAGCCAGCCGGCGACTCGGCCTCAGAAGAGCCCGCACCTCGCCGTCTTCCCCGCTCGAGCGGACGCGCCGGAACGCCGACGACCGTAGTAGTGGCCGCTACGTCGCGGGTGACCACCGCCCCTGCGCCGGTGAGCGCGGCCGCCCCCACATGGACCGGCGCGACCAGCAGCGTCCCGCTGCCAAGAAACGCGCCATCGCCGATCTCTGTTGCGTGCTTGCGCTCACCGTCGTAGTTGCACGTCACGGTTCCGGCCCCGACGTTGACGTGTTCGCCAACCGTCGCATCTCCAAGATACCCGAAATGGTGCATCTTCGTACCAGCGCCCAGAGACGAGGCCTTGATCTCACTGCCCGTCCCCACCTCCACCGCGCGGCCGCAGCGCGTACCGGGACGCAGGTGAGCAAACGGCCCGACCGTGACCTCCGCTTCGAGCGTGGCACGGTCGAGCACCGAGCAGACGATGCGGCAGCGGTCGCCGATGGTGCTGTCGCCCACGATCGCGTTTGGCCCGATGACGCACTGCGAGCCGATGGACGTGTTGCCGGTGAGGTGCGTGTTGGCCAGCAACACGGTATCGTTTCTGACGACGACGCCGGCGTCGACGTACGTCGACGCCGGATGCTGGATGGTCACGCCCGCCAGCATGAGCTGTGTGGTGATCCGCCCGCGGAGCGTTGCCTCGGCCGCCGCGAGCTGTACGCGCGTGTTGACGCCGAGCACTTCGTCGACGTTGTCGACGATTAGGGCCTGAACGCCACCACTTCGCGCCGCGACCTCGGCCAGCGTGGTGAGGTACAGCTCCCCATTCGGCGCCGGCGAGACGTGCGGCAGGTGTCGCCACAGCCAGGCGGCGTCGAACGCGCAGAAGCCGCTGTTGACCTCGCGTATCGTCCGTTGATCGGGGGTGGCGTCGCGGTCCTCAACGATTCCTGCGATCGAGCCGCCGGCGTCGCGGAGGATGCGGCCGTAGCCTTGCGGTTCGTCGAGGCGGCCGCTCACCAACGTGACCGGTGTCCGGCCCGCCTCATGCTGTTGCAGCAGGCGCGTGACGGTGCATTCTTGGAGCAGCGGCGTGTCGCCGTAGGCGACGACGACGGTATCCGCATCAGTTAGAACGTAGGCCCGTGCCTGCAGCGTCGCGTGCCCGGTACCACGCTGTTCCGCCTGGTAGGCAAAGGAGTAGGTCCCGGCGCCGAACGATGCATCGATCGTAGACTGAACCTCGGCTGCACTGTCGCCCACGACGACGACGGTACGCTCGGCCGGGATACCCGCCTCGCGCAGCGCCGTCAAGACGTGCCAGATCATCGGCTTGCCGGCGACCGGGTGCAGGACCTTGTGCCGGCTCGAACGCATCCGGGTGCCCTTCCCGGCGGCGAGGACGATTGCAGCGCACCGCTCTCGCCGCTGGCGACTCGGCGGATCGTCAGACTGAGACGCGGGAGAGGAGCCTGGTGTATCAGGAGTATCTTGTGTCATCGAACCAGCGGAGCCGGATGGTCGTCTCCCGGTATCGCTTGTCCGGTACGGATCGTGGACACCATCCGGCCGCGGCCATTGTTCAGCCGACGTAAGCGTACCGTCTGGGGCGCCGGCATGCCAACGCAGCGGCACGCCGACGCAGAAGGTAGAGGCTGGGGCGCTAGGATTCGAACCTAGGATCCAGGCTCCAAAGGCCCGTGCCTTACCACTTGGCCACGCCCCACCGCTATAGGAATTGTAACCGGTGCCTCGGAGGGTGTCTACCGGAGGTTGGGCGTCAGGGGCCGGGGAGTAGATCGGCGAACGTGGCGAGATACGTCTCTTTATCTGCATCTTGGAGGCGTGTGTAGACGTCGCGTGCATCGGCCTCGCGCTCGAATAGGGCGTAGTACGTCGAGCCGCTGCCGGACATGACGGGGTACGGCGCGCCGGCGGCGAGGAGGGCGTCGCGCGCCTGTGCGGCGGCGGGCGCGACTTCGAGCGCAACGGCTTCGAGGTCGTCGAACGGTGGGGGGACGCTGCCTTCCGCCGACGCGCGCGCGATCCAGGCGCGCGTGCGGCTGCCATCGGACGACCGCTCGGGCGGGAAACGGGCGTACACCGCCCCGGCTGAAATGCCGGCAGGCGGCTTGACGAGCACGAGCCAGCGAGGCGGCAGCGGCGAGAGCGGGGTGAGGCGCTCGCCGCGTCCCTCTGCCAGCGCGCAGCCGCTCTCGCCCAGGAAGAAGGCGACGTCGGAGCCCAGGCGGGCGCCGAGCTCACGCAAGTGGGCGCGCGTGAGGCCCAGAGCCCATAGCTGGTTGAGCGCGAGGAACGCGGCCGCAGCGTCGGAGCTGCCCCCGCCGAGGCCGGCGACGACTGGGATACGCTTTTGTAGATACAACGAAGCGCCGCGACGCGTGCCGCTCTCCTGCTGCAAGAGCCGGGCTGCGCGCCAGACGAGGTTATCTGGCCCGTCGAGCGCCGGCGCGTTGCACCATAGGACGAGGTTGTCCGATGGCTCGACCGTGAGCCGGTCGGCAAGCGAGATAGCCTGCATCACCGAGCAGATGTCGTGGTAGCCGTCGGGGCGCCGGCGCACGACCTCGAGGGTGAGGTTGACCTTGGCCGGCGCTTCGACCACCAGTCGCCTATGCTCGGTGGTTGTGGCCGTGCTCACAGCGCTTCGACGCGAACGGGAGCGCCGCGGCGGGCCGATTCGTTGGCGGCGAGGGCGACGGCCAAGCTGCGGACGCCGTCGGCGTAGGGCGAACGGATGGCGCTGCCGTCGCCCCGGCGGACGGCGTCGACGAACACCGCGTCGATCGACCGGTCGGGGCGGCTGCGCTCCTCGGTGGCTCTCCCGTGTGCCACGGTGAGGCCGGTGGCGCTCCAGTGGAGACGGCGCTCGCCGAAGGCGACGTCGACGAGGTTGGCGCGCGACCAATCCTCGGGGTGGATCGCCCAGGTAGCGGAGAGCGTGCCGGCGCCGCCACCGGCGAAACGCAGCGCAACGGCGTGGACGTCCGGGCAATCGCCGAACTCCGGCGGCAAGACCTGGCGGCTGTACATCGCGAACACTTCGGCGATCTCGCCGGCCAGGAAGCGCATCATGTCGAGCGTGTGCGTTGCTTGTTCGACGAGCTGACCGCCGGAACGCGCCATCGTCGTGCGCCAGTGGCCGGGCTGCGACCGGCCGGTGCCACACCAGTACGTCCCGGTGGCGAGGCCGATGGGACCGGCATCCGGCATCGCCAGCGACTCGCGCGCCGCGTCGGTACTGCCACAGTAGCGCAACTGGTAGCCCACGCACGCCAACAGCCCGGCGCGCGCGACCCTGCCCGCGATCTCTTGCGCTGTGGCCAGATCGAGCGCGACGGGCTTCTCGACGAAGAACGGCAGGCCGCGCTCGATCACCGCCATCTCCGGCTTACCGTGCGCGAAAACCGGAAGCGAGAGGTACACCGCGTCGAGGTCCGGCCGGTCGAGCAGCGCACAGTAGTCGTGGTAGGCTGTGGCGCCGGTCGCCGACGCCGCCTCGCCGGCCAGCGCGGGGACGACGTCGCAGACGCCGACGATCCGCGCGCCCGGTATGCTCTCCAGCCGGCGCATGTGCCCCCGCGCGTTGCGCCCGCACCCGATGAAGGCGATGCGCACCTCCTGTAGGTCCGCCGGCTGCTCGGGTTGGTTTCCTGTGCCCATTCTTTGTCCTCCTCTGCCGGCATGAAGGGTACGGTATCTTGTTCACGTGGCGTCTACGCCGAACGATCGCCGCCCGCAGATTCGGCAATATGAGCGTGCCGGCGCTTCCGAGCAGCTCGCAACGAGTGAGGCGCTCTGGCGTGCGGTGGCGGCCGGGGAGGCGCCGCCGACGATCCGGTGGTACGGGTACTCGGCGCCCGCGGTTGTGCTCGGTGTCGCGCAGCAGATGGCCGTGCTCGACGAGGCGGCGTGTGCCGCCCACGGCCTGGAAATCGTGAAGCGCACCTCGGGCGGCGCCGCCGTGCTGGCCGACCGGCGCATGCTGGCGCTCGACGTGGCGTTGCCTGCGAGCCACCCGCTGGCGATCGCCGACGTGGTGGAAGCCTATCGCTGGTTGGGTGAGGTGTTCTTGTCGGCGCTGCGCGAGGTGGCGGCGAACGCAGTCGACCTCTACCCCAACCGGATCACGCTCGTGAGTGCGGCCGAGGCGCGCGCCGATCAGCAGGCGCAGCGCAGCGCCGGACGGTGCACGGCCGACGGGTTGCGCGGTCTGGTGTGCTTCGGGACGCTTTCGCGGTACGAGGTGGCGCGGCGGCGCGGCGGCGAAAGCGGCGACGGCGAATCTGCCGGCCTTGCCAAGCTCGTCGGGCTCTCGCAGGTGCGAAAGCGCGGCGTCGTGTTCTTCCAGGCGGGGCTATACACCGATTTTGACTCGTCGCTGCTGGCCGGCGTCCTCGCGGTGCCGGCGCAGACTCGGCCGGCGCTCGAGGCTGAGTTGCGGCGGCGCGTGGCGAGTCTGGCGGCGTGTTCGCTCGGCGAGGCCCATCTACCGGCTGTGATGGACGCCTTCAACCGGCGGGCGGCGGCCGTATTCGCCGCGGCGAGTCGCCAAGGGATGCAGGCACACCTTCCGGAGGCGTAGACGTTCCGCATCGGGCGTGGGGCGTCGTGAAGGGGCGTATCTCGATATGCCCCTTCACGACGCCCCTACACGCCGGTGGTGGTACTCGGAACGCTGGCGTGCGCCCTCGCCAAGTGTTGCCTCGACTAGCCAAGGAGACGCCAGATGCGGGGCACGAAGACGACGGCACCGACGAGGACGGCGCCTATCGCTGCCACCAGAACGGCGGCCGCCGAGACATCCTTGGCGATTTTGCCTTTGGGGTGGAAATCGGGGGTGATCAGGTCGACGACGACTTCGACGACGGTGTTGAGGAGCTCCAGCGCGGCGACGAGCGCGATCAGCGCCAGTAGCGCGGCCGATTCGGCGGCGCCAATGGAGAAGATCAGACCGGCGCCGGCGACGAGGGCGGCGATGCCGGCGTGGATGCGTAGATGGCGCTGTGTGCGCCAGCTATACCGTAGTCCTTGAAAGGCGTAGCCGAAGCTCAGTCGTTCTTCGGCCCAAAATCGCTGCATGCCGGTCGTTCTGGCGGAGTGGGGCTGAGCAGCAGGCGGGCGCGCAGCCTCCGAGCCCGGACCGCGCACGTGGCCCCGCTGTGCACGATCCGGGCTCGGAGGCTGCGCCGGCCGGTTCGAACGGCGCTCGGTCGTGGGCGGCGGGCCCCGGCGGGGGACCTCGCGGACGGTCGCGCGGGGTGGCTCGTTCATGTCGTCGATTCTGCGCCTCCGTCGCGCCTGAGCCCGATGGCAGAGAGCGCCGACTCCTCGACCTGCCGCATCGCGGCCTGGTCTTCGTCGGTGTCGTGGTCGTAGCCCAGCAAGTGCAGCACGCCGTGGACGAGCAGGTACGCCAGCTCGCGCTCGAATGAGTGCCCGTACTCGCCAGCCTGGCGGCGCGCCCGCTCGACCGAGATGGCGATGTCGCCGAGGTGGCGCGGCGCGCCGGGCTCGCCGGGAGGGGAGACAAAGCCCGCCTCTCGAGGATGGTCTTCGAGCTGTGCGAACGAAAGCACGTCGGTCGGGCGGTCGATCCCTCTGAACTCGCGGTTCAGGCTGTGAAGCGTTTCGTCGCCGGCAAGCAACAGCACCGTCTCGGCTCTGCTTTCGGCGCCGAGCTCCGCTCGAGCAGCATCGGCCGCACACTGGGCGATCCGCGCAAACCATTCGTCCGGCAGCGGGACGTCGACACCTTCGAGCCGTTCGACGACGAGTCCGACCATGGGGGCACTGGTAACGTCGCTCAACGGTTTACCCTCCATTCGACACACTCAGGGTGAGCAGGCGCTCGTGTGTGGCAGGCGAGTGGCAGGCGAATGGAAACACCGATACGGCTCCGGCCTCCACCAAGGCCCAGGTAGAACCCGCAGGCAGCCTCACTTTGCATGTTGCACGTTGCACTTGGTCTAGCTTGGCTCGGCAAGCGGCACCTGCACCGCTTCGAGCTCCTGCGGCTCCGGATACTCGATGCGCGGATGGTAGACGCCCTGTAACTGCCGCGTGAACGAGCGCTTGATCCTCTCGAGGTCCTTGAGCGTGAGATCGCACTCGTCGAGCTGGCCTTCGAGCACGAGCTCGTTGACGGTGCGTTCGACGAGCCGGTCGAGCGTCTGCGTCGAGCGATCGGAAGCCGAGCGGACGGTCGCCTCGACGGTATCGGCAAGCATCACGAGCGCGGTTTCCTTGCGTTGCGGCTTAGGGCCGGCGTAGCGGAAGCCGGCCTCGTCGACGGAGTCGGCACCGGCCAGCTTGACCGCCTTGCGGTAGAAGCCGATGGTCAGTCGGGTCCCGTGGTGCTGGGCGATGATGTCCTGTACCGCCGGCGGGAGCCCGTACTGCTTCGCCAGCTCCAGGCCGTGCGAACGGTGCTCGGTCAGGGCCTGCGCGCTGGCCTCGGGACGCAGCCGGTCGTGGATATTCTCGCCCTCGAGCTGATTTTCGATGAAGTAGTAGGGCCGGCGCAGTTTGCCGATGTCGTGGTAGTAGGAACCGACGCGAACGAGCAACGAGTCGACGCCGATCAGCTCGGCGGCGCGCTCGGCCAGGTTTCCGACGATAATCGAGTGGTGGTACGTGCCCGGCGCCTCGGTGAGCAGGCGGCGCAGCAGGGGCTGACTTGGGTGCGCGAGCTCGAGCAACTGGAGCATCGTCGTCAGGCCGGAGAGCGAGCCGACGACACTGAACGTGCCCATCGTCAGGATCGCAGAGAGCAGGCCGTTCACGACGGCGGCGGCACCCAGATTGGCCACACCCAGCCAGTCGTAGTCCTGGTTGACGAGCGCGAACCCCAGCACGACGGCGAGATTGGCCAGCGTGACCTGCAAGCCGGCCACAAAGAACGCGTTCAGCCGCTCGATGCGCCGCGCCGCGAGCGCGCCGACGACGGCCTGGATAGCGAAGAGAAAGACGATCTCGTACGAGAAGCCCAGAATCGGGGCTGCCAGCAGCGCCAAGAAGACGCCGATGACCACCGCCATAGGCGTCGCGAGCAGGTTCGAGACCAGCATCGTCGCCACCGCGATCGGGAAGGCATAGGCGGCGAACGGGCGGCCGGGAATGACGAGCTTCATCGCCGCCAAGGACCCGACCAGTATGATGGCGATCAACAGGGCGCTGCGCGGCCGGTTGAAGACCTCGACGTGGAACAGGTAGAGGTAGAGGCTGAGCAGTAACGTCAGGAGCGACGTGTACACCGCGATGCCGGCGGCGCGCTGCAGGTCAAAGGCGCGCCGCCCCAAACCCAGCGCTTCGAGCTTCTCGACATCGTCATCGGTGATGACGTCGCCCTGGCGCACGATGATGTCGCCGCGCTCGACGGTGACCTGAACGGGCGCAATACGCTCGCGTGCCTCTTTGCGCGCCTTCTCGGTCTCCGCCTGGTTGACCAGCACGTTTGGACGCGTGTAGAGTGACACTAGGTCGGCCACGAGCGACCGTTGCTCCGGAGAGAGCGCCGGGTTGATCTGCGCGATCGCGGCGGCGCGACGTTCGGCGAGTTCGTCGGCTCGGATGCGCTCGCGAACGTTTTCGTCCAGAATACGCAGGCCCTCGGCATTGACGGCAAGCCATTCGGGGTCGGAGAGCGTCAACACCGCGTCGACCGACGAGGGGCTCAAGCCGGGTTCGAGCCGGATGATCTGCTGCCGGCGCGCCTCGATCGGCGTGGACGAATCCGCACGAATGGCGCTCAGGCTGCGCAGGAGATCGGCGGACCGCCCGCGCAATTGACGGAGCAAGTTGGAATCGTAGTCGTAGACGTACGAGACCTGCGCCGCCGCCTGATCGCGCAGCGCCCGCGTCCGCGTCTGGCTGACGAACGTTGCCCGGCGAGGGGCCCGGAGCGTCTCCGGCGCGGTGTCGCCCGCCTTGAGCGGCGGCAGGCCGGGCACGAGTTGCCAGTTGAGGACGACGAGCGCGGCGGCGAGGATGCCGAGCCAAAACGCCAGCAGGGCGGCGCCCCGCCGCCACGATGGATCGGCCATCCGGCGGGGAGGCCGGAAGTTGATGATCTTCGTCTCGGTATCGGTCTCAGTCATCTGCGCCGCGTGTGTTGCGCGCATGATCGATCATACCTGAAAACGTGAACCGTGAAACGTGGGCCTTGGTGCGGCGGTCGTTTGCAGACAGGTTCCGTTGCCGCACGACGTCGCACTGTAGTTCACGTTTCACGCTTCACGAGAATCATCCCGGTGGCCATGCCATCTTCCGGCCACCGAGGAGGTGCAGGTGCAGGTGCGGCACACTCATGCCGGCAGCTTCACCGACGTTCATCACCAGCCGATAGCCGCTACCGGCGACGCCTTCCGCCTCGGCGATCCGGTTGGCGGCGACCACCATGGCCGCCAGCAGTGCGCCGTTGCCCGGCCCAATCTCCGCCACCGATCCGACGTGTTGGTTGGGCACGACGAGGACGTGGACCGGCGCCTGGGGGTTGATGTCGCGAAACGCGGTCACGGATTCGTCTTTGTGAACGATCTGCGCCGGGATTTCTCCTCGTACGATTTTGCAGAAGAGACAGTCGGTCACCGCTGGTATCCCCTTTCTGGCTGCTACACGAAGTCCAACGTCCAGGGTCCAACGTCCGCGGTTCAGGGTCGACTGTGCGTGTGGCGACGTGCGTTGGACCTTGGACCCTGGACTGGGTCTGGTTCCTGGTTTTCAGGTTTACCTTACTCGTCTGTGGCGAGCAACGCAATCGCCACGGCTGCGACTGCCGCCGTTTCGCTGCGCAGCGTGCGCGCGCCGAGCGTGGCGATCTGCGCGCCGGCCGCGGCGGCCCGCTCTGCTTCGTCGCGGCTAAAGCCGCCTTCGGGACCGACGAAGACCCGCACCGCGCCCGGCTGCGCCGGCTGCGCCGCGCGCGCCCGCCGGAACGCCGTACCGAATGGCAGGCCGCGGGCCTCTTCCCAGCAGAACACCATCGGCTCGCCGGCGGCAAGCGCCCGGTCGAGCGTTTGAGGCACGTGAACTAGAGGTACTCTGGTGCGGCTGCTCCACTCGGCCGCCTCGGCGACGATGCGCGCCCAGTGCTCGGCCCGTCGGGCGCCGCCATCGCGACGCTTACCCGGGCTGCCGGCGTGCGCGGCGTGACCCGTGGCCGGTATGGCCGGCAGCGACCACACGCTCGGGGACCAGCGGGACGAACTCGGCGACGCCGAGCTCGGTGGCCTTTTGCAGCACCCACTCGAACTTGTCGGCTTTGAGCAACGCCTGGCAGAGCGTGAGCCGGACGGTACTCTCGGTCTCCGGTGTGCGGCGCTCGTCCAGCCGCACCGACGCGGTGCCCTTGCCGGCCGCCACCAGAATCGCGTCCCATTCGTCGCCCGAGCCGTCGAAGAGCACCAGCCGGTCGCCGACTCGCATCCGCAGCACCGTCGACACCTGCCGGGCAACGTGCGGCGGCAGCCCGATGTCGCCGGGCGAGAGCGATTGAGGGACGAAGAAGCGGTGGAGCGAGGACACGTCTATGGCGCGTGATGCGTCGTTCGTAAGGCGAAATGTTTACGGCGGCATACTTCCTGATGGCGGCCTACGCAGTAGGCATCACGCTCTACGCTCTACGCTCTACGTAGTCTTCCGGCATCGCAGCGTGATCCAGTCACCACGTTGCAGGCGGCGCCCAACCGGCAGACCGTTGGCTTCCAGGGCCGATTCGGCTTCGTGCGCGCGGTCGACGATGAGGCCGCTGGCGATGAGCCAGCCACCGGGACGGAGCGCGCGGGAGATCACGGGGGCGCGCTGGGCGATGACTCGCGTCACGATGTTGGCGAGGACACCGTCGAACGCGGCTGTGAGGTCGAGGCCGGGAATCGACTCGACGCCGTCGATCGGGGCCCCCAGCGTGCCGCGCTGCACGGTGATGACACCCCCGGCACCGCTCGCGGCCGCGTTCTGCGTCGCGGCGCTCACGGCGACGTCGTCGACGTCGAGCGCCAGCACCGAAGCGGCGCCCAGGCGCGCCGCGCCAATCGCGAGAATGCCGGAGCCGGTGCCGAGATCAAGGATCGCCTCGCCGGCTACTTCACCGGCGTCGGAGAGGTCTTCGAGGCACTCGAGGACGAGCTGGGTCGTGGGATGCAGTCCGGTACCGAAGGCCATGGCCGGGTCGAGCTCGATGATCCGGTCGCTCGGGCGACGCTCGTACGCCTGCCAGCGCGGCTTCACGACCCAGTGCCGGCCGATGCGCTGTACCTGGTAGTGCTGCTTCCAGGCGTTGGCCCAGTCCTCTTCATCGATCCACCGAAACTGCAGCTCGCCCATCGGCGCGAGCTCGAAGGCGCGCAGGATGCCCACCACCTTCTCGAACTCGGTCCGCCGCGCCGGCACCTCGTCGCCTTCGCGTAGATACGTGCGCAGGATGGAAAAGCCACCCGGAGCGGGAGCGGCGTCGTCCTCGTCGTGCCCCTGCACGATCTCAGGCTCGACGACCACGCCGCCGCGGCCGTGTCGCTCAAAAACGGCGGCCAGCGCCTCCGCCGCCTCCGCGGAAGCACGGATCGACACTTCTAACCAGCGATTGGGCATTTACTCGTCCAGGCCGAGGGCGTCTTTCATTTTGTCGAGGATGCCCTTGCCTTTGGGCGGCCTCGTGCGGCCGCCACTTGCCTCGGCACGCTCATCACCCGTGGGCAGCCGCCCGTCGGTGCGACTGTCGTGTGTCTCGTCGCGGTCACGCCGGGCGGCGCGATTGGCGCGAGGGTCGAACGTGCGCGCGAGCTCCTCGAACAGCTCACGCTGGTACGTCGTTAACGTCTTCGGGACCTCGATGCGGACGACGACACGGAGGTCGCCCCGGCCGCTGCGCTGCAGACGGGGCACACCCTTGTCCTTCAAGCGCAGGACGCGGCCGTGCTGCGTGCCCGTTGGCACGGTCAACACTTCGGGCCCATCCAGTGTGGGCACCTCGACTTCGACCCCGAGGGCCGCCTGCGCGACGTCGAGCGGCAGCTCATGGACGAGATCGAAGCCATCGCGCTGAAGCACGGGATGCGGTTCGACCTGCAACTGGACGTAGAGGTTGCCCGGCGGGCCGCCGCGCTCGCCGCCCTCGCCCTGTCCGCCGAGGCGGATCTCCATGCCGTCGCTCACCCCGGCCGGGATCGTCACCGTGATACGACGCGTCCGGCGCACGCTGCCCTTGCCGCCGCACTCGGTGCACTTGAACTGCACGATCTGCCCTTCGCCGTGACACCGCTCGCAGGCCATGACGTTAACGAACTGGCCGAAGATCGACTGCTGCACGCGCCGCACTTCGCCCGTCCCACCGCAGTTCGGACAGCGCACGGGCGGCTTGCCCGGCTCGGCGCCGGTGCCATCGCAGATGAGGCACGTCTCCCACCGCGGGATCTCGAGCTCCTTTTCGGTGCCGAAGACCGCCTCTTCGAATTTCAGCTTGAGCCGGACGCGCAGGTCGGCGCCCCGCTGGGGACCGCGCCGCACCGAGCCGGTACCGAAAAAGCTCTCGAAGAGGTCACCGATGTCGCCGAACGGGAACCCACCCTGGAAGCCGCCCATCCCGGCGCCCGCCTGCGGGCCGGCGTGGCCGAACTGGTCGTAGAGTTGGCGCTTCTGGCGGTCGCTGAGTACCTCGTAGGCCTCGGAGAGCTCCTTGAAGCGCGATTCGGCATCCGGCTCTCGGTTGACGTCAGGATGGTACTTGCGCGCCAACTGGCGGTAGGCGCGCTTGATCTCGTCGTCTGAGGCAGCACGGCTGACGCCGAGCACCTCATAGTAGTCGCGTTTGTCGGCCATGGTCTTCATTTCGGCGATTCGGCGGTGTACGTACGTTTGAGTGTGTATTTCAATCCTCACCCGGCGTCGTGGCCGGGTGCAACATGGCTGCTTGCATCGGGTGCGGTGTCGGCGGCCGCCTTGCCGTCTGCGTCATCCGCGCCCGGCGTTCCGGGCGCTTCGGACGTTCCCGGTGTGCCAGGCATGCCCGGGTTGAACTCGACGAGCAGCGACCGCAGTTCGTGCGTTGACCGCCGGATCTGCGCGCTGTCGGCGCCGTCCATTACCGCGCGGAGTGCGCCGATCTTCGCTTCGACTTCTTGCCGCAGATCCGGCGGCAGGGCGTCGTCCGCCTGCACGAGGAAACGCTCAGCCTGGTAGATCAGCCCGTCGGCGGCGTTGCGCGCCTCGATGCGCTCGCGCCGGTCGGCGTCTTCGGCGGCGTACTGCTCGGCCTGCGTGACCATCTGCGCGATCTCTTCGGGCGAGAGGCGGCTTGCGCCGGTGACGTTCACGCGCTGCTCGCGCCCCGATTCGCGCTCGCGGGCGGAGACGTGCAGGATGCCGTTGGCGTCGATGTCGAACGTGACGTCGATCTGCGGCACGCCCCGCGGCGCCGGCGGGATGCCGTCGAGCTCGAACCGACCAAGCAGGTGGTTGTGCTCCACCAACTCGCGCTCGCCCTGGTACACCTGGATCTCGACACGTTGTTGGTTGTCCGACGCCGTGGTGAACGCCTGCGTGCGCGACGTAGGAATCGTGGTGTTGCGCTCGATCAGGCGGGTAAAGACACCGCCCAACGTGCGGATACCGAGCGAGAGCGGCGTGACGTCGAGCAGCAGCAGATCGGTGACCTCGCCGGAGAGGACGCCCGCCTGGATCGCCGCCCCCATCGCCACGACCTCGTCGGGGTTCACCCCCTTGTGCGGCTCGCGGCCGAAGACGCGCTTGACGAGCTGTTGCACCGCCGGCATCCGCGTCTGCCCGCCGACCAGCACCACGTCCACGATCTGGTCGGGCGCGAGCTGCGCGTCGGCGAGCGCACGGCGACACGGCTCGACCGTCCGTTCGAGCAGGTCGAAGACGAGCTGCTCGAGCTTCGCGCGGGTCAGTACGATGTTGAGGTGCTTGGGGCCGCGCTCGTCGGCGGTGATGAACGGCAGGTTGATCTCGGTCTCGAGCGCGCTGGAAAGCTCGATCTTGGCTTTCTCGGCCGCCTCCTTCAGGCGCTGGAGCGCCATCCGGTCGGCGCGCAGGTCGACGCCGTGCCCCGCCTTGAAGCCTTCGGCCAGCCACTCGACGACTCGCGCGTCGAAATCGTCACCACCCAAGTGGGTGTCGCCGTTGGTGGCGAGTACCTCGAAGACGCCCTCGCCGATTTCGAGAATCGAGACGTCGAACGTGCCGCCGCCCAAGTCGTAGACCACGACGCGGCGGTCGCGCTTCTTATCCAACCCGTAGGCGAGCGCCGAGGCGGTGGGCTCGTTGATGATGCGCTTGACCTCCAGCCCGGCGATCTGCCCCGCGTCCTTGGTGGCCTGGCGCTGGCTGTCGGAGAAGTACGCCGGCACGGTGATTACCGCGGCCGTTACCGGCTCTCCCAGGTAAGCCTCGGCGTCGGCCTTGAGCTTCTGGAGGATCATCGCCGACACCTCGGGCGGCGCGTACTCCTTACCCTGAAAGACGACGCGCACGTCGCCGCCCGTGCCCTCGACGACACGGTACGGCACGAGCTCCCGGTCACGCTCGACCTCCGGGTCGGCGAAGCGCCGCCCCATGAAGCGCTTGATCGAGAAGACGGTGTGCTCCGGATTGGTGATCGCCTGTCGCTTGGCGATCGCGCCGATCAACCGTTCGCCGCTGCGCGAGAACGCGACGACCGATGGGGTCGTCCGCGATCCTTCTGCGTTTGGGATAACGACCGGCTGGCCACCTTCGAGGACGGCAACACAGGAGTTCGTCGTGCCCAGATCGATGCCGACTACTTTTGCCATGAGATCAAGGGTCAAGGGTCAGGGGTCAAGGGTGCGGAGCCGTTGACTACCACTGTTGCGAAATAGCTGATTACCACTGTGCGAGATATGACGAGTTCGAACAACGCTCGAGGCTAGCCGCTCGCGGTGGCCGAATTGCTGGTTTGATCGTGCTGCGGGGTCTGGGTCTCGGACTCAGGCCCGGGCCGCGGCGAAGCAGTTTCGGGTGCCTCGCCTTGGCCCTTGACTCTTGACTCTTGACCCCGCGCCTCAGCGCTCGGCGGTTTCGGACCCACCTTGACCAGCGCCGGCCGGAGCACGCGCTCGTGCAGCCTATAGCCTGCCTGGAGAACGGCGACGACGTGCGGCGGCCCTTCGCCAGCCTCACGGTCGAGTGCCTCGTGCACGTGCGAATCGAAGGCTTGCCCCTCGGCCTCGATCTCGGTCAGGCCGACGCGTTCGAGTGTGCCGCGCAACTGCGAATGGATCATCGCCACACCGGAGAGCCAGGTCAGGCGGCGGAGCGGCACCGGCAGCGTGTTCCAGGCGCGCTCGAAGCTGTCCAGCACCGGCAGCAGCAGCGCGACGAGCGACGCGACGGCATATTTCTCGAGCGCTTCGCGTTCGAACTGCGCCCGCCGGCGAAAGTTGGCCAGGTCGGCCTGCGCACGCTGCCAGCGATCGAGATTCTCGCGGGCGCGCTCTTCGGCTTCGCGGAGCTGGCGACGCACGTCGTCGAGCTGCCGCTCGAGCTCGCGCGCCTCGGCGCCCGCGCTCGTCGTGTGCTGGGCCGCCGTCGTGTCGGCCCCGGCGCGCGGCTGCTCCGGTCGTTCGACTTCCCCGCGCTGGTCCGGTGTCTGCGCTTCGGACTCGGGACGCACCGTGTTGGTCGTATCTGTCGATTCTGCGGTCAAATCACATCTCCCCCGGCGACGGCGCCGCATGTGGGGGCACCGTGCCGCCGGCCGCCTCACCGGGCAAATCGCCGGTCAGGCTGCCCAGCAATTCGGTCATGATGCTCGAAACGTAGCGCACCGACGGAATGGCGACGCTGTAGTGCAAGCGCAACGGCCCCAGCACGCCAACGACGCCGGTCATCCCGCCGACATCGCCGTAGCGCGCCAGGACGAACGCGCACTCGCGCATCCACTCCCAGCGGTTCTCGCTGCCGAACAGGATCTGCACGCCGGCACCTCCCAGCACTTCGGGCAGCAGCTCGCGCAGCGTGTGCGGCCGTTCGAGCACTTCGACGATCGCCCGCGCGCGTTCGAGACGCGAGAACTCGGGTTGGTCGAGCAGCTCCACGATGCCATCGTGGTAAATCGTGGTGGCATCGCGCGCGTCGATCTGCACCATCAGGTCGGTGAGCGACCGAACGAGGAACCGCTCGACGTTGGAGAAACGCTCCGCGCCGGCGGCGGCTTCAACCTCGCGCCGGGTATTTCCGTGGAAGAGCGCGTTCAGCCGGTTAGACGCCGTCGAGAGGTCCTGCTGCGTCACCTGGTCCGGTAGTGTCACGAGCTGCTGCTTGACGATGCCGTCGAGCAGCACCAGCACCAGCAGGCCGAGCCGGTCCTGCATGTGCAGCGCTTCGAGGTGCTTGATGCGGCACTCGACGAGCTGCGGCGAACTCACAATCGCCGCCGCCCGCACGGCGCGTGCCAGGATCGCCACCGCCAACTGCAGCCACTGCTCGCGGAAGAGCGCCACCTGGTGGAACTGGTGGCGGATGGTGAGCTGCTCGGCCTGCGGAATATGCTGCTCCTGCATCAGGCGCTGCACAAAGTACCGGTAGCCGCGCTCGGCAGGCACCCGGCCCGCCGAGGTGTGTGGCTGATGGATGTAGCCTTCGGCCTCCAGCTCGGCCATCTCGTTACGCACTGTGGCCGAAGAAATGGAGAACCCGTGCTCTCGAACGAGCGCTTCGGAGGCAACCGGCGTGGCGTTGCGGATGTAGTCCTCGACCACGGCCTTCAGGATGCGCTCTTTGCGATTCGAAAGCGTTTGCTCGCCCGAGCTCTTCGATTGGCGTGGCGGCTGCTGTGGCGTCTGCATCGCGCTCCACTCAAGCTCGCGCTGTGAGCACTCGTGTTAGCACTCTGTCGGCGCGAGTGCTAATCCGGTCTGAGCATACCAAATGAAGGCGCACCTGAGTACGCGTTGCTGTCGCGGAAGAGGAAAGGTGCTCGCTGCGCTCGCGTGGGGACGTCGTGATCAAGTAGTTGTCAAGTGGTGATCAGGTCGTGATCACGTTGCCGGCGGCACGATCACCACCTGATCACGACCTGATCACCACCTCAGTACGCGTTGCTGTCGCGGAAGAGCAGCGGAATGGTGCGGATGATGATCTTCAGATCGAGCCAGAGCGACCAGTTGTCGACGTAGTACAGATCGTACTTGGTGCGCTCTTCGATCGAGACGTCGCCGCGCAGACCATTGACCTGCGCCCAGCCGGTGATACCTGCCTTCTCGCGCAGACGCTTGAGGTAATCCGGCAGCGCTTCGCTGAACTGCGCGATGAACATCGGCCGCTCGGGGCGCGGCCCGACGACGCTCATATCGCCCAGCAGGACGTTGATGAACTGCGGCAGCTCGTCGATCGAGAGCTGCCGCAGCCAGCGCCCGACGCGCGTGCGCCGTGAGTCTTCGCGCACCGTCCAGTACCGGCCGGTGGCCGCCTCGGCGTTGTGAACCATCGACCGGAACTTGATGACGTGGAACCGCTTGCCGTCGCGGCCGGCGCGTTCCTGCGCATAGAACACGGGGCCGGGCGAGTCGAGGCGCACGAGCAGCGCAACGAACAGGAGGAGGGGCGAGCAGACGACGAGCACCGCCGCCGAAAAGACGACGTCGAACCAGCGCTTGATCATCCGCTGCCACGCTTGGAGCTCGGCGGCGTGGATGCCCACCAGCGTCAGACCGCGCAGGTTGAGCACCGACGCCTCGCTCACGAGCATCTGGAACACGTCGGGGAAGACGCGCACGGTGACCGGCAATCCCTGGCACCGGTCGACGATCTCGAGCAGCTCGTGGTTGGAGAGCGTCGGGTCGGCGAGAATGATCTCGTTCGGCTGGAGCGCCGCCAGCACCGCGTCGATCTCGTCGATGCGCCCGAGGACGTGCGGCCCCTCGTCGGGAGCATCGTCCTGGGGAAGGAAATCGTCGAGGAAGCCGATTACGCGGAACCCAAGCTGCGGCAGCTCGGCGAAGTGGTGCGCCACCCGCTGGCCGGCCGGCCCGGCGCCGATCACCAGCGCGGTGCGCACCGAGATCCCGCGCTTCTGCAGCCAGTCGCGCCACAGCACCCAGGCGAAACGCCCGGCGCAGGCGGCGCCGGTACAGCCGATCCAGACGTACCCAAGGAGCAGGCGCGAATAGTCGGGCCAGCCCCGCACGACAAATGAGGACACCGCGACGGTGATGACCAGGCCGACCAGTACCGCCGTCGCCAGGCGGAACAACTGATCGACGACGCTGACGAGGTGCCGGCGCTGATAAAGCCCGTAGGCGACGAACGCCATCAGGAAAATCGGCGTCGCCACCGCCAGGAACCCGGCGTAGGCGCGTGCGCTGTGGATCTCCTGCGCGCGCGGAATCTCCAGTACAAATCGGAGGATGTAGGCGAAGGCAAACCCCACCGCGACGGCCAGCACGTCGGAGATGACGAGAAAGCCGGGGGCGAGCGTCAACTGCGACCATCGGCGGAGCCGCCCCGCCGGCGGGTGTGCCGGCCCCGCCGAGAGACGCGCTTTCTCCGGCTGTCTCAATTGGATGACGCGAGCCGCGCTCTCAGTCACCTCTACTGCCTATGCCGCGTACGTCGACCGTGACGGTGTACTCGAACGCCAATGGTACCTGAGACGAGCGCTGGCGCCTATGACACCCGCCGTAGCGGCGGCGGTCGCAGCCGGTCGATCGCCACCGACGCCGCGCCAATCGCGACGATCCCCGCGGTAATGAGCGCGTTTTTCGCGGCCGACGACCGCGGCGCGTAGTACTTGCGGTAGAACACGTGCATCGCTCGAAAGAACTCGTAGGTGCAGCGCAGCGAGCGCGCCTTGCTGCTCTGCCCTTTGAGATGAACAACGCACACCGCCGGGTGGTAGCGCGTCCGCCAGCCCTGCACCTTGCTCCGCCAGCAGAGGTCGAGGTCTTCGCCGTACATCCAGAACGTTTCGTCGAGCAATCCGACCTGCGCGAGCACCTCGCGGCGCAGCAGCATGAACGCACCGGTCACCGCGTCGACGTCGTACGCCTCGTCGGGATCGCGGTAGGTGAGGTTGTACTGGCCGAACGCCGGATGAAATGGCGCGAGTCGGGGCAACCGCAGAAAGTGATAGAGCGCGTTTTGGGGTGTAGGGAACGACCGGCGGCACGCCAGGTCGAGCGAGCCGTCGCCCCGCACGAGCTTTGGTCCCAGCACGCCGATGCTCGGGTCGGCCTCCATCGCGGCCACCGTCTGCGCCAAGCCGTCCGGCGGGACCACGGTATCCGGATTGAGCAACAGACAATACGCGCCCCGCGCGCGCCGCAGCGCAAGGTTGTTTGCCGCCGCGTATCCGGGGTTCTCCGGCGCTTCGATTGCGACGATCGGGGGGAATTCGCGCCGCGCGACGGCAGCGCTGCCGTCGCTGCCGGTATCGACGACGAAGACCTCAAAGGCATACGGCGTCTCGCTGGCCAGCACGGCACGCAGGCAACTCCGCAACAGCGGCAGGACGTGGTGCGTGACGATAACCACCGAGAGCAACGGCTCGCTGCCCTGGACCTGGTTCGCCGCAGCGCGGACGGGCCGGTGGTGCGGGCGATTGCACGCTCCGTTCATGGCTGCCGGCAACGAGAGACGAACACTCTCGGCGGCGCGGGCCGGAGTGGGCCGGCCCGCGCCGTTGGTCGCCGCCGCCGGAATGGTGGTCTCGTTGGTGTGCACCACGCTCACGTTCGGCTCTTCTCTCCACGTGCTCGAGATACGGTCGTCAATCCAACCGCAGCGTCTCTGGAGGGCGCAACGCTCCGGCCGGCGGCCGGTGACGCAGACGCCAGAGTACGCCGACCGGATAGCCCGCCATTTTCGCCACGTCTCCAATGAGCCGCACCACCGCCACCAGGGGCGCCGCGCGGCACAACTCAGCCGGCGAGCGGCTCTGGTGCGCTAATCGTTGTAACGGACGGCAAAGGTACGTGGCACTCCCGGCGAGCAGCAGCGCCGCCGCGGCGGGATCGACACGCTGCGCACCAAGGGCACCGAGCGCGCGGGCGGCCAGCACAAGCCCACAGAGATAACTGCCATAGCGGATCGCGTGTCGCCTGCGCCAGAGATCGGCCTTCCCATCGCCGCGCGCGTAGCGGTAGTACTGCCAGAAGAACGCGCGCGGGCTCGAACGCGGGCGGAAGCGGACGAACGCCCGCGGTACGAAGCGCGGCCGCACGTCGTTCGCCAGCAACGCGACGTCGAAGAGCAGGTCCTCGCAGTAGTCGAGCCATTCCGGGTAGCCGCCGGCGACGTGCCAGGCGCGACGTCGAAACGCGATCGAACGGCTCGACGGCAAGAACCGCCGCGGATCGATCTCCTCGACCGATGGCAGCGTCGTCGCGCCCAATGCCAGCTCCCACGTGGTCTGTGGCGCGGCGACAAAGAATCCGCTCGCCGCTTCCAATCGTGGGTCGCGCTCGAGCGGCGCCACCAGCCGCGCCAGCCATGCCGGGTGCAGCGTCACCCCCGCATCGGTGGCCGCGATCGTCTCGTGCGTCGCCTCGGCAATCGCCCGATTGCGTCCCCGCGAGATAGTGGTGCCCGGCACACACAGCGCGCGCACGGTCGTCTCCCCGCCCTTTGGGAGTGGGCCAGGGCGAGGGCTCCGTGTGGACTGCGGGCGGCCGCTGTACTCCGAGAGCACCTCCCACGTGCCGTCGGTCGAGCCGCCGTCGACGACCACCACTTCGCCCGGCGGGCGACTCTGCGCCGCGAGCGCTTCGACGAGCGCACCGGCGGTCTCGCGTTCGTTCAGTACGGTGGCGATTGCGCTCACTTGCAGCCGCGGATCGGCCTGCAGCATGTCGTAGGCGGCGAACAGCCGGGGGGTGATGTGGCGCCAGTCGTGACACGTCTCGGCGATCTTTCGCGCGGATGCTGCCAGAGACACGCGCCGATCGGGGCTTTGGAGCAGCTCGACAACGGCCGCAGCAAACGTGCCGGCATCGGCGGCGATCAGAGCGTGACGCCCGTGTTCGGCGCCGGACCCGGCGGCGCCCAGCGGCGTGGACACCAGTGGGATTCCGGCGGCCATCGCCTCGAGCACCTTGAAGCGCACGCCGCTGCCCATGCGCATCGGGACAACGTAGACCCACGCCTCGGCCCGCCGCCGCGCCAGCTCGGCGTCCGAGAGCGCGCCGGTCACCTCCACGTTGGGCCCGGCGAGCGCACGCACCGCCGGCGACGGATCGCGCCCGGCCAGCACGACACGCGCGTTGGGCACGTGCGCGCGCACCAGGGGCAGGATGTCCCGCACGAGCCACTCGCAGGCGTCGACATTGGGCCGGTAGTCGAGCTTGCCGGCGAAGAAGAGCGCCGGCGCCGGCACCGGCGCCGGCAGCGCGGCGCAGTCGACACCGTTGGGCACGACGACGGCGCCCAAACCGGGGACAATGGCCTCGAGCGCCGCCGCATCGTCGTCAGACACCGCGAACGTCAGGTCGGCGGCGGCGCAGTAGAGCGCCTCGCGCACACGCAGGCGTCGCGCCTGAACCGCCGAATACACCGCACGGAGCCAGCGGCGGGGTTCACCCGCATCGATCCGCGCAGCAGAACGCTGCAGCTCGTACTCGGCGTTGTGATCGTCGAAGATGATCTTCGGCCCATCTGCCCCTCGCTCGCTGCCGGCGACCGTGCGCTCGTACAGCTCCCGGCGCAGCGCCGCGGGGCCGAGCAAGTAGCCTGCCACCTCGAACCCTTCGAGCTGCACCACGTCGTAGGCTGTATCGGCCAGCATCCGGTGCAGTCGTGCGTCGAATTCGGGCGACCACAGCCGGCGCTCCATGTCGGCACGGCCGAGGGTCAGGTCGAGGAGGCGCCCGATTCGGGGCCGCGGCGGGAGGGGAACGGTCTCGATGCGGCCGCAGAGGTCGGGGAGGGGCCCCCGCCCCCCATCCATCATCCCATCGTCAAACGACAGCAGGTCGGCCTCGTGCCGCTCGGCCGCGGCCTTTAGGAGATGGAGGTTGCGCAACGCCGTGCCCTGCGAGGGCGGCCATGGCACCTGGGGAGTGACAAAGAGAATCTTCACGCGGCGAGCGCCTCTTCGAAGACGGCGAAGGTCTCGCGGGCGGCCCGCGACCAGCCAAATTCGACGGTTCGCGCGAGGCCGCGCCGGCGCAGCTCGGCGCGCCGCGCCGGGTCGTCTGTCAGCCGTCGCAGCGCTGCTGCCAGCGCTGCGACGTTCTCCGGATCGACCACCTCGGCGGCATCCCCCGCGACCTCGATCGTGCTCGAACGATCGGCTGTGATCACCGGCGCGCCGCACGCCATCGCTTCGAGGATGGGCAGCCCGAAACCCTCGAGCAACGAGGGATAGACGAGTGCGAGCGCGCCACGATAGTGCGCGGCGATCTCGTCGTCGGCGAGACGCCCGAGGAACCGGATGTCGCGCTCGAGGGCGAGCGAGCACACCAGAGCGTGCACGCGTCCGGCGTCCGACCCAGGAGCGCCAATGATCCGCAGCTCCGGCCGGACGGACACCGGCAGCATGCTCAGCGCCTGCACGACGCGCGCGACGTTCTTGCGCGGCTCAATCGTGCCGACGCAGACGAAGTACGGACGTGGCCCCTCCGCCATCGGCCCTTCCGAGTCGTACAGTGGACCAGGCGCTTCGTAGACGACGCGCACGATGGCGGGGTCGACGCCGCTGTGCGCGAGGAGGTCGGCCTTCGTCGCGTGCGAGACGCAGATGACTCGTGTGGCCTGGCGGACGCTCCGGTCGAGTCCGGCGTAGTACTGGCGGCTCTCGGGGACGTGTGTCTCGGGCAGACGACGAAACGCCAGGTCGTGTACCGTGACGACCGACCGCCAGCCGAGCGGCTGCGGACAGACGTGATCGGGCGAGTGCACCAGGTGTGGCCGCAGGCGCGCCAGCTCGACCGCGAGCGTCCAGCGTTCCCAGCGGTGGTGCGCCGGCGTCGCGGCGAGCGCTGAGCGAGGCCACGCCGCCGCGAGCGCCCGCCGGGTGTCGTTCCGGTGGTACAGCGCCGTCAGCGCGGGCGCCGCGATCTCGCCGGTGGCAGCCAGCAGCGCCATCGCCCCGTACAGGTGTTCAATGTACCGCCCGATCCCCGTCTGGTTGTAGTGCAGCAGGCGGGCATCGAGCACGATGCGGCGGTTCATGGGTGAGGCAAGAGGCAAGAGGCGAGAGGCACAGAAGGACGCGGAGACACGGCGACGCGGCGACGCGGCGAGGGCGGCGCCTCTACTTGCCTCTTGCCTCCTGCCTCTCGCCTCTCAGTCGTAAGGACGACCGCCAGTGCGGCGAGCAGCCAGAGGAGGGAGACGAGGTGGGGAAAGCGCACGAAGTGGTGATCGAACTGCCCCGCCACCAGCGTACCGACGAGCGCGGCGGCGCAGCCGAGGAGGAGCCCGTCGTCGTGCGGATCGCGCAGCCGCGCGCGGATCGGGCCGGTAAGCCGGCTTGCCAGCGCCAACAGCGCCACCAGGTAGACGCCGAGCGCGGGGAGGCCGGAACGCTCGGCGACGGTGAGAAAGACGTTGGAGACGCCGAGCGTAAACTCGAGCTCGATCGAGCGGCCGGTCGATCCCCAGCCGGCGCCGAACCATGGATAACGCGCGATCACTTCGGCGGCGTTGCGTAACTCGCCGAGCCGCATTACCGAGGCACGGTCACGGGCCTGGAGACCTGCCGACAAGTGGCTAGTATACCGCTGCGCCTGCGGCAGAACGAACGCCAACGCGGCGACGAGTGCGAAGGTGATCCACAGTCGCCGGTAGCGCAGGGCGCCGAGTAGAAGCAGTCCCGACGCCAAGCCCAGCCACGAGCCGCGCGAATCGGTCAGCACGAGGCAGAGAGCCAGCGGCGCCAGCGCGGCGCCGGCGAGCACCCTGGGCATGGCCGGGCGGGAGGCGAGCACCTGCGCGACGGCGATCGCGCTCGCGACCATCAGCAGGGCGCCGAGCATGTTGGGATCGACGGCGGTGCCGTTTGCCCGCAGCACGCTCGTCTCGGGGCGATAGCGCAGAACCGAGTCGCCGGTGGGGTATCCCAGCGGGCCGAGCGAGGCGAGCGCGCGGTACGCCAGGTCGCGCGGGATGGCGTAGAGCAGCGTGCCGATAACCGCTTCGAGCGCGGCGACCGCGGTAAACCAGCGCAGCAGGCGCCGGGTGCGAGCGTACGTCGCGACAAGATTGAGCAGCGGAACGAACAGCAGATGTGCCGCGACCACTCGACCAAAGAGCCGCGCCGTCTCGCCAGTGTGCAACGCGTCGCCCGAAAGCAGATAGGCTACGGCGAGCACGCCCGAGAAGAGCACGAGCCAGCCGCCGATGGGGGTGAGCCGCGTTCCGGTGCGCCCGGTCGCACCGCGAGCAAACCAGAGGAAGAAGATCGCTGCCGTCGCAACGTCGAGCAGAGTCGGCGCGACGCCGAGGCGGAGCGGCACGATGCCGAAGGGCAGCAGCGCGATGAGCGCGACGAGCGCCCACAGCGCGACCTCGGCGTTGCGCAGCGCCCAGACGCCGAGGATCGTTCCCACGACCGCACCGCCGGTGAGCACCGGCGATCGGGCGGCGGTGTACCACCCGGTGGCGAGCGCCGCCGTCGCACCGGCAGCAATCGCGAACCGGGTCCGCCAGACCGGCCAGACACGTGCAGCCGCGCCGGCGAACCGGCTCTGCCGGCTCCATGACGGCTCGATGCCGCGCGGCGCCTCAAGCCGAAGCTGCATCTCGGGACGACTCGTACTCCTCGCGCGTGATGAACGTACCGCCGGTGATGTCCTGGCTCAGCGGCTGCCGGCGCGCGTCGAACGTCATTTCGACGTGGATGCGCCGGAAGCAGTTTTGTCCCACGATTTCCTTGCGCACGATGTACCCTGTCGGATAGTCGCGCTCGCCTTCGAATTCGGGCGAGAGATCGTTGAGGGGACTGACGCGTACCCGGATCGTCTCACCGCAGGCGGCGCAGCGGACGTAGAGCCAAATCGCATCGTCGGCGGGGCGCCCACCCCCACCGAGCAGGCCCCCAAAGAGCTTCTTGAAGATGGACACGTTTCGCAGCAGTATAACGACCTGAGCGCTATCTGGTGAGCAGGGCGTCGAGATAGTCGATGCCGGCGCGGCGCGTCCGCTGGATGCGCGCGCGCCGGCGCAGCGCCGCGGGCACCTGCACCAGGCCGGCGACAAAGCCGCGCAGCCGGGCGCGCGCGGCCGGTTCGCGGGCGTGGCGCATCGCTTCGAGCAGAATGCTGCCCTGCTCACGAAGGATGGCGCGCCAATACTTGCGCAGCAGCGGCGCCGGAACGTCGCTCGCCAGCACCAGCGGGAAGTTGCGGCCGCAGAAATAGCTCGGGCGGATACCACCGCCGGTGGCGCTAATCTGGTGGTACACGCGTGCCTCGGGGACGTACCGGCAGCGGTGGCCCTGCAACTGCAGCCGCCAGCTCAGGTCGGTGTCCTCGAGGTACGAGACGAGCCACTCGTCGAATCCGCCGAGGGCGCACAGCAGCTCTCGCCGGTAGGCGGCCGCACCGGCGCAGGCGCCGAAGACGAACTCGGAGCGATCGTACCGGCCGTCGTCGCGCGTCCACGCGCCGCGGTTGACCGGTACGCCGCCAACGGTATAGCCATCACCGGCCGAATGCAGATGGTCGCGGCGGTCGAACAGGAGCAGTTTCGAGGCGCACGAGCCGATCGTGGGATCGCGCTCGAGCGGCGCGACGAGGGCGGCGAGCCAGCCGCTCTCGGGCTCGGTGTCGTTGTTGAGCAGGACGACGACGTCGCACCGCGTCGAGGCGATGCCGAGATTCACCGCGGCGACGAAGCCACGGTTGCAGTCCCGGCGGACGAGCCGCACCCACGGATACCGTTGCGCGAGCAGCCCGGGCGTGTCGTCGGTCGAGCCATCGTCGACGACGATGGTCTCTTCCGGAGCCCGCGTCTGGCCGGCGACCGCATCGAGGCAGACCGGCAGCAGGTGCGCGCCGTTGTACGTCGGGATGACAATGGCGACCGAGAATCGCTCGTCGCGCTGGCTCTGGCTGCGCTGCTCGATCTCGTCAGTCGGAGAGGTCATGTGAATCGGCGTCGTCGAGGAAGACGATCCAGGTACACAGCCACGCCAGCGCGACGGTCACGGTGGCGAGGACGACGTGCTGGCGGAGCGTCAGCCCGGCGTCGCGGCCAAAGAGCACCAGCATGACCACCATGCCGGTGGCGAGCACGCCCCACAACGTCAGAAACGGCCGGCGCTCGTACCAGCGCGCCAGCGCGCGAATAACGGGCAGAGACCTCCCGGCCGCGGCGCCGATCGAACCGGGCAGATGGAGCAGCTTGCGCGCGAAAATCACGAGAAACCATGATATACTTTGGCGTCACGCCGAGGTGGCGGAACTGGCAGACGCGCTAGGTTGAGGGCCTAGTGAGGTATCCACTCCTCGTATGGGTTCAAGTCCCATCCTCGGCACCCTGTCAATGCAAAGTGAAGAATGCAAGATGAGGCGCAGGTGGGCCTGACATTTTGCATTTTGCATTCTGGCAGGGGCGGTTAGCTCAGTTGGCAGAGCACGGCGTTTACACCGCCGGCGTCGGGGGTTCGAGCCCCTCACCGCCCACCGACGGCTGTGATAGGATTCGGTTAGCCGCGCCAAGGTAGCTCAGTTGGTAGAGCACGGCACTGAAAATGCCGGTGTCCGCAGTTCGATTCTGCGCCTTGGCACCAACGCTGCAGCGACCAACATCACCCAACAGCCCTTCCCCTGCCGGCTGGAGAAGGGCTGTTTGCTTGTTTCGAGCTCGGCTGGGGGTCGGTTTCATTTGGCGTACTGGTGGCAGAGGGTGTATTATTTGGGTGTCCCGCGCAGGATGCGCTGGGGCGTTGCGAGCGGAAGTGGCTCAGTTGGTAGAGCATCTCCTTGCCAAGGAGAAGGTCGCGGGTTCGAGTCCCGTCTTCCGCTCCCGTTCTTCTCATCCCCTCGGTACCCCATGACGATCTCGCCGAGTGGTGGTACGCCCTGTGGGGCTCGTGCGGTAGCGATGCCGGTCCGGCCGGTGTACCGACGACCGCACACCGCAGCGCTACAGGGTGAAGCAGGCGGCATGGGATGACTTGGGGCGACGTGGCCAAGTGGTTAAGGCGGAGCTCTGCAAAAGCTCTATCGCCGGTTCGATTCCGGCCGTCGCCTCCCGATTTTTCCGGTACTGCGACGGGAGCACCCGTTGAGCGTGTGCCGTGGCCGTAACCCGAAGGGGCCATCTCCCTACTGCCTGTACACTTTGGGGGTTAGAGGCTGACTGTGGGCCGCGCCGGCCCCGCACTCAGTCGTCAGCACTCAGTCCTCCGTTCTGAGCTTTCCCGGAGGCGCGGCTGGTCCGGTGACTGGCACGGTCTTCAAAACCGATGAACCGTCGTTGGCGCGGCGGTTGGTGGGTTCGACTCCCATGCGCCTCCGCCAGAGAGGAACGGCCCCTCGCAGATTGCCGAGAGGGGCCATCTGCCGCCCCCACACGGGCTCGAGTGTGGGAATCGGCACTGAGTTTATGTGAACTGCAAAGACCGTCGCGTCCGTGTCCAGACACACGCCTGGCACCGGCAGCGACACGTCAGCGCCGCGCTCCCATCGCTTGGCGTGCATGATCGGACGGTGGCGACACGAGTGCTCTGTGCCGCCCCCATCAGGCGCCTCTGTGGGGTCACCAACCGCACGCGAAATCGGCGGCAAGAGGCGCGGTAGAAGAATGAGTACGGTCAGGCCGATCAGGGGCTCCGTACATTGGCAACCGACTGCGAGGGCGCGTCGACGTAGTCGGCGCAGCACGGCCGCGGCGTCGTCACTCCCGCGCAAGTCGCGCAGCAAGCTCGTCCCGAAATTGGGTAGCCCGGTACGCGTCGCGCGCGTTGCACGTGATGACCTAATCGGCCGCCAATACATTCACGTCTGCGAGCGCGCTATACCGACGGCGGCACAGGTCCAACAATGCTGCGACGTCGGTGACGGACGCTCCTAACTGCCCGAGGTCCTCGGCTCCCACTACCTCCTCGGGGCGACGCTGGAAGATGTCGGCCAGCGACGCTGGCGGGCGGCCGAGCCCCTCCGTGACGACATCAAAGTAGATTCTGAGGGCAGCCAGTTCGGCGACATCCTGACCGACACGTCCAGGTTGTATGACTTGGGCGAGGTGTTGAAGGTCGTAGAGGTCGCGTGCGTGGCGCCGGCGCCACGCACGCCGCAATCTTCTCGCCCGCGATTTCGCGAACATCGAGGATTGGCGGCTGTGCCCGACGGAACTCGGGCGCGAGGCCCTTGTCGAGGAACACGAACGGCTGCGGCTGCATGAGCACGGCCCGGAGCCACGGCTTCTGTTCGCGAGTGCTCAATCGGGCGGGCCGCACGACCTCGCCGAGCGGCGTGGTGATACGAAGATCGGCGTTCGGTCCTTCGCGATTGGCTAGCTCGATCCGCACGCCGTGGAGTTCGGCGCCTTCGAGGAAGTCGAGGGTGAGCTCGACGTCGGCCGGATCATCGGAACGCAGGCCAAAGTCGAGGTCGACCGAAAAGCGGGCGCTGCCTCCGAAGATGAACTTGCGGAGCGCCGTCCCACCTTTGAAGACGAGGGTCTCCTCGAATAGCCCTTGCCTACGGAGGTGCTCGAGGACGTACTCCTGAGCGATATCGAGCAGCACCACGTCTCGATCGCCGCCGAGGACTTGCTGGTGGCGCCGAAAGTAGCCTTCGCTGATCATCGGGTTACCGAACTGCCAGCAATGCGGCCGGTGTCATAAACGCGCCAGCGGGCAGAGAAGGCGGCATCGGCACGTGCGGGCCCCGTGTAGAACGGGCCGCTGTCGAGTGGTCCCAGTCGCTCGATGGCGGCCGCGTGTTCACTCGCTCCGCTCACGTCCGCCAGGTAGCCGGCGCGCGCACGAGTCGTGATGCTCCGGTTGCGTAACAGCCGCACGACCTCTTCTACATTGGCGTCGCTCAAGAGCCGGCGAAGCCACCCGGCGGCGGCGTCAAGCCGGAGCCGGGGCGCCAACTGTGCGACCTCGACGAACAATTCCGGCGACGCAGGCACTGGCAGACCATACGCCTCACCGTGTGCCGGCGCTGGGGAGGTCGTGAGCACGCGGTAGATGCGGCGAAGCGGACGTGGAATCCACGTGCCGGTTTCTGCGACCACGATGTGGGGGGTCGGTGATCGCTGCGCGTATCCTAGGAGCCAGGCAGCGGAGTTTGCGCCGACGTGAAACTGCAGTGGCTGACGCTCGAGCTCTGCCCGGAGGACGAGCCACGGATCATCTGAGCGGTAGGGACCGGCCGCAGTACCGGGGATGAACTCGTAAGTTCCTCGCACGCCCACCGGCTGCAGCCAGCCCCGCCGGACCAGATGCATCATGGCCAGGCGCGCCATGTCACGGTCCAGATCCGGGCGTGCCCGTTGAATATCGTCTATGGTGACGAGTGTCTTCTGGTCCAGCTCAAGCGCATGGACGACGTCTGAGAGCCATCCAGGGATCGAACGGGTTCGGCTAGCGGTGCTCGCCACGTGCAGGGCCCCTACGTGCGGACTCGGGGAATTGTACATCGGTAGCGATCCATATATAGATAGTAAACGAATCGCTCGTCGTTTACAACGGTCGAAGTAGCCCCCTGGGCGAGCGCGTGCGCTTCTAAGCCGACGGGGCCGGTGCGTCTAGCCCGCTCGGTCAGCGACTTCAGCATAGCGCAGAATTCCTCTCACTCATACCAAAGTCGATTCAGTACGCTATAGATCGT
>JACQGX010000227.1 GCA_016199265.1 Chloroflexota bacterium | reverse complement strand
CCTGGCGCTGGACCACCTGGAGCGGGTCGGGGTGGCGCCACGCTACACCAACCCGGCGCTCATGGACCTGGCGAACACCATCCTGTGGGGCGAGGTCCTGCAGGACGAGAGGATGGTGGCCGCCGGCAACGCAAAGCTGGACGCCTGGATCGCTTACACGGCCCAGTCCGGCGCGCCGTTCGAGTACAACAGCCCCGCCTACCTGGTGGTCGACCTCACCGCGCTGGCGACGCTCGCCAATCTGGCGTCCTATCCCGAGGTTCGGCTCAAGGCGCAGCGCATGGAGGAGCGCCTGTGGCTGCACGTGTTGCTCCATTTTCACGCGGCTACCGGCCAGCTTGCCGGACCGCAGTCGCGCGCCTACTACCCACTCATGCACGGGGGTGGCGGCGGGATCCTGGACGTGCTCTGGCAGGAACTGGGCGTGGGCGACGAGGTTGCCCGCTCGCCGTACCTGGCCCCCAGCAACGAGCGGGGCGCCGTGACCGCGGCACTGGCGGGCTACCACTGTCCCGCCCACCTGGCGAGCTGGGCGGCAGCCCAGACCGGCCAGTACCCATACATGGTGCGCGAAACGGCTGACCGCACCGGGGGCATGGACCTGGCCACGTACTGCACAGCCAGTTACGCCCTGGGTACGGCAAGCCGCACCTACTCCATCGGCCAGGGCGGGTTCGACATCGAGCATCAGGCCAACTACTGCATTCTCTACTATTGCTGCGCCGACGGCGGACGGCAGACAGCAGACGGCCGCGACAGCGCAAGCTGGCGCACGCTCTACACCCGCTTCGTCGTGAACGACGGCTACCTGGGCAGCGTCGTGCAGCCGCCCAACCGCCGCGCGACGACCAACTTCTACGACCAAGGGCTGTTCGCCGGCCATCAGCACCGCAACGTGGCCATCGCCCTCTATGGGCTGGAGTTGATGGACCGCGAGATCACGTCCGTGGAGGCGCTCGTGGTGCTGCCGGGGCCGGTACGCCCGCAGGCGCTGTACGCTGGCCGGCAGCGAATGGACGAGGCGGGGCTGGAAACCGGCCGTCCGACGCCGGTGTCGGACGGGGAGTGGGTGGTGGTAGAGGACGGCGCGCTGTGGGTCGGGCTGTGGCCGCTTGAGCGCGATCACCTGGGCAAGCGTCGCGGTCTGGAGGTGCGTGTCCTGCCGTCGGGGGACCTGGCACTGGCGATGTCGCACTACCGCGGCCCCGGCAAGTGGTTCTGGGAGTATGGTTCCCCGGTGGCGGCCTTTTACCACCGCAACCTGCGCTCCGGCTTTCTGCTGGTAGTCGGCGAGCGCGAGGCCTATCCGACGCGCGAGGCATTCGCCGCACACCTGGCGCGCGCCGCGATCACCGACACCCTCGATGCCGCCGGGGTGCGTACCGTTACGTACCAGAACACGGACGCCTGGCTGGAGCTGCGGTACGACCTGGTACGCAGTGAAGTGGTGGAGCGGCGCATTGACGGGCGCCGCTTCGCCGCTCCCGCGCTCGGGTCGCCCTGGGCGGTGCAGGTCGCCGGCGGGACCGCCACGCTGGGAGAGGCGACGCTGAACGCCGGCATTGCGCCCGCCGTGCTCTTTGCCCGTGATGCTCTGACGGCTCCTGGTCTCGCAGGACTCCGCGTCTGGGAGGCGATGCTGCTGACGGACGGGCCGCAGCCCATCCGCCTGGAGACGCCCGCCGGCACCGTCCGCTGCGACGCGTTCGGGTTCGGCGCCGTGCGGATCGAGGCCCCACCGGACGTGGACCGGCCGAGCGCGATACGCGTCCGCTGCACGCGCGCGGACGCGCCGATTCGCCTGCCCGTCACGAGCGGCGGCGCCCAGGACTGCACGATCACGGTCGATGGCGCGGCGTGGGTCGCAGAGTTAGAAGAGCCATAGAGGAGGAGAGACCATGCCCATTCCCCCGAACGTGGAGCGCGGGCCGCTGATCTACGAGCAGTACCACAGCGGGGCGATCGACGCGCTGCACCTCTCCTACTACCGCCGCCGGGATGACGAGCCGCTGAACACCTGCAACCTGCGCAAGAGCCACGGGTTCTGCCTCGTGGCCACGGCCGCCGATCCGATCCCATCGGCCGAGTACGCGAAGCCGCCGTATCACCTGCGATTGGTGAAATGGGGACCGGTGGTGCGGTTCTGGATCAACGACCTGCCGGTGCCCGCTTGGGAGGACGACGGCGCGTACGGCCCACCGGTGGGTGCCGGCAAGGTCGGCTTGCGCCAGATGTCGCCGATGGTCGGTCGCTACGCCAACCTGCGCGTGTACGAGGCGCAGGAGTAGGGTGGCAGGGCGCCGTGGGCGCCCTGGCGTAAGCACACACGTGACGAGGTGAGGAGAGAGGCACGGTGGACATGACAGAGACGAGCGAGCCGCATGCGGTGACGGATGGGGTGAGGGCCATGCCGGCCGCCGACGCTCGCGCGCAGCGCATCGAGACCATCTACCGGCGCGGTTTGGAGGAGATGCGGCGCACCTACGACCCGGTGCGGCACCTCCTGGCGCAGGGGCCGGTGCGACCGGGCGGAAAGCCCACCTACCGGGCGGCGCAGTCGCTGTGGCTGGCGCACGCCCGGCTGCGGGAGGGCGACGGCGACTCGGTGCGCGAAGCGGCGGCGATTGTCGGGGCGGTGCTCGACGGCCAGGAACGGTCGCCCAACCACCCCCACCGCGGCAACTTCCGGTGGCTGGCCGACGACGAGGAGGTGACCGACCTCAACGCGGTGCAGTTCGTGCTGCGCGCGCTGCTGCCGCTGCTCATCCTGCACGGCGAGCGGCTACCGCCCGACACCCTGGACCGCTGCCGCGATGCGGTGCGCCTGGCGCTGGAGGAAGAAGAGCACATGGCGGTGGCGCCGACCTACACCAACATCCACGTGATGTCGCTCTTCGCGCTGCTCGTCGGCGGCGAGTGGCTGGGCGACGCGCACTTCCAGGCGCTGGGACGCGCGCGGTGGGACGCGTGGGTGCGCTTCACCGTCGGCTCCGGCGCGCCGCACGAGTACAACAGCCCAGGCTATGGCGCCA
Organism: Chloroflexota bacterium; assembly: GCA_016199265.1. Taxonomy (GTDB): domain Bacteria; phylum Chloroflexota; class UBA11872; order UBA12225; family UBA12225; genus JACQGX01. Next base: position 9,632 of record JACQGX010000227.1, on the reverse strand, counting down.
TCGACCTGGGCGCGCTGGCCGCCCTCCACCAGTTGGTGCGCGACGCGCGCGTGCGGCTGCAGGCGCGGCTCATGTACGAGCGCCTGTGGCTACACCTCGCGCTGCACATCCATGCGCCCACCGGCCAGCATGTCGGGCCGCACTGCCGCTGCTACTGGCCGGCGATGACTACCGGCCACAGCGCGCTGCACGATCTGCTCTGGCGCGAGACGGGCTCCGCCGTTCCCGCCGCGCCGGGCGGACCCGCCGTGGCCGCTTCCGTCGCCGCGCCGCCGGGCTCGGTGGAGATTGCGCTGACCGAGCACTGGCTGCCGGACGCGATCGGCCGCTGGCTCACCCACCAGCGGCGGGCACTGCCGTATGAGGTGCGCGAGATGGCCAACGCCGACGTCGGTGCCGATCTGACGACCTACTTCGCCGACGGGTACGCGCTGGGCACGGCCAGCCGCACCTACACCCTCGGCCAGGACGACTTCTACATCGAGCACCAGGCCAACTACTGCATCTTGCACTACGCGCGCGGCGGCGCGGCGGCACCGCCCGTGGCGCCACCGGCCGGCACCCCGCGCGTACCCAATGGCTGGGGGATGATGTACTCGCGCTACGTCGTGAACGACCGCCACTGGGGCAGGCTCACCGCCGCGCTCGACCGGCCGCCGAACAGCTTCTACGACCAGGGCCACTTCGCCGGCGTGCAGCAGGGCAACAAAGCGATCGCCCTCTACGCGCTGATGCCGGAGCACGAGCCGGTCTTCTCGCTGAAGACGGTGGTAGTGTTCCCCTGGCCCGAGGTCCTCGACGAGATCTGGGTGAACGAGCGGCGCGTGGCGCTCGCCGACCTGCCCGTGTCGCTCACCCCGGGTGACTGGCTGGTAGTGGCCGGCGGCGCGGTGTACGTCGGCGTGCGGCCGCTCGAGCCAAGCTGCCTGGGGCGGGAGGCGCCGATCGTGCTCGAGCGCGGCCCGCTCGGCGAGCTGTGGCTGACGATCTACAACTACCGCGGCCCGGCGAAGCGCTTCTGGGATTACGCCTCGCTGAAGGGGGCGTTCTGGCAGGGCAACCTGCGCGCCGGCTACGTCGTCGAGGTGGCCGCGCGTGGCGAGCACCCGTCGGCGAATGCTTTCCTGTCCCGCCTCCGGCTCGCCACCGTGGAAGACCGGGTGGAGGCGACCGCCGAGTCGCCCGCGGTGCGCACCGTCACCTACCGCAGCGGCGGCGACACGATCGCGCTGCGCTACGACCTGTGGCGCACGCAGCCGGTGGAGCGCCAGCTAAGCGGCGGCATGTACACACCGCCGGCGCTCGCCTCGCCGCTGGCGGTGCAGGGCGACTCTGGCCGGCTGGCCGCAGGTGGCGCGACGCTGGAGACCAATCGCCAGATGGTTTGGTTGCTGGCGCAGGAGGTCGATCCAGCGCAGCATGCCTGGATCGCGGTCAATCCCGACGACCGGCCAACGCCGCTGCGGCTCGAGACGCCCGCCGGCATCCTCACCGCCGAGCGCTGGGGCCTCGGCCGCATCGAGTGGCGCGCGCCACAAGGTGACTCTTCCGGTTTGGTCATCCTGGTGGACACCCTCGAGGCGCCGCGCGGCCTGCGTGCCCCCGAAGGTGCCCGCGTCGAGCTCGTGACCGCCGCACCGCAGCCGTAGGCAGGAGCGGCCGGGTTGGGGTTCGAGTGCCGGGGGGCACACGGCCGATCTGTCGAGTGGCCACGCACCGGGCTGTCCGCACAAGACGTTCTGCACCACAGAACGATGATAGCGTACGCGCAACGATCTGCCGATAATGGCGCCGTGCTGCGGACTGGCAGCGAGCCGGTGCCGCGGGTGAAGGCGAGCCAGCGAGCGGGCGAGAGCAGGAGCCACACCGGCAAGTGGCCCGCTTCCGGCCGCAGGCAGCCAGGCAGAGGGGCGGTCCCCTGAACACTCCCTGGACACTCCCTGGACACTCCCCGAGCAATGACAGGAGTAGCGGCTGCGTGCAGGCACAACTGCCGCCAGAAGATGCTGGACGCCGTGGCTTTGATGCGGTAGCCTTGGTGCGCAGTGGGTATGGAGGAACTACACGTTGTCGAGGCGTTGCGCCGCGGCGACGAAGCCAGCTTCGCCTCGCTCGTCGAGCGCTACCAGACCGCGATGGTGCGGCTGGCGCTGGTCTACGTCGGCAACCAGGCGGTCGCCGAGGACGTCGTGCAGGAGACCTGGCAGGGAGTAGTCCAGGGGCTCGACCGCTTCGAAGGGCGGTGCTCCCTCAAAACCTGGATTTTTCGCATCCTCGGCAACTGCGCCCGCACGCGCGCCGAACGCGAGGGACGGGTCGTGCCGTTCTCGTCGCTATGGCGCGCCGAAGCCGAGCCGGTCGAGCCATCGGTCGACCCGAGCCGCTTCAGAGCGACCGATCCGTGGCGGGATCACTGGACGTCGTTTCCCCGCAACTGGGACGAGCTGCCCGAAGAGCGGCTCCTCTCGGCAGAGACGTGTGCGCACGTCCGGGAGGCGATTGCCTCCCTTTCGCCGGTGCAGCAGGTAATCACGCTGCGCGACGTCGAAGGCTGGACCGGGCCGGAGGTCCGCGACGCGCTCGGCATCAGCGAGGCGAACCAGCGGGTCCTCCTCCACCGCGCGCGTTCGCACGTGCGGCGCACACTCGAGCAGTACCTCGAGCGGTAGTGAGCCAGAGCCGATAGTCGGTACAGCATTCGCAAGGAGACGCAGGTAGACAGGCGGCCACGACGCATGGAGATCTCTGAAGAGCTGAGCTGCAAAGAGCTGGTGGAGCTCGTCACCGACTACCTCGAGGGAGCGCTCTCCGCCGCCGGACGGGCACGCTTCGAAGCGCACCTCGCCGATTGCCGCGGCTGCCGCCACCATCTCCAGCAGATTCGCCATACCATCCGCATCGTGGGCACGCTCACCGAGGAGACGATCCCCGCCCGCGCCAAAGAAAAGTTGCTGCACGCCTTCCGAAACTGGAAGACAGGGACTGCGTAGCGGCGACCCGACGGGCGGTGGTAACCACACTCGCCGTCGCTTGACCTGTCCGACCACCAGGTAGTCGGGCGCGCCCTCGGCACGCGTGCACCCGCCGCGGCGCCGCGACTCTCTTCGGCAACGGGCGGGCGCCGATGACGCGTTCGGGCACCTCCTGACGCCTTTCGTCTTGACGTACGTTACTTCTTTCTCGTACAGTAATAGTTGTACGAAGCGACGAAGTCATGCGATACGGGCCACACGGAGACGGGCAGCCGGCGTCGGTTGCGGTTGATCTGTACGCCATCCCGGTACACCCGGAGTGGCCAAACCGGACCGAAGGTGGCCGTCACCGACGATGAACCGGCGCACGTTCCGGCTGCCACGGCACGGCGACCTGCTGGCCACCTACCTCCGGCCGCTGGCCGCGCCGGTCGCCGCGCTGGTCGTGCTGTTGCTCGCGAGTACGGGGCTGCAGCTGGCCGGGCCGCAGGTCCTGCGCGCGTTCGTCGACGCCGCTCTCGCGGGGGCGACGGCCGAATACCTACGGAACGTGGCCCTTCTCTTCGTCGGCCTGGCGCTCGTGCAGCAAGCGGCGGCCGTGCTCGCGACGTACGCCGGTGAACGCGTTGGCTGGTCGGCAACCAACGCGCTGCGCGAGGACCTGACCGTCCACTGCCTGCGGCTCGATCTCACGTTCCATAGGACGCACTCGCCCGGCGAGTTGATCGAGCGGATCGACGGCGACGTCACCGCGCTGGCCAACTTCTTCTCGCAGTTCGTCGTCCAGATCGCCGGTAGCCTGCTGTTCCTCTTCGGGGTCGCCGCGCTGCTGTGGCGCGTCGACCGGCGCGCCGGGCTGGAGCTGACGCTCTTCGCCGCGGTGGCGCTGGCGGCGATGATCCGGGTGCGCGCCGTCAGCCTGCCGTACTGGCAGGCCGCGCGCCGGGCGAGCGCCGAACTGTTCGGTTTTCTCGAGGAGCGACTGGCAGGTACCGAAGACATCCGCGCCGGCGGCGCGGTGGCCCACGTGTTGCACCGGCATGACGCCCACCTGCGCGAGCGCGTACGGCGGACGGTAAAGGCGCACGTCATCGACGCCGTCCAGTGGGCGGTGCCACACAACCTGTTCACGATCCAGGCCGTCATCTCGCTCGGCCTCGTCGTCGTGCTCTTCCGCGACGGCAGTATCACCCTCGGCACTGCCCTGATGATCCACTCCTATACCTGGCTCGCCTTCCGCCCGCTGCGGACGATCACACAGCAGATGGAGGACTTCCAGAAAGCCGGCGCCGGCGTCGTCCGCATCGGGGAGTTGCTGCGCGTGCGGAGCGCGCTCGCCCAGCCGGCGCACCCCGTGCCGCTTCCTGCGGGGCCGCTCGCGGTCGACTTCGAGGGCGTCTCGTTCGTCTACCCTGAGACGGACGAACGACCAACGACCAACGACGAAATGGCAGGGCCCGACGAACCCCATTCGTCCTTCGTCCTTCGTCCTTCGTCGGCTCCGGCACTGCAGGACATCTCTTTCCACCTGCCGCCCGGTGCGGTGCTGGGCCTCGTCGGCCGCACCGGGAGCGGCAAAACGACGATCTCGCGGCTGCTGTTCCGCTTCTACGATCCCACCGAGGGCGCCATCCGTCTGGGCGGCGTCGATTTGCGGGACGCGCGCCGCGAGGAGGTGCGCCGGCGCGTCGGACTGGTCACGCAGGACGTGCAGCTCTTCCGGGCGACGGTGCGGGAGAACGTCACCCTGTTCGACGATTCGGTCGCGGATGCCCGCATCTGGCAGGCGCTCGAGGCGATGGGCCTGGCCGGCTGGGCGCGGGCGCTGCCGCACGGGCTCGACACGCTCATTGCCGCAGGAGACCGCGGGCTTTCCGCCGGCGAGGCCCAGCTCCTCGCCCTTGCCCGCGTCTTTCTCAAGAACCCCGGTCTCGTCATCCTCGACGAGGCATCGTCGCGCCTCGACCCGGCGACCGAGCGGCTCGTCGAGCGTGCAGTCGGCCGGTTGCTCGGGCGGGGCGGAGCAGAGCAGCGAAACCAGCCGTCCGCCAGGACCCGCACCGGGATCGTCATCGCCCACCGGCTGGCGACGATCGAGCGGGCCGACCAAATCCTGGTACTGGAGTATGGCCGGCGTGTCGAATACGGCCTGCGGGAGGTCCTGGCACGCGATCCGGCATCGCGCTTCGGCGCTCTGCTGCGCACCGGCCGGGAGCCGTTTCCCGCTCCGAGTTCCTCGTTCCGAGCGTAAGCGACAGAGGGCATACTGTGAACAACCAGGAACTCGGAACCAGGAACTCGGAACTGCCGCGGGCGTGGTGGTTCCTCTGGCGGCTGGTGCGCTACGGGTCCTGGCCTTGGTTCCTTCACCTCGTGATCATCTCCACCTTGCTTGTACTCGACTTCATCCCGGGGTTGATCGGGCGCCGGTTCTTCGACCACTTGCCGTCGACTCGGCCGGTGGCGGAGGCGGCGGCGGGCGCGTTCCACGGCCTGCCGGGGTGGCTGTGGCTGCTCGTCCTCGCTCACGCGCTGCAGGCCGCCGCCATGACGGCGCTCGTGTTTGGGCAGATGAAGACCGGTGTCACCTTTGTTCAGGAGAACGCTGCGCTGCTCCAGACGAACATGCTCGCGCGCATCCTCGATTTACCTGGTGCCCGGGCGCTCCCATCGTCGCCCGGCGAGGCGATCAGCCGCTTCCGTGACGACGCCGAAGAGGCGGCCGGGTTCATGATGGGCTTCAACGGCTTGGCCGGCGTCGCCTGTGTGTGCGCGGTGGCGCTCGCGATCCTGCTGCGAACCGACGCGCAGATCACGCTGTTGGTCTTCGTCCCGCTGGTGCTGGTTGGGGCAGTCGTCACCAGGACGCAGCGGAGCCTGCAGCGATACCGTCGGAAGAGTCGCGAGGCGACCGGCGCCGTCACCGGCTTTCTGGGCGAGGTGATGGGCGCAGTACAGGCGATCCAGGCCGGTGGCGCCGAGGCCTGCGTCCTCCGGCGCTTTCGCACGCTCAACGCCGCTCGGCAGCGCACCGCCATGCGCGAGCGCGTCTTCGACGCGCTGCTCGGCTCGGTCTTCTGGAACACCGCCAACCTGGGCACCGGCGCCGTACTCCTGCTCGCCGGCCAGTCGATGCGCGCCGGGACATTTACCGTCGGCGATTTCGTGCTCTTCAGCTACTTTCTTGGACTCGCGAGTTACCTGACACCGCATGTCGGCCGCATCCTCGCCAACTATCGGCGGCTCGGCGTCTCGTTCGAGCGGATGGCTGTCCTGCTGGGCGGCGCGCCGCCTCAGTCGCTGGTGCAGCACGACCCGACCTACGCCGGTTGTGAGCCGCATCCACCGCCGCCGGTGGAAAAGACCCCCGCCGACCGGCTCGAGCGGCTCGAAGTCGTCGACCTCAGCTACCGGCACCCTTCCGGCGGTGGCATCGAGGGGATCACCTTCAGCCTCGAACGCGGCACGCTGACCGTCATCACCGGCCGGATTGGCGCGGGGAAGACCAGCCTGCTGCGCGTCCTGCTCGGGCTGCTGCCGAGCGATGGCGGCCGGATCTGCTGGAACGGTCGGGTGGTAGACGACCCGGCCTCGTTCTTTGTCCCACCGCGCTGCGCCTACACGCCCCAGGTACCGCGGCTCTTTAGCGAGACACTGCGGGACAACATCCTCCTGGGTTTGCCCGAGCCGTCGGCCGACCTCGACCGCGCGCTCTACCTGGCGGTACTGGAAAGAGACGTCGCGGCGATGGCGCACGGACTGGATACCACGGTAGGCCCGAAGGGCGTTCGTCTCTCCGGCGGGCAGCTCCAGCGCGCCGCGGCCGCCCGCATGTTCGTGCGTGATCCGGAGCTGCTGGTCGTCGACGACCTCTCCAGCTCGCTCGACGCCGAGACCGAGCGCACCCTCTGGGGCCGGCTCTTCGAGGGGACCTCACCCCCTGACCCCCTCTCCACTCCGGTAGAGAGGAGAAACGACGGCCCCGGTGTTCGACGGGAGGGCACGACGATACTGGCCGTTTCGCACCGTTGGGAGGCGCTGCGACGGGCCGACCAGATCGTGGTGCTCAAGGATGGGAAAATAGACGCAGTGGGAAAGCTGGACGAGTTGCTGATCTCCTGTGAGGAGATGCAACGCGTGTTCTATACTCGCAGCGGCTGCCCGGAATGTGTACCACGCCGGCAGGATGGCTCGACAGCCTGACAGGGAGCACCCAATGGAGACCGCCGCGGCCCATACTGCCACCGCCGGCGAGGCTGGCATTCCCCTCGGCGGCACTCCCCTGGGCATCAACCCACTGGGTGTCGGGACATGGGCGTGGGGCGACTGCTTCTTCTGGGGGTACGGACAGGACTACGTCGACGCCGACCTGCAGGCCGCTTTCGAGACGAGCCTCGCGGCCGGCGTTACCCTGTTTGACACCGCCGAGGTATACGGCAAAGGCCAGTCGGAGCGGCTGCTCGGCCGCTTCACCCATGCCCGCCAACTCGGCGGGGCGGGCGAAGCGACCAATCCTAGCCCAATCATCGCCACCAAGTTTTTCCCGTATCCGTGGCACCTGCGACGCGGCAGCCTGTTGCGCGCGCTGCGTGGCAGCCTGGACCGGCTCGGCGTGACGCAGGTCGACCTCTACCAGATCCACTGGGCCTATCCGCCGGTTCCTGTCGAGGCATGGGCCAACGCGCTCGCCGACGCCGTCGAGGCAGGTCTCACGAAGGCGGTCGGCGTCTCCAACTACAGCGCCGATCAGATGCGCCGCACCCATGCCGTGCTGACGCGGCGCGGCATCCCGCTGGCCTCCAATCAGGTGCACTATAGCCTCGCTCACCGCCGGCCGGAACGCGACGGCGTCCTGGCCGCGTGCCGCGAACTCGACGTGACGCTCATCGCCTACAGCCCGCTGGCGATGGGCCTGCTCACCGGGAAGTACGGCCCCGAGCAGCCGCCGCCCGGGCTGCGCGGCCGGCGCTTCCGTGGTAGGCGTCTGGCGCAGCTCCAGCCGTTGATCGCCACGCTCAGGCAGATCGGGGAAGCGCACAGCGGCAAGACCCCGGCGCAGGTCGCCCTCAACTGGCTCATCTGCAAAGGCACGGTTCCGATTCCCGGCGCCAAAAACGCCCGCCAGGCCCAGGAAAACGCCGGCGCCCTCGGGTGGCGCCTCGACGAAGCCGAAATCGACGCGCTGGACCGGATCAGCGACGCTCGATGACCACCAATACCGCCGGCCCGTCACGCTCGTAGCGGTAGCCAACCCTTGATCATCGGCGTTACCTTCACGCGCTGTCGCGCCACCGTCTCGCGAGACGGTGGCTTGTAGCGGCAGCCAACCCCCGATCATCCAGTGCGCGACTGTGCGATCAGAGGACAGGGCCGTGCCGTCCACCGGAGCACCGCCGGGCCACTCAGAGAGCGGCGCATTGAGGTTCACGTTGAGGTTGGTGCGCTAGGCTGCTCGCAACGCGCATCGGGCTCGCCCCGAGCAGTTGTCGCACGGCGGCGCTCAGGCGAGCCGCGATGACGAGGCTACAAGTCTCGAGTGGCGCCATTTTGCGGCTTGGGCTGACGCGGCAGAGCCAGAAGTACCGCGTTCCAGAGGGGCAGAGGGCAACGACCTTCGTCGCCGTCCTGCTGGCCAGGCGACGAAGGCTCACGAGGGTTCCTCGCCTGGTTCCGGCCGGCCCCCGGCAAGAAGCGCAGCTCGAGGCCGGTACCTCCGGCAGTTTTCGCTCGCGCAGAAAGGGGGAAACCTATGGCAGTCGTTGTTGTTGCGCAACAGTGGGTGGCGAACCGGCCGCAGTGGCTGCGCGATCCGCAGGTGGTCCGCCGGCGGGTGGTGACCTTCGTCCAGCGGGCGTTCACCTACATCGTGCTGGTCGACATCTCCTTCGTGTTCCTCATTCCCATCTTCTACATCCTGGCCACGTCGCTCAAGACCGCCCAGGACCTCACCGACCCAACCATCGTGTGGATCCCGTCGGCCTTCTTCTGGATCAACTACCCGCTGGCCTACCTGGCGATGAACTACCCCCGGTCGCTGTCCAACAGCCTGTACATCTCGGTGGGGTCGGCCATCGGCCAGACCGTCTCGTGCGCGTTTGTCGGCTACGGCTTCGCACGGGTGCGGTTCCCCGGCCGCGACCTGCTCTTCGGCTTGGTGCTGTTCACCTTCCTCGTCCCGCCGGAGACGATCATCGTGCCGCTGTTCATCCTGTACAAGAACCTGGGCTGGATCAACACCTACTACCCGTTCATCGTGCCCAGCTTCTTCGGCCACGGGCTCAAGGGGGCGCTGTTCGTCGTCGTCTTCCGCCAGTTCTTCAAGACGCTGCCGTGGGAGCTCGAGGAGGCGGCGCGCATCGACGGTGCCTCGGCCTTCGCCACCTGGTGGCGCATCATGGTGCCGCTGGCCACGCCGGCGGTCGTCGTCGTGTTCCTGTTCAGCGTGGTGTGGCACTGGAACGACTTCTTCGAGCCGTTCATCTACCTCAACCGCATGGAGCACTTCACGCTGCCGATGCGCCTGTCGGTGCTGTCCCCATCGCTCAACCAGGTGACCGGAGGGCAAGCGGGCGACCTGTTCAACGAGGCGCTGGTGATGGCGGCGGTCTTCCTGGTCATCCTGCCGCCGCTGTCGATCTACATGTTCACCCAGCGGTTCTT
>JACQGX010000242.1 GCA_016199265.1 Chloroflexota bacterium | reverse complement strand
GATGGAGTACTTCACGCCCTCGGGCGTGTGGGGGTTCCCGAGCAAGGCCAGCATTGAGGGGGTGGCCGAGCGGATCGCGCAGAATATCGCTCGGCAGGCCGACTACATCGTCGACACCATCCGGCGGCTGGACGAGATGCGTCGCGCGCACGACCGGAGACTCGAGACCGCAGAGCACCGGCCGTGACACCACCGACTTTGCGGTGCGCTTGAGCGGTGCGGCTTGGCGCAATTCGTGGAGAGATGGATGAGGAGGTGGTAGCCGTGATCCGGCCGACGATCGTCTCGGTAATGAACGACCGGACGTATGACCTGGTGATGTCGCCGTCAGCCGAACAGAAGCTCCAGTCTATCGGCAATTTCGTTCGGTATCGGGGCGCTAGAAGCCCCGGCGAAGACGAGATGATCGACTGGCTGCGCGACGCCGACGCGGTCTTGACGTCGTGGGGCGTGCGGTTCACCGACCGCACGGTCCGTGAGACGAATCTCAAGATTATCGGCCACGCCGCCGGTACCGTGAAGTGGCTGCCCCCAATTGTCTGGGAGCGGGAGATCGCCGTGACGCACGCCGCACCTATTATTGCCGTAGCCGTCGGCGAGATGGCGCTGGCGCTTACGCTCGCCTGCCTGCGTCACATTCCCGAGCACGACTCGGCGTTCAAGCAGCACGGCACCCGAGGCGACGCGGCGATCGAACCAAAGTTGCTGGCCACCCGCAGCCTGCACGGATTGCGGGTGGGGATCGTCGGCGCCAGCAGCACCGGTCGCGAGTTCCTCAAGCTGCTCAAGGCGTTTGGCGATGTCGAGGTCTGGGTCGCCGATCCCTACTTGCGCGAGGACGAGGCCGAGCGCCTCGGCGTGCGGAAAGTGCCGCTCGAGGCACTGCTTGCCGGCTGCGACGTCGTCTCGCTGCACTGTCCTTCGCTCCCAGAAACGCGGCATCTGATCAACGCCGCTACCCTCAAGCGGCTCAAAGACGGCGCCGTGCTGGTCAACACGGCGCGCGGCGCGCTGATCGACCACGAGGCCCTCATGGTCGAATTGCAGTCGGGACGGATCAGCGCCGGGCTCGACGTCTACCTGGAAACGCTGGGGGACGAGCAGATACCTCTGAGCGCGTACCGGCAGTTAAAGAACGTGGCCATTACGCCCGGTATTGCCGGGCCGGCCGGTACGATCACCAAGCGCATGAGCCTGTTTATCGCCGAAGAGTTCGAGCGCTTCTTCGGCGGCCGGCCGCTGGTCAAGCCGGTCACGGCCGATATGCTGCGCTACATTGCTTGACGAGGCTTGACCGGCTCTGCGGCCGCCCCGGCAATGTGAACAGGAAAGGAGGAGCAGGACGACGACCATGGCCGTTCACGTCACGCCGCCGGAACTCGCCGAGCCGCCGGGGGCAATCGGCACGTGTGCGCTTTCGCCTGCCGGGCCGGTGGTTGCCGGCGCCTGGGGCACCTGGACGATCACCTACACCGCGGGAGGGCTCGGTATTGCTCCCGGCGGCGGCGTCGCCGTCGTGCCGCCGTGCCACAATGGGGTACGCTGGCGTGTCGGGCACGTCGTCGCCAGCACTACCGGCAGGTGCGGTGTTTCCGTCCGGTTGAAGCACTGCCACCCGCTGAGCTACCACAACCAGCAGTTCCCTATCGTCTTCGTTACGGTGGAGGGTGGCTGCCTCCGGCCCGGCGAGGAGATACAGGTGGTGCTCGGCGACCCCGGCGCGTTCATTTCTGGATTTTTCGAGCGGGCGCGGGCCCAGGATCTCGCCATGGCACGCGCCGAGTTTCAGGTGCTCGTCGATCCTCTAGGCAATGCGCGCTACAGCAATCCGGGCTACCCAGGCGGCCAGCCGCGCGGGTACCGGCTGCTGCCCGACTCGCCTGCCGTCGACGTCGTCGCTGGGGCACCCTCCCGGCTCGTCGTCGTCGCACCCGCCCGCGTTGCGCCGGGTGAACCGTTCCACGTGCTCGTCTGCCACGAGGACGAGTACGGCAACACGTGCGCGCGGCAACCGGGCGAAGTGGCACTCGGCACCTTGGGGCTCCACGTCGACGGTCCGTCTAGTGTGCAGATCGACACCGATTCGGGGGGCGCCTTTCGTGCCGGCCCGTTCACACTGGCTGCCGCCGATACCGCCGGTGCAGCCGGTGCCGCCGACGCAGCCACCGGTGCCGGTACTGTGGCTGATGGGAACTCCAAGGGCGCCGGCGGCCGGCCGTTCTACATTACGGCGCATTCCTACCAGTCGTGTGCTGCCGCGGTGAGCAATCCCGTCGAGATGGTGCCGCCGTCGAGCGAGCGGATCTTCTTCGGCGATCTGCACGCCCACGCGTTCGACGGACTCGGCGGCCGGCCCCGGCCCGCGCCGTTCGCGCCGCACGGCTTCGGCAGCTTTGAAGACGCCTACCGCTACGCGCGCGACGTTGCCGGACTGGACTTCGTTGTGCTTGCTACCTTTCCCCGGTCGCGCGGCGCCGCTGGCGACGACGAGTGGGCAGGCTACCAGGCGCTCACGCGGCGCTTTCACGAATCGGGGCGCTTTGTGCCGTTCGAGGCGATCGAAGTTTCAGACCGCGGTGCCGGACACCGAATCGTCGTCTTCCCCGGCGATGGATCTCGTTCGCTCCGGTCGGGCAAACTACCGGATCTCTGGACAGCTCTGGAAGGAACCGGCGCCCTCGTCATTCCCCACCACACCAACGCCTCGTCCGAGGGCGGCCCGCAAAGCTGGGACGTACAAGACTGGGTGCAGCATCATCCCCGCTTTCAGCCGGTGGTCGAGCTAACACAGAACCGCGGCGCATTTGAAACCGACGTGCCCGATGGCTGGGATACGCCGGGTGTCTCTGCTGGCACGGGCGTTTCCAACGCTTCGAGCGGCGCAACCGTCGTCGGCGGGCGTGGTGCTTCGGTGCAGAATGCCCTCGCGCTCGGCTGCCGGCTCGGCTTCGTCGGCGGCACCGACAATCACTATGCGCAGCCTGGCTCGAACCGCTGCGCCAAAGGCGGTGTCGACTTTCGCGACCGTATCACCGGTGGGCTCACCGCCGTCTTCGCGCCCGAGCTGACGCGCGAAGCGATCTTGGCGGCGCTCTGGGCGCGGCGCTGCTATGCCACGACCGGTGCACGAATGCTCCTCGACTTCCAGGTGGACGAGCACATGATGGGTGAGGCGTTCGAAACCGCTGCCGAGGACGTGCGCCTCATGGCGCGCGCAGTTGGCGACGGGCCGCTTGCTCGGCTGGAGATGGTGCTGAACAATGCGGTCGTGCACACGCATCGCGTGCGAGATGGAGACAGGCGCGTGGCTGCGTTGGAGATCACGGTACCCTTGGCGCCGGTGGGAGCCGGCGCTACGACGTACGTCTATCTACGGGTGACGCAAGTGGACGGGCAGGTTGGCTGGTCGAGTCCGGTGTGGGTCACCAGGGCTGGGTAACCGAAGCAGCGGCGAGCGAGTACAATGGCGCTGAACAATCTATCCGGGCAAAGGGAGGAAGAAGTGACTGCCGTTATCGACCGTCCAACGGTAAATGCTGATCGTACGCCCATTTTGCTCGTCCAGGCAGTGCCCTGGATCTGCCGCGAGGCGATCGCGCCGCGTATCTGGCCGGACGTATCACCGCCGGACACGCGCTCGCTGTGGCTCGAGTCGAACGGCAGCGAAGGCTGCTACGGCGGCTGGGAGCTGCGTTTCCCGGTGTCCGTCGAGGTGGGCGACGAGCTCCTCTTCGAGCTCGAAGCCGAGGCGAAGGTGCTGCCGCGGGGGACCGACGCGCTCGTCGTCGAGGCGTTCTGGCACGATCCCACCGGCGCGCAGGTCGACTGGGCCCCGGTGTTCCTCGACGGTGTGAGCGATGACGGCGTGAGCGATGACGGCGTGAGCGACGATGGCGTGAGCGATGCTGCTCCCGAAGACCACCAGACGCGGGCGCGCTTCGCCGCGCGGCTGCGCTCGCCGGCGGGGGCGAGTGAGCTGCGCGTCCGCTGCGGTATCCGCTGGTCGCCGGTCGGTCGGGTACGCTGGCACAACTGGCGCCTGCGGCCGGTGCCGGCTGCGCCCCCGCGGCTGCTGCGGCTCGGCGTGGCCTCGGCGAAACCCGAGCGGTGGGTCGATATGGAGACGAACGCGCGGCACTACGTCGAGCAGTGCCGCCTGGCCGGCGAGGCGGGGGTCGATCTCGTCTGCCTGCCGGAGCTGATCCTCACGTTGGGTATGCGGGAGAAGGGGCCACACGACGCGCACGCCGCGGCGCTGCCGCTCCCCGGGCCGTGGCTCGAGCCGTTCCAGGACGTCGCGCGGCGGTACCGCATGGGCATCTGCTTCTCGGTGTACGAGCGCGCCGGGAAAGATGGCGAAGTCGTCTACAACACGGCGATCCTCCTGGGCAAAGACGGCGAGCTCATCGGCAGGTACCGCAAGGTCCACCTGGCCCTTGCCGAAGCGCGTCGGGGCATCACGGCCGGCCACGAGTTCCCGGTGTTCGACTTCGACGGTGTGGCGATTGGCATGCTCATCTGTATGGACTCGTCGCCGGCCGAAACGGCGCGCATCCTCGCTCGGAAGGGGGCAGAGATCATGCTCATGCCGATTGCCGGCGATTTCCGCGCCAACGAGTGGATGCCGCGCGGGCAGCGCCGCGTCCGGTTTCATGCCGAGCGGTGGAAGCTGATCCAGGAAGCCCACGCCTTCGACAATCACCTCTACACCGTCGTGGCGCGCAACCACACCGAGGGCAGCGCCATCGCCGCGCCGTGGGGCGAGATCCTCGCCTACGACGACGGCAGCAACGGCCTGATTTGGGCCGACGTCGACGTCGACGACCGACGCCGCCACCCGACGGGCTCGACAATGCAGGCGGTGATCTGGTCGATGCGCCGCCCGTACACGTACGCTCCGCTGGCCGATGCGACCATGCCGGCCGGCCTCCAGTCGAGGAGGCACGGGTGAGCGCAGGCTCTGTCGAGTCTGCTGATATCTTGGTGCTAACTGTGGCGTCGTCTTGCTGCCGATGATGCCCATTGGCTCGGCCGGCGCACGTGTCGCCCGCTCTTGACCAGTTCGCTAGGTGGCTCGTGGGACGGTGACAGCGTCAAATTGCCCGGCAGGCAGTCGCCACGCAGACCAAGCTCCATCAGTCACCAACCGTGCGTCTGTGATCGTCTGGCGTCGCCGCAGTACGTTCGTCATGCTTGGTGCATGCGCGGCGCTCGTGGCGTGCGTCGCGTGGCCATGGCTCCGGCCTGACCTCGATTGGAGCAAGACGGCAGACGGCGAGAATCATCTGACCAGGATCTATCTGTTCTACTTGGCACTGAAAGGCGGAGAATGGTTTCCCCGCTGGCTTCCTGAGCTCTATCTCGGGTACGGATACCCCCTGTTCAACTTCTACGCGCCGGGAACGTACTATCTGGCCGCGGCTCTTCACGCACTGCGCGTCTCGATCTCCGCCAGCCTCCAATGGATTGGCATACTTGCCGTTCTGTTGGGTGCTTCAGGCACCTACCTTCTAGCGAAATCGATCTACGCTGGCCGGCAGGATGCAGCCCTGCTGGCTTCTGCGGCGTACGTGCTCGCGCCATACCCCTTCTTCATCAATCTGTATGGAAGAGGCCAAGTCCCTGAAGCGCTTGCCCTTGGGTTGCTTCCCTGGATGCTCATGGCTGCTTGGGGCACGTGGACGCAGGGAGGGAAGTGGGCGTGGCTGCTAGCGGTGCTCACTGCCTCTGTCGTCCTCACTCACAATATCACCAGCTTTCTTGCCGCCGGCCTGGTGATTGCGCTGGTAATGGCGTTGTTGTCGCTATCGCGGCAACGAGATGTGCCGGTTAGGACGGGTATCAGACGAATTGGAACAGCGTTGGCCGTTGGATTGGGTTTGAGCGCATTCTTCTGGCTCCCGATGCTAACCGAGTCTCGTTACGTGCATCTGGGAAAGGCCGACGTCAGCGTGTACCTCTTCGACCCGCCGGCGCTCGCGCGCAGCACAGCAAGTACAAGTTTTATCAAGCTGCTGTCGACGGCCAGCGCTGCAAGGTACCTGGTGATGGAAGCGACTCTTGGCCTGCCGATTCCGGAGAGGATCAGCATCCCCCAACTGCTGCTCTGGCTTGGCGCTGTGGTCGGTGCTGGGGCAGGGCTCACGCGCCGCTATCGCACATGGTCTCTCTTCTGGGCAGCCATCGCTTTGTTGCTATGGCTGCTCAACACGACCTGGTCGAGCTGGCTGTGGCAGGAGGCGCCGCTGCTGAGCATCATGCAGTATCCTTGGCGTCTTTATGGGCCACTTTCGCTCTGCATCGCGCTGGCAGCAGCAGGCTGGCTCGCAGCCGGGAGCGATCGCAGAATCGGTATTCATCTCATGCGTGCCTTTGCCGCCCTTTGCATTGGCATCCTCGCCATTGGGTCGATTGCGGCACGCCCGTTTAGCGCAGGCAGCCTCCCCAACCGCGCTATCAACGGCGAGGACCTATTCGCTCGGGAGGTCAATCAGCATGCAGGTGGAACCACATCAACCGGTGAGTTTCTGCCGAAGACGGTTGCCATCGCGGATTACACACCTGGGATCAAGCGCGGCATTGCTATCTACGACGATGCGCTCTCAGAGGCGGGATGGCAAGCGGGGTACGTCCGGGTGCTCGACGGCAACGCAGCAATCTCGGGCGTTTACCGCAGACCCAATCGGATAATGGCCGACGTTGTGGCAACAGAGGCAGCAGTCGTCGCTTTTCACCAGCTACTGTTTCCTGGCTGGCGTGGCTCTATCGGCGGTCGGGCCACTCCTGTCGGACCTGTTCCGTTTCACGAGAGGCTGCAGGCCTCACTCGGGTACATGGTGATCAATGTGCCGGCAGGGACACACCGGGTCGAAGTACGGTTTGGGTCAACACCAGTAAGAACCGTGGCCATCGGCCTTTCAACTGCTACCCTGGTGCTGTGTGTATGGCGCCTCGGTTGGCCACTGAGTATCGCCCGTCTTCGTTCCACGTTCCATATGCCACTCCTGCGAGGCGACAAGTCGACAAAGAACATAGCCTGGATTTTGCTGCCGTTCATGTTCGGCTGCGCGGTTGCTGGAGGAGTCGTGGGCTGGGACACACTGCGCGCACGATCAGGGCTAAAATCTCACGAGGTGAATCGCATTGTCCTGGATTTTGCCGACCTTGTGGCCTCATCACGAGCAGACACCCGTACACCGGCGGCCAATGGCCGTGGATCTCTACCGCCGTTCTTGACGGTCGGCTTTTTCCGCATTGGCGACGAAAGCCGGCGATGGCTGTACATGCATCCGCCGTCGGAAGTCGTAGCACACGTCGATGTTCCGCCTCACGCGTACTTCCAAGCGGGCTTGGCGTGCGATCCACAGACGTGGTGGACAGATTACGGAGATGGTGTTCGGTTCATCGTCGAGGTCGAGGGGAGGACCGGTAAGCACACTATCCTCGATCGGCACGTCAACCCCAGGGCGCGGGTTGAAGAGCGACGCTGGGTCGACGTGTGGAGTAGTCTCGCCGCAGTTGCGAACCAGAGTGTCCGCATGGTCCTGAGGACCGATCCTGCCCAGGATCTTTCCTATGATTGGTGTGGCTGGGCTAATCCACAGATCATTATCTGGGATTCTCCACGCCCTCATCCTGGCACGTTACACAGTTGGCAGCAGCAGTAACGAGGAAGCGAAATGAGCCGGCTAAGAATCGCCGTCGTCGGCGCGGGCAACATTGCTCAACAGCATCTGCCGGTGCTGACCGATCACCCGGAGTGCGAGGTCGTCGCGCTGTGCGACACCAATCCGGCTATGCTGGCGGAGACGGCAGAGCGTTTTGCCATTCCGCAGCAGGTGGCCGCGCCCGAGCAGTTGCTGCGGCGCGACAACCTTGATGCTGTATTTGTGCTGGTGAGCGTGCTCGCCGTGGCCAAGGTGGCGGGCATGTTTCTCGACGCCGGCATGCCGACATTTCTGGAAAAACCGCCGGGGATCTATTCCTCAGATACCGAACGGCTGGCGGAGATCGCCGCCCGGCGGGGGACAGTCCACATGGTGGGGCTCAACCGGCGCTTCTACGCCAGCCACCTGGCGGCACGGCAACAACTCCTGGAGCACGGCCCGCTGGCCACGCTCACCGTCGAGGCACACGAGGACCTCTCCACCAAGTTGCGCCAGAAGTTCCCGCCGTTGGTCATCCGGCGCTGGGCCTACGCCAACGGCATTCATGCGCTCGACCTGCTGCGCTTCTTTGGCGGCGATGTGGAAGAAGTCCAGCCCTTCAGCGCCACGTTTGAGAATGAGTTCCCGGACTGCCATACCGCGGTGCTGCGCTTCGCCGGCGGTGCGCACGGCCGGGCGCTGGTCGACTGGATCTCGCCCGGCGGCCACCGCTTCGAGTTGCGCTGCGTTGGCGCCAGGGCCGCATCGAGCCCCGGCTTCAGTTTCGTCTCGCTCAACATCCGCGGCCAGCCGGAGCGCCGCTTCGCGCCCGACGACGACGACCGGCGCTTCAAGCCCGGCTTCTGGAAGCAAGACAGCGCCTTCCTCGCGGGCGTGCGTCAGGGCCACCAGCCGGCGTTCCCGGCGCCATCGCTCGACGATGCCCATCGCACCATGGTCATGATCGACCGCATCTTCCAGCTTCCGGCGGCCGAAAACGGCTAAGCGATTGTTCTATCTGACGGCGCGCACCACGAGCGCGATTGCGCCGACCGCCAGGCCGACCCAAATGGCGACGATGAGTGTACCGGCGAGCCAGTTGCGCGGCTTGCGGCTGCCTTCGGCGATGGCGCGTTCGGCGCGCGCGCGGCAGTCGGCCATCACCGGCGACGGGATCATCTTCAGCGCCAAGTAAATCCCCAGCGGGACGACGACGAGGTCGTCCAGGTAGCCGAGTACGGGGATGAAGTCCGGAATCAGGTCGATCGGGCTGAAGGCGTAGGCGACGACGGCGGCGGCGAAGAGCTTGGCGTACCACGGCACGCGCGGGTCGCGGCAGGCCAGATAGACGGCGTACGTGTCCCGCTTGAGCTGCCGTGCCCGCTGTTTCCAAGTTGCCACCGTGGCCATGATCGCCATGGTAGCTACCGCGGCCGGCTATCCGCTATCCCGAAGCACCCATTCGCACGTACCACTCACGCTTAGCCACTCACGCTTAGCCACTCACGCTTAGCCACTCACGCTTACCGACTGGCCTGCTCAGCCTGAGCATGTTCAAGGGCCGGGCACGCTCGCGAACATGCGGGCTATCGTCTCGTATCTATCCGCAGCGAGCGATCTTCGAGCGGCAGATGCACGGGCATGCAGCCGCGGCGATGTGACTCGCGTAGGGCGATCGCGACTTCCAGTCCCTCCCGGCCGTATTCGCCGGGGCACGCCGGCGCGGTGCCGGTGCGTAGGTTTTGGGCGATGCTCTCGACGGCGGCGAGCATCGAGCTCCGCGGCCGGCGCGGGTTGGGGAACTGCAGCCGGCATGGCTCGCGCTGGCTGGGGAGGAGCGCCCACGCCTCGAAGTGGGCGTGCGCGTTGATCGACGAAACCCAGCCATGCTCTCCCAGGAATTCCATGTTCCAGCTCAGGCCGGTCCTGCCGGCGTGCGCATTAAGGAAGCCACGCACGCCGTTGGCGTACACCAGGTACCCGGAGCCCACGAGGTCCTGGTCCTGGGCGGCTGCCTCGTCGCTGTTCATCTCGCCGATCACCGACTGCACCGGCGCACCGGCAAAGCGGCGGAACAGGCACAGCGTGTGGCTGTGGATGTTCGAGAGTGTGTGCGGTGAGTGACAGATCATCGAGCGCAGCCGTCCCATTGGCCGGCGCGGGTTAGGAAACAGGACGACGGATGCATTCTGCGCCACAGCATCCGGCGGTTGTTCGGCCTGGCTCTTCACCGGCTGATCCGGTGATTCGAACAGCGCGAGTGACGCTTCGTACCAGGGGTCCCAATTGAGATGCGCAGCGGTGGCGAAAAGGACACCGCGCTGCCGGCATACGTCGACCATCTGATCGGCTTCGGCCAGGCTGTGTGCCAGCGGCTTGGTGGCAAAGATGGCACGGACGCCCGCCTCAGCGCAGGCGATGATGACGTCGAGGCGCTCGGCCGGCCTGGTCGTGACGCTGACGATGTCCGGCCGTTCTTCGGAAAGCATGCGCCGAAAGTCGGTGTACAGTCCGCTCACTCCCCAGCGGCGCCGGAAGTCGGCCAGGCGTGCCTCGTCCAGGTCGGCGCCGGCTACGAGCTCGATCCCCCGTGCCTCGTGCAACGCCGCGGCGTGTGCCCACGGGTAGGGATAATGCGGGCTGTTGACTGCCTCGGCCTCGTCGTCGATCGTGCTCCCCATTCGGCCGCAGCCGATTACCGCGGCCCGAAATGTCTCCATCCGCTCTGCTCCCCTTCTCCTGCGGCTACTCGCGCGAAGGACTACCGTGATGGGATATACATCGCGCGGTTCTCGAGCGGCAGCCGCACGCGAGCGCCGTTTTGTAGGTGTGACTGCGCCATCGCACACAGCAGCTCCATACCGCGGTGGGCAGCCGTCATCGGGCCTCTGGTGGCTTCCGGTGTGCCGTTTTCGATGGCCGTGATCAGTTCCCGGATTGCCACCAGCGTGTCGCTCTCGTCCTCGAAGGGCGGGAACGGCACCTCCTCGCTGCGGAACGTCTGGGGATCGACTAGGCGGCGCAACGCGTACGCGCTGTTGTTGTCGTACGCCATCGCTAGTCCGGTCGTGCCGACCAGGCTGAACGTATACCAGCGGGCGCCGTTGGCGCACAGATGCGCCCCCGTGCCATCCTGGAAGTGGATGTACGCTTGCGCCACGTGGGGATCGCGGTCCCAGCGGTTGGCCGCCGCGTCGTACTCCCCCGCGATGATCGTCGCCTGCACGAACGCCGGCTCGGGATCACCCAGGAGAAACAGCGCCGTGTCGACGGCGTGACTCAGGCTGTGCATCAGCGCTCCGGCGCCGCCGTTGAAGATGTACTGCAGCACGCGCCCCAACTGCCCCTCTTCGGCTAGGCGGCGCATCATGCGGTAGCCCGGGCGGTAGCGCCGTCCCGCGCCGTAGTCGAACGCCACGCCGTTGCGCCGGCACGCCTCGAGCATGCGGTCGGCTTCGTCCATCGAGCAGGCCAGCGCCTTCTCGCAGTAGATGGCCTTCACGCCGTGCTCGGCAGCGTAGCACGTGACCTCGGCGTGCAGCGGCGCCCACGTCGCCACGCTCAGTAGATCGGGGCGCTCCCGGTCGATCATCTCGCGGTAGTCGGTGTACCGGGCGGACACCGGCACGCCATAGCGTTCGCCGAACGACGCCAGCTTGTCCTCGTTCACGTCGGCCACCGCTACCAAGCGGCAGCCGGGCGTCGCCTGGTACGCGCTGGCATGTCCCCATGGCTTGAGCCAGGCCCGGTCACCCGGCATGCGCTCGTCGTCGATCGGCCCGGCCTTCCTGCCGGCGCCGACAATCGCCGCTCGATACGTACTTTCCACTATTCCCTGTTCCCTAGCACAGCATTCAACGCTCGCCGTCCAGCACCCGCCGCTCCCGCCAAGCGCATGTCCTGGGCGAGTAGCACGCGTACCTTAGCTTTGGACTACGGCCGGTTACCCCAGGCGCAGGCTCTCGTCCAGGAGCAACTGCACTTGTCGCTCGGCCTCAGCCATCGCTTCCCGAGGCGACGCTTCGCCCTTCCAGACGCGCTGAACCTGCACGTTGAGCGCATCGTACGGTTCCTGAAACTTCGGATAGTTGGGGTACGGCTCGAAGTAGGGCAGCACCTCGATGAACGGCCAATAAGGCTCGTCCTTGGCGTACTCCTGTTTGAACGCCGCCGATTCGACGACGGACCGGTTGGAGATCGGTACGCCGGCGAGCCTGGCGATAAGCATCTGCCCGTCCCGCTGCGCGGCCCACTTGGCAGCCAGCGCGGCGACGTGCTCTGTGTCCCGATTGGCGGCCCTGAATACGTTGAAGGCGTAGGCCGCGCCGACGGTGTACGGCTCCTTCTTCTGGTTGCGCGGCCCGATGGGATACATCGTCGTGCCGAAGTCGACATTGTCCTTCTTATACAGCGGTAGCCGCGCCGGCACGGCAAACTGAAAGACGACTCCACCGGTCGCCAGCAACTCGGCGTATCGCTCGCTCGCACCGCGCATCACGCCTTGCTTGACCAGGTCGAGCTTGAACTGCACCGCGTCGACGTTTTCCGGCGCGGCGAGCGTCACTTTGGCGCCATCTTTGTTGAGGAAGCTGCCGCCATTGCTGCCGGCCCACATCCGGTGGTGCGCCGTGATCCAGCCGCTGTTATACCCCCAGACGTCGGGTGGCTTTGCCGCTTTCCGTACGACCTCCACGAACTCGTTCCACGTCCAGCCCTGCTTCGGCGCTCCCAGCCCAGCCTGCTTGAGCCGCTCGCGGTTGAAATACATGTTGAAGTAGCTGTTATAGATCGGCACGCCGAACAGCCTGTTCTTCCAGACGTTCGCCGCGACGACCTTCGTGTACAGGTCATTCTTTGTGCCCGCCCAGTCTTTCTCCTTCTTGAGAACTTCGTTCAGATCGACCAATCCGCCGCTGGTCAGCAGATCGGAAGCGCGATACTGGAAGAACACGGCGATGTTGGGCGGCGAGCCGGCCGCCATCGCCGCCTTGAACTTGTCGAGCGCCTGGCTGGTGGCGTTCTGGCCGTGGGTCACGCGCACCACATCTGGGTGCCGCTTGGCAAACTCGTCGAGCACGCCCATGCGCGCCACGCTCTCCGGGTGCTCGGGATTGAGCGTGTTCCAGTGCTCGATCTCGACCGGCCCGGCCGTTTTCTTCGCCGGCTCGGCATCACCTCGCCCACCGGCCTCGCAGCCCACACCCAGTGCGGCGGCGAGTACGCCAAGTTGCGCCGCAACGATGCCTTGTCGCCGCGTCACACGCCGTGCGATCAACCCGCTTGGCATAGCCATCCGTCTTGACTCCCTTCGGTGATCATGAATCGGTCAACGTCCATCGACCGGCGATGAGACCCGTTCCTTTGACTGCGCCGCCTCTCCCGACTGATCAGTCATACTAACACGCCTCAATGAGATTGTGCATTCGGCGGCGCCGATGGCCTGCGGCCCCTGTCTGCGCCGGCTCGTGTCACAATGCTCGATCAGAACGATGGTGGAGTAATCGCCGCAACGACGACCGCCGGATCTTTGCCCAAGTTCGCGGCCCGGTGCGGCTGCGATGCATCGATCGTGATGGCGTCCCCAGCATCCAGCACGAACAAATCGCCGGCCACCCAGTAGTGCATCTGTCCCCGAATGACGACCATCTGCTCTTCACCCTCGTGCGAGTAGATGGGGCCTTCCTGGCCAGGGGCGAACTCTACCCAGATCAATTCGATGGCGTGCTTGAGGTCGGGGGAGAGCAGCTCGTACGTCACCGAACCAGGGAGCCCGAGCGTCTTCCGCTGCCCGCGGCGCACTACCTGGGCCCGCGGCGACGCCTGCGCGATCATCGGTTGGGGAGCGACGTTTGTCTCGGCGTCTGGAGCGAACAGTACGCCGACAGGCACACCCAGATAGCCCGCGATGCTGTGCAGCACATCGAGGGACGGTGCCGATAGGCCACGCTCGATCTGGCTGATAAGGCTTGGCGACACGCCGATGGCGCGGGCGACCTGCACGGTCGAAAGCCCCCGCTCCCGCCGCAGCGCGCGGATATTCCTGCCGAGGGCGACGCGCACGTTGTCGCGGCCGTCGCGGCTGTCACCGTGCTCTGTGTTGCCCGGTCTGCCGTTCGAGCGCACGTCTTCTTGTTCTGCCGGTGCAACTGATGTCTGCATAGCACCATTGTAAAGGCTGCACTCGGCTGAGAGTGACACTACATATACATAGCGCTCGCCCGCGCCTGATCCGCATCGTCGCCGTCGTCGAGGTCGAGTGGGAAGAGCGGCCGCGGTACCTTGCGCCAGGGGAGTGTGTGGAGCTCGCTCGTCGTCGGTCCCGGCGACTCGACGTGGACGATCTCCGACGCGAGCGGCTCGTAGGTCGCCCGGAACGCAGCCGGCGAGCGCACTTGCACGAGCTGATAGGCAGCCGGCTCTTCCCCGACGCAGCGATACAACCCCGGATCGATGTCCATCACCGGGTGCTCGCACACGACCAGCCGCACCGGAGGCGGCGCAGACCGTGTCCGCGTGTCTAGATCGGTGGATTCACGTGACCCACGCGCCGCCAACACAGTGAGCACGACGGTACGGCCCATGTCCATCGGCGTGCCGGTCCACGACGGTCCCTGAATGACGTAGCCGGTTCGTGCCAGGCTGCGCTCGACGCGCACCGCCACTCGTAGTGGCGTACCGAAGCGTGTATCGGCTTTGTGGCCAAGCTCGATCGCGATCTCCGTTCCGATGCCGGACGCCGCGCACGTGGCAACCGCCTGCGCATCGGCCAGCCACAAAAGCGCTGAGCAAGGCTCACTTTCAGCAAGCAAGTGGCGCAGCAGGTGCACGCTGTCACCCGGTGCGCCGCCGCTCGTGTTGTCGCCCGAATCGGATACCACCACGGGCCGTCCAGCAGGCGCTGCTACGGCTCGTCGTACGACTTCGGTCACGGGCAGCTTCCGGACGAGGAACGCACGCCGGACATCCCACGCCGCGGCGGCAAGATCGTCGACCGTTCGCTGCGCTGCCTCGTGCGCCCCGGCCTCGCCGGCATCCGTAACCACTACCGACGTCCATCCCAACTCGGGCACGTCGAGCCACGGCTGCACGGCGCACAGCGATGCGCTCATAATGCGCCGGCTTCTTGTCGCCGCACGTACATGTTCCATCAGCGGGGCCATCGGCGGCTGCCGCGTATCGTGACGCTCGGCCGGCGTGACCATGGGCATTTTGCGCATCGATACGACCGGACGGATCTCGCCGCGGGCTGCCCGGATGAGCAGGCGCATCGCCTCGTGCCCGGTCTCGTACATGTCGACGTGGGGAACGGTGTGGTACGCTACCAGGATGTTGGCCATGGCCGCCATGCGATCTGTGACGTTCGCGTGGAGGTCGAGCGTCGCGGCGAGCGGTACGTGGGGGCCCACGATGCGCCTCACCGCTGCGAGGAGATCGCCTTCCGGGTCGTCTTCGCCACCCGCCTGCATCGCGCCATGCAGCACCAGCAGCACGCCGTCGAGCGCGCGGGATGCGTGGGCCGCTCGTAGGCCAGACAACAGGCGATCGCGCAGCATGCGGTAGGTCTTGTCCTCAACCACGCCCCACGGCATCGCCCACGCCGCCAACCCGGGAACCGGCTCCACCGCAGCTTCCTGGCAGGCGGCGAGAGCGCCGGCCAGCTCGAGCCGCCGTTGCCTCGCCGCCTCGATGAGCCCTTCTCCTTCCACGAGGAGATGTCGCGTGAACCAGCTCAGGTCGGCGTGCCTGGGCAGAAAGCTCCCTGTCTCCTGCGAGAACTGTGCGATAAAGATCCGTTCCTTCATCGGCAACTATCGGCGTTCATCGGCGGTTCCAATCTCGCCCACTCGCCCACTCGCCCACTCGCCCCTACCTCAGCCCTACCCGGCACGCCGCGTCGATCCGATCGAGCGCCTCGTCGACGTCTCGTGCCGTGTGCGCCGTCGAGAACCCATGGTGGCCGAGCGCCATGTCGTAGGTGTGGAAGTAAACGCCGTTCTCGATAGCGGCGCGGACGAACCGTTTCAGCAGCGACGCATCGTGCCTGGCTGCCTCTTGATAGGTGCATACCGGTATATCCGGATCGAGCCCGAAGAACAGCCCGAACCGCGCGCCCAATCCCTGCACGCGGCAGCGCACGCCCCGGCGCGCAAAGACCTCACGCAGGCCATCGTACAGCCGCTCCGCGATGGCGTAGATACCATCAGGTCCGTCGTAGCGTCCCGGAGCCGACAACTCGTCCAGCGTCGCCAACGCGGCCAGCACGCCAAACAGATGGCCGCTGTACGTCCCGCTCATCGCCGCGCCGCCGGTTGGGCTGAACGCCGCCATCACCTCACGGCGCCCGGCGATTACCGAGATAGGCGCGCCGTTGGCAACTGCCTTGCCCAGCAGGCACACGTCCGGGGTGACATCGTAGTACCCCTGGGCGCACGAGGTGCCGGTGCGGAAGCCACTCAAGATTTCGTCGAAGATCAGGACGGTGCCTCGGTCGCGCGTCAGCTCGCGCACGCCCCGCAGGAAGTCGGGCTCCGCCGGGATGCCCCCGGAGTTGTAGTTGATCGGCTCCATGACGACCGCGGCTAGATCGTCGCCGTGCTCGGCACACGCCCATTCGACGGCGGCCAGATCGTTCCAGGGGGCGACGAGGACGTGCGCCGCAAACGCCGGTGGCACACCCGCCGATTCGACGAGCGGCGGCAACAGCTCGCCTGGCTTGGCGTCTCGCACCGGCGGATGCGCACTGAAGACGACGTGCTCGTGCAGCCCGTGGAAGTGCCCCTCGAACTTCAGAATCTTGCTGCGGTTGGTTGCGGTGCGGGCCAGCCGGATGGCGGCGTTGGTCGCCTCCGAGCCAGACATCGCGAAGCGCACCTGTTCGGCGCACGGCACCAGCTCGCAGATCCGCGCCGCCAATCGCGCCTGGTACACCGTCTCCGCGCCGGCGACGATGCCCAGGTCAAGCACCTGCTCGATCGCCCGGCGCACCGCGGGATGGTTGTGGCCGAGCAGCGTCGAGCCAAAGCCGTTGTGAAAGTCCAGGTACGTCCGGCCATCGGCGCCAAACAGCCGCGGGCCGTCGCCTCGTTCGATCAGCAGCGGCCCTCCCAGTGCGGGATTGATGCGGCTCGGCGCCGATATGCCACCGGCGAGATACCGTCGATCGTGTTCATACGCCTCGTATCGCTCACGTCCCATGCTCACGTGCTCACCTCCCACAGAACTGTACTCGTTCGCACCGGCTTTGAGGAGTCTTTGCCGGCGCTGATTGTGAGGCTGTCCCAAAGTGAGTAACGGCATCTCCAGGGCCGCCCCGCCGGGGGCTGAAGCCGCCCGGCTGAGTCTGCCAAGGACGCTGAAGCGCCCTGGGGAAATAGCGCGCTTCCAGCGTGCTTCGCACACACAGCCGGGCGGCTTCAGCCCCCGGCGGGGCGCTCGGTCCGCTACCGCTCCCTGTTTACTCACTTTGGGACAGTCTCAACTCAACGGCATTGGGGCTAAGTGGCACGTCTCCTGCTCGAATAGCCACCAGGTCTCATGCGGTAGCCGGGAGTGGGACGGCACGCGGAAGCACCGCCGAAGCACCGTCGACACGCTGGCAGACCGGGGTTACGATGAAAAGAGGAGGTGTGTTGCCGCCATGTCCCAGACGAAC
The DNA here is from genome assembly GCA_016199265.1 of Chloroflexota bacterium. Taxonomy (GTDB): domain Bacteria; phylum Chloroflexota; class UBA11872; order UBA12225; family UBA12225; genus JACQGX01. Next base: position 17,182 of record JACQGX010000242.1, on the reverse strand, counting down.
GTTCGCCCTTCGAAGACAGAAGCCGCCGATACGGTGGCAGTGCCCGCCGATACGGTGGCCGCACCCAAAGAGACAGTTGCACCGCCAACAGCGCCACGCGTGGAGGCACGAACACAACGCGGCGCAAGTCTCGACGTAGACGTACGTGAGGACTTCCTGCCGATCCAGGCGGTCGAGTACGTCGAATTCTGGGTCGGGAACGCGTACCAGGCGGCCCAGTTCTACCGAACGCTCTTTGGCTTCGACGTCGTGGCGTACGCCGGGCCCGAGACGGGTATCCGCGACCGCGCCAGCTACGTCCTGCGCCAGGGGCAGGTCACCCTTATCTTGGCTGCCGGGCTGGGACCAGAGAGCCCCGTTACGCAGCACGTCGCACGACACGGCGACGGCGTGCGGGACGTTGCGTTGCGCATCCCCGACGTGGACGCCGCCCATGATGCGGTGACGCGGCGCGGCGCCGTACCGGTGGAGGCACCCTCGAGCCTGGAAGGCTCAAAGGGCGTCGTACGCCGCGCGGCGATCGCGCTGTACGGCGACACGATTCATTCGCTTGTCGATCGGAGCCGTTACACCGGCGTCTGGATGCCTCGCTACCGCCGCGTGGAAGACCTTCGCGGTGAGCCGGCCGGCATCGCCGAGATCGATCACATCGTGGGCAACGTTGAATTGGGGCAGATGAACCGCTGGACGGCGTTTTACCGCGACGTCATGGGCTTCTCGCAGCTCGTCCACTTCACCGACGAGCAGGTGAGCACCAAGTACACCGCGCTGATGTCGAAGGTGATGCAGAACGGCAGCGGCCGGGTGAAGTTCCCCATCAACGAGCCGGCGCCAGGGAAGCGCAAGAGCCAGATCGACGAGTTTCTGGAGTTCTACCGCGGCCCAGGTGTGCAGCACATTGCGCTGCTTACCGACGATATCGTCAAGACGGTGCGCGCCCTGCGCGCTCGCGGCGTTCGCTTCCTGCGCGTCCCGGAGACCTACTACGCCGCGCTGCGCGACCGGATCGGCAAGATCGAGGAGAGCTTCGACGATATCCAGGAGCTGGGCATCCTTGCCGATCGCGACGACGAGGGGTATCTCCTGCAGATCTTCACCAAGCCGGTGCAGGACCGCCCCACGCTGTTCTACGAGATCATCGAGCGGCGCGGCGCCCGCGGCTTCGGTCTGGGCAACTTCAAGGCGCTCTTCGAGGCACTCGAGCGCGATCAGGCGGCGCGGGGGAACTTGTGAAGCTCGCGGTGCCGAAGCCACTTACTATTCGGGACTTCTATGCCTTCGAGGCGCACGTCAGGGCGGCGCGGGCGCGGCGCGGGCTGGACATGATCCCCGAGTGGTACGAGATGCCGGTCTTTTACTTCGGCAATCCCAACGCGGTCTATGGACATGACGAGGAGATTCCGTATCCGTCCGCCACGCACGCGCTCGACTTCGAGCTCGAAGTCGCCGTCGTCATCGGCGAGGGTGGACGGAACATTCCGGTAGAACGCGCCGACGAGCACATCGCCGGGTTCACGATCATGAACGATTGGAGCGCGCGCGACATCCAGCGGGAGGAGATGAAGGTCGGTCTTGGCCCAGCCAAGGGGAAGGACTTCGCCACCTCGCTTGGCCCCTGGCTGGTGACGCCCGACGAGCTGGCCGACCGGCGTGAGCCGGCGCCTCCCAGGAACGGGTCGAGTTCTGCCGGCCGGCCGGGCGACGGGCGAGAACGCGGCTACCACTACCGGCTGGAGATGAACGCGCGTGTGGACGGGAACGAGGTCTCGCGCGGCAACCTAGTCGACCTCTACTGGACCTTCGCCGAGATGATCGCCTACGCCAGTCGCGACTGCACGCTCTACCCCGACGAAGTCATCGGCTCGGGCACGGTCGGCACCGGCTGCCTGCTCGAGCTCGGCCTACCCTGGCTCAAACCCGGCCAGGTCGTCGAGCTCGAAGTCGAGCGATTGGGGGTGCTCCGGAATACGGTTGGTCTGGTTTAGCATTCGTAACGGAAGGAAGGTAGATCAGAATGCCCTACTACGTCCGTCGCGGCAAGGTGCCGCCGAAGCGTCATACGCAGTTCCGCCAGCCGGATGGCAGTCTGTATCGCGAGCAGGTGATGGGGGTACGGGGGTTCTCGGGAATCCAGTCGATCTTGTATCACATCAATCCTCCGACGGCGGTGCGCCGCGTCGAGGATCGCGGCGAGGTCGTGCGTACGTGGGAAGAACCGGGCGCCTTGCGGCACCGGTTGGTGAAGACGGCAGGGCTACCTCCAAGCGGGGACGTGGTCACCGGTCGGGTGCCGCTCTTCGGCAACCAGGACGTGACGATGTCGATCGTGCTCCCGGCCGAGCCGATGTCGTACTTCTACCGCAACGGCGAAGAGGATGAGGTGCTCTTCGTGCATACCGGGCGCGGCGTACTGGAAACCAGCTTTGGGACGCTCCCCTACGACGAAGGCGACTACCTGGTCATCCCGATCGGCACTACCTGGCGCATGCTGCCGGAGGGCGGCATCGAGCACCGGCTGCTGGCGTTCGAGTCGATGGGGCCGGTCGAAACGCCCAAGCGGTACCGGAACGAGCACGGCCAGTTGCTCGAGCATTCGCCGTACTGCGAGCGGGACATCCGGCCGCCGCAGGACCTGACGCCGCACGACGAGCGGGGCGAGTTCGAGGTGCGCGTCTGGGCGCACAACCGGATCACGTCGCACTTCTTCGACCACCATCCGCTGGACGTTGTGGGCTGGGACGGGTATCTGTACCCCTGGGCGTTCAACATCGGCGACTTCGAGCCGATCACCGGGCGCATCCACCAGCCTCCGCCGGTGCACCAGACGTTCCAGGGGCCGGGTTTCGTCATCTGCTCGTTCGTGCCGCGCATGTTCGACTACCACCCGCTGGCCATCCCGGTGCCGTACAACCACAGCAACGTCGACAGCGACGAGGTGATCTACTACGTGCACGGCAACTTCATGAGCCGGCGCGGCGTCGAGGTCGCGTCGCTCACGCTCCACCCCAGCGGCCTGCCGCACGGGCCGCATCCGGGTGCGGTCGAGTCCAGCTTGGGCAAGGATCGCACCGAGGAACTGGCCGTCATGATGGACACCTTCCGCCCGCTCCGCGTCTCCAAGCAGGCGACCGAGCTGGAAGACCCTAACTACATGTACTCCTGGCTGCCGGGAGGTCATTAGCCGCAGAGATCACAGAGTTCACAGAGTAGGCAGTGCTTTGAGTACCTCAGTGCAGTAGAAGCCACCACTGTATCGGAACTGCGGTTTGCATTGCAGGTAAATGCCGGCCTGCGGCTTCACTCGCTGTGAACGCTGTGCTCACTGTGGCCAACTACCTGTGGCCAACCAGGTATCTGCGCAGGAAGGCGATCTCGGCGGGGTCGCCGGGGCCGGTCACGCCGCAGCGTACGGTGCACTCGATGCCGAGCGCGTCGAGCTTCGCTTTGAGGACCTCGCCGAAGGTGGGGTGGTGGATGCCTGTGCCCTCGTCGGCGTCGGGCGGGAGCGGCACGTTCTCCTGCCGGTACGTCATGTAGACCGGCGGGTCGTCCGCCGTGACGTAGTTGATCGGCGACGACTCTTCGAATAGGCGGGCCTTCTCTGGCGGCGGCGCGTCGATCTCCCCCGGACCAAGATCGAACAACTGGATCAGCGCCGGGTGCCGGTAGGCCGCGCCGGGGATGATCTGCTTGATGAAGCGCAGATCGTACGACGACTGCGTGTTCCGCACGAGCATGCACGAGAGTCGCGTCGATTGGCGCGCCGCCGGATCGTCGCTGTGCGGGTCCGCCAAGTCATCGCGGAACCCCAGCCAGAGCGAGATGCCCCCGCCTGCCGACCCGCCGCTCGCGGCGAACCGATTGGGGTCGAGATTCCACTCCGGCGCCCTCTTGCGCAGGTACTGGACGGCCCGCGCGCTGTCCAGTACCTGCGCCGGATACGGCGCGTGCTGTGACAGCCGGTAATTGATCGCCGCGACCGCGAACCCGGCGCCCAGCCACTGCTCGAGCTGGACCAGGCCAAGGCTCCGCTTGTCGCCCTGGCGAAAGCCGCCGCCATGAATGTAGATCACCAGCGGAAGCGGCCCGTCCGGGCTCTCCGGCCCGGCCGACCTCGGCGACCTAGGCAGCCACACGTCGAGCGCGTTACGCTCGTGCGGCCCGTACGGCACGTTCTCAAACGTTGGCGGTGGGAGGATGGGTGCTTGCATCGAGTCTCTCAGCTCCAGTTGTTCAGCAAAGTTACGGAGATGATTATGAGGCAGCATCGGCTTCGTTTGATCGGCGGTAGCGCACCTCGAAGGTGAGGCAGCCATCGTCGGATCGCCAGGGGCCGTGTGGCATGCCAGGCGGCCGGCAGGCGTACATTCCTTTGCTATACGTATGGTCCAGGCGCAGATCGTGCAGCGCACCATCGACGATCCAGACCTCTTCCCAGACGTCATGTGCCAGCGTGCCGTTAGGTGAGGTGTCGGTACCCGGCGGGAACCGTAACAGCCGGGTGAACTCGCCGGTCTCGGGATCGTTGCTGAGGATCATCTCCTGCAGTTGGCCGGTGGCGTCACCCGCGACGGGGCGCCACGACAGATGCGGCGCCGTCAGGGGATCAAAGAACTCGTACTCCGGCTTTGACACTATTCGTTCCCAATTCGTGGTCGCGTTCGTGCGAGTCTGTGGGAAACCTCGATACGGGCTGGCTCCTAAAGCTCCCTTAGGAGAAACTGCTCCATGACCGGCACCGTGCGCTCAAAGTACGGTGAGCGATTGAAGTACCCGTGCACCGCGCCCGGTTCGGTGTAGAGCTCAGATCGCACCCCCAACTCGCGCAGCCGGTGGTGGTACGAGACGGATTGTGCGTGCGGCACCGTCACGTCCGCGTCGCCGTGGAGCAAGAGCGTGGCGGCGGCGGTCTCGTCGGCACGCCAGAACGGCGATGCTTCCTTTGCCTTTGCCGCGTCACCGCCGAGCAACTCCAAGACCCTGCGTGTCCTGCTCCTCATCGGCCGTTCTTGATCGGCTTCTCGCATTTCGTAGACATGTGACGTGTAGCGTACCACCGTGTAGCATGAAAGAGCACGAGCGCGGCGCGTTGGCGGCGACACCAGCGGCACAGCGGCTCCTGTGACGATCTGAGGGCCAAGATGAGGACCGGACGCCAGTACGTCGAGTCACTATGTGATGAGCGGTGTATCTACCTGGGCGGCGAGCGCGTGCGCGATGTGCCGGAGCATCCGGCGTTCCGCGGCGTCGTCCGCACGATCGCGTCGCTCTACGATATGGCGCTCGATCCGGCGAACGGGATGATCTACAGATCGACGGAGATTGGCGGTGACGCCAACGCCGTGTTCATGATTCCGCGGAGCGCGGACGACCTGCGGCGCCGCCGCGAAGCCATCTCGTGCTGGGCGCGGCGGACGAACGGACTCGTCGGCCGCGGGCCCGATCACGTCGGCAGCTTTCTGGCGGGGTTCGCCAGCGCGCCGGAGTTCTTCGCGCGTGGACGGCGCGAATTCGGCGAGAACGTGTCACGGTTCTATCGGCAAGTGGTCGAACAGGACCTGTACGTGAGCTACGTCATCATCCCGCCGCAGATTGACCGCAGCACGACGGCGCAGGGCCAGGAGGAGCCGTTTCTCCAGGCCGGGGTGTGCGCCGAGCGCGACGGCGGCATCGTCATTCGCGGCGCGCAGATGCTCGGCACGGCGGCGGCGATCTCGAACTACCTCTTTGTGAGCTGCATCGTCCCGCTCCGGCCCGGCGACGAAGACTACGCTTTGTCGTTTGTCACTTCCGTGGCGACGCCGGGGCTGAAGTTGTATCCGCGCCGCCCGTACGCCGCCGGCCAACCGAGCGTGTTTGACTACCCGCTCTCCACCCAGTTTGACGAGACGGATGCGCTGGTGGTGTTCGACGACGTGTTCGTACCCTGGGAGAACGTCTTCGTCTACCGCGACGTCGAGATGACGCGCGCGCAGTTCTTTGCCACGGCGGCGCACGTCCTGGGCAACACGCAGGCGCAGATTCGGCTCGTGACCAAGCTGAAGTTCCTCATCGGAATCGCGCGAAAGATCGCGGCGATGAATCGCATCGACGCCATTCCATCGGTGCAGGAGACGCTCGGGGAGCTTGCCTCGCTCGCCGCCGTTGTGGAAGGGATGGTGCTCGCCGCTGAGGCGTCGTGCGTGATTGACGACAACGGCGTGGCACGACCCAATTCGCGGTTCCTGTACGGGGCCATGGGCCTGCAGGCGGAGCTGTATCCGCGGGCCGTACATCTCTTGCGCCAGCTCGCCGGCGGCGGCGTCATTCAGGTGCCCGACTCGTACAAGGAGCTCGTCGACCCTGAAACTCAGGCAGATGTCCGGCGCTACGTGCGGTCCACCGGCGTGTCCGCGGAGGAGCGGATCAAGCTCTTCAAGCTGGCCTGGGATCTAGCCGGCTCGGAGTTCGGCAGCCGGCATCACCAGTACGAGATGTTCTACGCGGGTGCGCCGTACGTCTCGAAGGGATACGCCTACCGGAACTACGGCTACGAGGAGGCGACCGGGCTGGTGGACTCGTTCCTTCGTACCTACGATCTCACGTCGGCTACGGAGGCGAACGAACTGTGAAACGCCTGTCTCTGACGGTGCAGGCCGCCGATGGCGCCAAGTGGACCGAAGCCGTCCATATCCAGCAAGTGCTGCTGGCGGGCTACACGGGGCGCAACCAGGAGCAGGTGCTTCAGCACATCCACGAGCTGGCCAAGCTGGGCGTCCCTGCGCCGGACCGCGTCCCGGCCGTTTACGTCGTCGCGCCCGAGCTGGTCACGACGGAGCCGCGGATCGTCGTGGCCGGCCAACACACGTCTGGTGAGGCCGAGTTCTACCTCATTCCGAGCGAGCACGGGCTGCTTGTCGGCGTAGGGAGCGACCACACCGACCGCGCGCAGGAGGCGATCAGCGTCGACGAGGCCAAGCGCATGTGCCCCAAGCCGATCAGCCGGGAGGTGTGGCGTTACGACGACGTAAACGGGCATTGGGACCAGATCGAGCTCCGCTCCTGGGTCACCGACGCCGGCGGCCGCCGCCTGTATCAAGAGGGACGATTGGGTGCATTGCTCCGTGTCGAGGACCTGCTGGGTGCGCTGGCGTCGGCCGGACACGGCGATCTCCGCGGGCGGATCGTCTTTGGTGGCACGCTGCCGACGAACGGGGATGCCGTCTACGGGCAGCGCTTCGAGGTCGAGCTCCACGACCCGAGGCTTCGTCGTTCCCTGCGCTGTGGCTACGAGGTGGCGCTCAAAGACGGCGGGCGAAGCGTTCGTTGAACTCCTCCGCGAGAGCCTTCGTCGCGGCCGTTCGGCAGCGCATCGACGTAGTGCTGGACCCACTCAAGCGGCAGCGTACGTTACCCTGTACGCTGCACGCTCGCGACTGCTTGCCCTTGTGCATGGCAGCAAATTGGCGGGACGGCGAGAAATGGAAGGAGACTATGAGCGACTGGATCGAACTCTTTGACGGCAAGACGCTGAACGGGTGGCGCGGCCGGACCGGCCGGGGCCAGGATGCCCCGGACCACAAGTGGAAAGTCGTCGGTGCGGTGCGGCTGCATCCGGACAACGAGCGTCTGTTGGTGGGTAAGCCGGGGACGGGCATCATGCTCAACGGCGATGACGGCCGCACGGCGGACATCCGTACGGAGCACGAGCACGGTAGCTGTGAGCTCCACGTCGAGTTCTGCGTTGCGGCCAAGTCGAACTCGGGTGTCTACCTCATGGGCCAGTACGAGATCCAGATTCTCGATAGCTGGGGGACGCCCGAAGAGGAGCTGAGCTTCAAATCGTGCGGCGCGATCTACCCCCGCTGGATTGCGGCGACGCAGACGCCGTACGACGGCGCTGCCCCGCGTGCGAACGCCTCCAAGGCCCCCGGCGAGTGGCAGTCCTTCGACGTCATCTTCCGCGCGCCGAAGTTCGACGCCTCCGGCACCAAGATCGCCAACGCCCGCTTCGAGCGCGTGCTCCAGAACGGCGTGCTGATCCACGAGAAGTTCGAGTGCACCGGCCCGACGCGCGGCGCTTGGAACGACCAGGACATTCCCCGCGGCCCGCTGCGACTGCAAGGCGACCACGGCCCGGTGGCCTTCCGCAACATCCGCCTGCGTCTATTGGATACGGAATAGTGGAAACCGGCGGTTTCATTCAATCTCTGAAGGCCTGTTATGGAGACTATTGGTATTGGAGTAGTTGGTGCCGGGCGGATTGCCGTCGGGTATCATCTGCCGGCACTGGCAGCGGTTAAGGGCGCACGGTTGGTGGGTGTGGCCGATGTTGCGCCTGGGCGCGCCGAAGAGATCGCCAGGCGGTTCGGCTTTGAGCACGCCTTGACGGATTACCGCCGGCTGCTCGAGCGGCCGGACGTGCACGCCATCTGCCTTCTTACGCAGTACGAGACCCACCGGGAGGTTATCCTGGCGGCCGCCGATGCCGGCAAGCACGTCTTTACGCAGAAGCCGCTTACCGGCTCGGCAGCCGAAGGGGAGGAGATCGTCCGGGCGGTGCGCCGCGCCGGTATCCGCCTGGTGACGAGCTTCATGCACAACTACTTCCCGGAAACGCGTGTTGTCAAGCGTCTGCTTGGCGACGGCGCCATCGGCCGGCTGCAGTTCCTGCGGCAGCGCAACGCGACGCACAACAGCTACGCGCGCGCCGTCGAGCTGCGCGGGGCCACCTGGGACATCGGCCCGCACGGCATCGGCATGATTCAGCATCTCACCGGCGCCCGTATCGTCCGCGTGCAGGCGATGATGGACGTGTTCAACAAGCCGCCTGCCGAGCGTGACGTGAACGATGGCCGCCCCGTCGATACGCTTGCGGTGATGAACTACACGCTTTCCGACGGCCGTCTGGTCAACCACGAAGTGCAGTGGACGGCCGAAGCCGGTACGCTGGCGTGGAACACCGAACTCTTCGGCGAGTGCGGGGGCATCCTGCTCCGGCCGCACACCGGCGAGGGGTTGGTCGCGCTCTCACAGCGTCCACCGGATAGCGAAGTGTGGGCCGGCCGAGGCGAAAGGAGGAGCCGCTGGGAGCATCTGCCGGTGGAGCCAGAGCAGCCTCGTGGTCTGTTCCACCACCAACTCTTCGTCGACGACGTACGTTTCGACAGATACGAAAGCGCCTCTCCCGAAGACGGCCTGGCGACGCTGCGCGTCCTCGAGGCGGCGTATCGGTCGGCCGCCGAGGGAAGTGCGGTCGACATCGCGTACTGTCCCAAGTCCCAAGTCCCAAGTCCCAAGTCCAAAGATGACCGGTGTCCTGCGTTGGACTTGGGACTTGGGACTTGGGACAGTAGGCTCCTTAGCGCATAGACACCATGACTCGACCTAACATTCTTTACCTGCACTCGCACGATACCGGTCGGTACATCCAGCCCTTCGGCCACGCCGTCCCGATGCCGGCCTACCAGCGGTTTGCCGAGCAGGGCGTGCTGTTCCGGCAGAACTTCTGCGCCGGGCCGACGTGCTCTCCCAGCCGCGCCGCGCTGCTGACGGGTCAGTACCCGCACAATTGCGGGCAGTTCGGCCTGGTCAACATGGGCTTCGAGCTGGAGCATCCGGAGCGGCACGTGGCCTGGACGCTGCGCAACGCGGGCAACGCGACGACGCTGATCGGTATCCAGCACGTGGTGAAGGAGCCGGTACGCACCGGTTACGAGCAGCGCATCGCCGGCGGTATCCGTTCGGCCGAGGAGATTGCGCCACACGCCGTCGAGTTCCTGCGCGCGTACGCCGGCGGGCCGAACAGCCGGCCCTTCTTCCTCGACGTCGGATTTTGGGAGACGCACCGGGTGTTTCTTCTGGCCAATCCATCGGTGAGGCCGGCGGAGGATGCGCGGTACTGCCTGCCGCCGGCGCCGCTGCCCGACATGCCGGAGACACGCCGGGACATGGCGGACTTCAAGGCCGGCGCACGCATCTTAGACGCTCACGTCGGGCAGGTTCTTGACGCGCTTGACGATACCGGACTGGCGGAGAACACGCTGGTCATCCTCACCACCGACCATGGGATTGCCTTTCCCCACATGAAGTGCAATCTGACCGACCACGGCATCGGCGTGCTGCTCATCGTACGCGGGCCGGGTGGTGGGGACAACGGGGCGGGGAGTCGAACCGGCTGGCCGGACGGCTTTTCCGGTGGCAAGGTAGTCGACGCGATGGTCACCCACCTCGACGTCTTCCCCACAATCTGCGACGTTGCGGGCATCGAGCACCCAGACTGGCTCCAAGGCAGATCGCTCGTGCCGCTGGTGCGTGGCGAGGTCGACGTGCTCCACGACGAGGTCTTTGCCGAGGTCAACTATCACGTCCCGTACGAGCCGCAGCGCGCCGTGCGCACCACGCGCTGGAAGTACATCCGGCGCTACGACCGGATTGGAAAGCCGCTGCTGGCCAACTGCGACGACGGCCCGAGCAAAGACGTCTGGCTGGCACACGGCTGGAGTGACCAGGATACCGCGCCCGAGCAACTTTACGATCTCGTGTTCGATCCAGTCGAGCGCCACAACCTGGCCTCCGACACGCGCTACGCCGCCGTGCTCGACGAGATGCGCGCCCGCCTCGACCGCTGGATGCGCGACACGAACGACCCGCTGCTCGAAGGACCGATTCCTACGCCGCCGGGAGCGCGGGTGGGCGATCCGGCGTCGGTGTCACCGCGCAGCGCGTAACCTAATCGAGATTAGGCTAGTCGCGATTAGGTTACGCGCCAGCCGTAGCGGATCCCGTGTCCGGCAACCGGCGGAAGTCGATGTAGGCATCGGATAGGTCGCCGCCGACGCGCCACCCCATTCGGTAGGCGACTGCGAGCGCGCGCACCTCGCCATTGGCCCAGGAGTCCCCGATCACGACGGGGAGCACTGTGACCCCGGCGCGCCGCAGTGTCTCGGCGCGCTGGTAGGCACGCTGGACGTCGTACTCGTCGACGACCCAGGACACCTCGACCAGGGCCACATGATCGCCCTTCCACCAGAGCAGGTCTGCGAGGAACGGGTCAGCTTCCGGTGGCACATCCCGCAGGTCACCGTCGAGGATAGGGCCCAGGAGTTGGATCAAATGCTGTCGCACGTGTTCTTGGTCGGTGGAGCCTCCCCGACCGCGCGAGAAGAGCGTGGGTGCGCCACGCAGGACTTCGCGCTCGAGACGCTCGCCGCGGCGCCGGCCATCCTCGCCCCGTTGCCAACTGAGCAACGCGCCCAACTGCGTCTCGGTGCGTTCCTGGGCGGCGGCGAGTTGGCCGAGCCGGGACTCCGTGCGTTCCTGGGCGGCGGCGAGGTCGCGCTGGGCGGTTGCCAACTCGCTCAGCCGCGCCTCGGTCCGTTCTTGCGCGGCCGCCAGTTGGCCCAGCCGCATCTCCGTACGCTCTTGGGCGGCGGTCAACTCGCCGAGGCGCGCCTCGGTCCGTTCCTGGGCTGTCACAAGCTCGCGCTGAGCCGTTGCCAACTGAATGAGCGCATCTTCCAGCCGGTCGATCCGAGCGGTGGTTTCCACGGTACCGTAAACCTCTTCCAGGAGATTTTGCCACACCGCGCCGAGTTTGGCGCGGCCGTCGTCACGCTGGCCGACACCGGCGAAGCCGCACCGCCGCCGTGGCGCCGTGCGGTCGCCGGGCCGTGAGGTCAACGCGGCCCTTTTCCTGGATCTGCAGGCGCCGCTGCGCCGCTATGTTGGCGTGCTCGCCTCGTCGGCGATGGCGATCGACATGTACCGGCGGCTCGGGTTTCAGGAGCACACCAGGATCGGCATGTACGTCGCCGATTTTCGTGTGCCATCCACCGGCGCCTGAGTGGGACGTACGTTCTGTACGAGGGCCGATGACGCCACGCGGTTAGCGGAGGACCGCGTGGCTTCGCCGATGGGGCTTAACGGCTCAGGTCGTGCGTGTTGCGATCACCTCGTAGGGGTTCCACGGGTTGGTCTGAGGGAGGAAGGCCACTTCGCCGAAGCCCGCGTCGCGCAGGAACGATTCGAACTCCACCTTGCGCAGCGCCCGCCGCCGGTGGCCGTAGGCGGTCGAGTCCCATTGGTAGCCCTGCTTCCGGCGGTCCTCCAACAGGTACGCGTAGATGTGGATCACGTGCGTGACCGTGGGCTCGCCTTCGTACTACCAATCCTCGATGGTGATCAGGCGGCCGTAGGGCAACGGGCGTTCGCCCTTCCACTCGTACCGCAGCCGGTGGTCCACGACGTGCTCTAAATCACGCAGCCGGATATAGCACCGGCCGCCCGGACGCAACGCACCGAACGTGCCGGCCAGCGCGCGCCGGATGTCGCTGTCATCCGCAATGTTGTCCAGGGCCATGCAGGTGATGACGAGCTCGAACGCCTCGTGGAAGTGCTGGTCGAGCTCGCGCATGTCACACTGCTGGATCGCCAGCGCCACGCACGAGGGCGTGGCCCGCTCACGGGCGTGCTCGAGGTGGATGCCGGTAAAGTCGGTGGCGATTACGCGCCACCCCAACTGTGCGAGCGGGATGGCCTGTTGGCCTTCGCCGCATGAGGCGTCGAGCGCCGCGCGCCCGTTTCCCGCGCCGAACAGCGCGCGGAACCGCACGCGCTCTTCCGCGCGGCCGTGGTGCCAGTCCTCCTCGGCCTTCTGCCGCTCGGCTTCCCGCCAGGCGGGATCCGTGCCCTCCAGCAGCCGTTCGTGGAAGCGGGCGTTGACGGTATAGAAGTCTTGAGTGCTGAATACGTACAAAGTCATGGTGTTCTCTGGAAGGAAGCTGTCCCGCTGCCGTGTAGACCCGTCGCCGGTACTCGGCAACTTCGCCTCGCCAGCCTTGATGCCTGGCCGGTGTGTGCGGTGCAGGCGAGGGACACAGGTGTAAGATGCAAGCGTGCAAACGCCATGGTAAGTCAACCGCCGCCGGCGGCCGGTGTGCGCCTCGACTGGCACCAACTCCCAGCACGAGTCCGAGCCGCCGTTGAGGGGTGGTTGGGCAGCGCCGTTGTCGCCGCGACGACACAGCTCACTGGGTTCTCTCCCGGCGTGGCCGCGAGGCTGCGGACCGCCGACGGACTCCGCGTGTTCGTCAAGGCCGTGGGGCCGGCGCCGAACCCCATCTCGGCCGCCGCCCACCGACGCGAGGCCGGGATCGTCTCGGCGCTGCCGGCCGCCGCGCCGGTGCCACGCTTGTTGTGGTGCTACGACGAAGGCGAGGGCGGCTGGATCGCGCTGCTGTTCGAGGATATCGACGGCCGGCATCCGGCGCAGCCGTGGCGGGCCGTCGAACTCGATCGGGTGCTCGACGCGCTCGTAGTGCTGTCATCCGCTTTGACACCTTCACCGCTATCGCCTCCCTTGGTCGGAGATGCTCGCGTAGAATTCGGCGAGCGGCTGTGCGGCTGGGGGCAGCTTCGTGACGCGCGACCATCGCCGCTCGACCGGCTCGACGGTTGGTCGGTGCGGCACCTCGACGCGCTGGCCGCGCTCGAGGCGCAGGCGCCGGCGGCCGTCGCCGGCGATACGCTGCTGCACTTCGACATCAGGGCTGACAACGTGCTCCTCACGCCCGAGCGCGTCTGGATCTTCGACTGGCCGCTGGCGTGTGTCGGTGCTGCCTGGGTCGACGTCGTCTTCTTCGCGCCGAGTGTGCGGATGCAGGGCGGCCCGCCGCCGGAGGCAGTGATCATGCGCCATCCCGCCTGCCGCGCGGCTGATACGGACGCCATTACTGCCGCGGTCGCGGCCGTGGCCGGCTTCTTCACGCACCGTTCGCTGCAGCCGCCGCCGCCGGGCCTGCCCACCGTCCGCGCCTTTCAGGCGGCGCAGGGCGCCGTCGCCCGCGAGTGGCTCGCCCAGCGCACCGGATGGCACTGATGGCAGATCGCGCCGCTGCCTCTTGCCTTGGTGTCGTGATCCGGCGCGGATGTGCTGAGTAGTAGACGTCCCAGATGAGATTCGTCACACGCCCACGGCCACGGCGCACGGCGAACTGCAGTCTGATGAAGAGGTGGCTCACACTGCCCGCCAGATGCACGCGTTCCGCTGGCCAAAGGGGCCACGGCTGCCCAGTTAAATTGCCCAGGCACATGGTAACATCGCAAGTAAGAGCGACGGATGTGACCACCAAGTTACGAAAGCAGGACTTTGCGGCCCGTCTCTCACCAGAGACGCTAGGTCAGCTCGATATGCTCGTCAAGGGGGGCAAGTTCCAGAACCGGACCGAGGCGATCGAAGTAGCGGTCAACCGCCTGTTCGACGCTGAACGGCGTGACCCCGACCGGCTACGGCGCGCATTTGAGCGCGCCTGCGGTGCCATCAGCGGCGGCATCGATCGCGAAGCGTGGCGGCGTGCTGAGGCCGATCGGCTGGAGTGGGAAGCCGCCAGAAATGCCGGTCGGCGATGAGTCAGCCCCTTTCGGTATTCCAAGGAGATGTGCTCTACTTGGATGCGATGGTCCTGGTGGGCTTTGTACACGCTCGGTCTCCTTGGCATTACGCATCCCGGCAAGTCTTCGTACGGGCTGTCGCTCCGGAGGAGCCTATCCGGTTGATCACGGCATCCCTGACCATGGACGAGGCCGTCTTTCTCCTCCTCCAAGAACTGCTGATCGATCCACCGTACTCCATTACCCGAAGCCGCAGCCAGTATCTCACCGAGCACCCGGAGGTCGTGCAGCAGTTGATGGGCACGATTGATCCGGTCGTCCAGAGTCTGAGTGAGCTGATCACGCTCGAACCGGTTCTGGCTGAGGACGTTGCCGCGATGCGTCTCGAGATGTTGTCTTCCGGCTTGCTGCCGCGGGACGCAATACATGTGGCCGTGATGCGCCGCCTGGGAATCGATGCCATTGCCAGCGACGATGAGGCGTTCGAGCGGTGTACCGGCATCATGCTCTACCGGCCGTGAGCCGGGCGGCAGGTAGACGAACAGGCTGCTGCTGCGGATGACCGACGATCGACGACCGTAGCGAAACTGCAGTCGTCGATCGTCGGTCGTCCTACTACTTCCGCTCGGCGTTCTCGCGGGCGATGCGCTGGACGACGTCCTCGACCGGCAGCGCGCCGAGATTCTCGCCGGAGCGCAGGCGGACGGCGACGGCGTTCTGCTCGGCCTCGCGGTCGCCGACGACGAGCATGTACGGGATCTTCTGGAGCTGCGCGTCGCGAATCTTGGCGTTGACGCGCTCGGAGCGGTCGTCGAGCTCGGCGCGCAATCCGGCGTCGCGCAGCTTTTGCACCACTTCCGCCGCGTAGTCGTTGTGGCGGTCGGCGATCGGCAGCACGATCGCCTGCACCGGCGCGAGCCACACCGGGAAGGCGCCGCCGTAGTGCTCGATCATCAGCCCCATGAAGCGCTCCAGCGCGCCGAGCAGCGCGCGGTGCACCATGAATGGGCGATGGCGTGCTCCGTCTTCGCCGACGTAGTACAGGTCGAACCGCTCCGGCAGGTTGAAGTCCACCTGGATCGTCGAGCACTGCCACTTGCGGCCGAGCGCATCCACCAGATGGATGTCGATCTTGGGCGCGTAGAACACCGCTTCGCCCTC
Organism: Chloroflexota bacterium; assembly: GCA_016199265.1. Taxonomy (GTDB): domain Bacteria; phylum Chloroflexota; class UBA11872; order UBA12225; family UBA12225; genus JACQGX01. The sequence continues at coordinate 1,651 of JACQGX010000242.1, read as the reverse complement.
GACGCGCCGGTACGGCAGGCTATGGGCAATCAGCGCCTTCTCCAGCGCGGCTTCGGCCTGCGCCCACTCCTCATCCGTGCCGAGGTACTTGGCGAGGTTGTTGAGGTCACGTACCGCCAGCTCGATCTGGTACTCGTGGAAGCCGAGCGTGCGCCACAGCTTGAGCGCCAGCTCGAGCACGCCGTTGATCTCGGACTCGAGCTGATCCGGCCGGCAGAAGATGTGCGAGTCGTCCTGCGTGAAGCCACGCACGCGCAGCAGGCCGTGCAGCGTGCCCGCCGGCTCGTAGCGGTAGACCGTACCCAGCTCGTTGTAGCGCAGCGGCAGTTCGCGGTAGGAGCGTACGCGCCGCTTGTACACCTGTAAGTGGAACGGGCAGTTCATCGGCTTGAGCATGAACTCTTGCCCGTCCATGTCGATCGGCGCGTACATGTTCTCGCGGTAGAAGCTCAGGTGGCCGGACGTCCGCCACAGGTCAATCAGCCCGATGTGTGGCGAGTAGACGTACTGATAGCCAGCCTTACGGTGCTCTTCCTTCCAAAAGTCCTCGATAATCGACCGTAGGAGCGCGCCGTGCTCGCCCCAGATTGGCAGGCCGGCGCCGACCTGATCGCTAAAGAGGAACAGGCCGAGGTCCGTGCCCAGCCGCCGGTGGTCGCGCTTACGTGCCTCTTCGAGCCGCCAGAGGTACTCATCGAGCTCCGTTTGGCTGTGCCACGCCGTGCCGTAGATGCGCTGGAGCTGCGGCCGCTTCTCGTCGCCCCGCCAGTACGCGCCGGCGACGCGCAGCAGCTTCACTGCGCCCATCTGCCTTGTGCTCTCGACGTGCGGTCCGCCGCACAAGTCTTCGAACGATCCTTGCCGGTACAGCGAAACCATGCCGTCCCGGATGCCGCGCGCATCCGGGCTGTCGGCCGCCTCATCGCGCGCGCCGTGGACCTCGCCCGACGTGAGGTCTTCGATGAGTTCGACCTTGTACGGCTGGTTGCGCTCGCGGAAGTAGGCGAGCGCCTCTTCGCGGCCCAGCTCGCGCCGCTCGAATCGCTCGTCCGACTTGATGATTGCCTTCATGCGCCTCTCGATCTCCTCGAGATCGTCGGGTGTGAGCGTACGCGGCAGATCGAAGTCGTAGTAGAACCCGTCCTCGATCGCCGGCCCGATCCCGAACCTCGCATCCGGGAAGAGCTGCTGTACCGCCTCGGCCATCACATGTGCGGCCGAGTGCCGCATCGTCCGCAGATCGACCCCCTCGTTCACTTTCCGCTCCGTTTCAACTGCCTGTGCCATGTTCTCTAACTCCTTTACTCTGTGTCTCCGTGTCTCCGTGTCTCCGTGGTGAACCCCAAAACAAAAAAGCCCCGTGTCCCTCCTTGGGACGCGAGGCTTCGAGACCGTAAACGCCGTGATCGCGCGGTTCCACCCAAGTTCGGCAGCGGTAACTGCTGGGTGAGACTCACCACCTAAGGAGCCCTCCCCCAAAAGGAGAGGGGGCTTGATGTTGCCCCCAAAGGGAGAGAGAACTCATCCTCGACAGCCGAGCGCAACCGCACTCGTGGGCCGGATAACCGTGGCCGGCGGGACACCACTACTGGGAGTAGGCAGTAGGCAGTAGGCAGTAGGCAGTAGGCAGTAGGCAGTAGGCAGTAGGCAG
>JACQGX010000241.1 GCA_016199265.1 Chloroflexota bacterium | reverse complement strand
GTTGGCGCCACGCGATGCTTCAGCCGGAGGTCGGCCGCCCACTGCTGCGCCTGGATCACCTCCGGCCGATCGAGCCAGCACTCCTTCCAGTCGGGGCTGTAGGTGGCACCGCCGAAGGTCTCGGTGATCCAGTTGAAGCCGGCCCACCACGTGCCCCACGGCGTGCTGCCGTACACGTCGGGGGTGCCGTCGGGGTTCCGGCGGGCAAGCTTCTGGGCTGCCTCCAGGAAGCGCTCGAGCGTCCAGGACTGGTCCTTGTACCCGCGCGGCGGCAGCGCCACGCCGGCCTGCTTGAACAGCTCCTCGTTGACCAGTAGCCCGGGCACCCCCAATAGCGTGACGTAGCCGTAGGTCTTGCCCTGGTACTTGGTGCTTTCCTGCGCGCCGGCGCTCCAAGTCTTGGTGTAGGAGTCCCTGGGCTCGCGGCGCAGGAACTCGTCGAAGGCGACGAGCGCGCCGCGGGCGGCCATCGCGTTCTTCCAGTAGCCCCACGACCAGAAGACGTCGAGCTGCGTGCCGCCGGCGAGCATCGTCTGGATCTTCTCGAACGACTTGCTGCCCTCGCCGAAGATCCGTTCGGCCTTCACGTTAGGGTAGCGTGCCTGGAAGTCGGCCACGGCCTGCTGCTTGGTGTCGCCGAGCGCGGCGCCATCGGGATCGATGAAGACGAGCGAGCCCGGCGCGAGGCCGGCGGCGCTGCGCGGCGCTGCCGTCTCGCGCGGCCCGCCGCACGCCACGGCGAGCCCGCCGCCGAGCGCCGTCGCTCCCAGGACGACCGATCGCCGAGACACGCTGCCCGTGCCGCCTATGTTCTGGTTGCTCATTGTTTCCTCCCAACGGTATGCTCTGTGCATTATTCTATTCGTATAGACAAGGACCGTCAAGGCCGTCAAGGCGAGCGAGGAGGCGAGGCGGGAGTGGCTCGTTCACGAGGCCTGATCGCCGGCCGTCAGTCGTCGGCTGCTCCGGCTACCCCAGCTAGGCCCCACGGTACGCCTCGTCCAGGATGAGCTGCCACTGCCGCGCGGCGTCGTCCAGCGCCTGCTTGGGGTTCCACTTGCCGGTGCGGACGTCGGCCAGTGCGCCGTCTACTGCCTTCCAACAGTCGGCGTAGCTCGGCACGAGCGGCTGCGGCCGGGCGTACTTTTCGAGCATTTCGGTCCATGCCTTCATCTGGTAGCGCGGATCGGCCATGAAGCCGGTCTCCCGCAGCGACTTGCGCGGCACCGGCGCGCCGTGCAGCGAGGCGAAGTGGAGCAGGTGCTCCGGCCGGTTGAAGTGCTGCAACAGGTCCCACGCCAGGTCAGGCGTCTTCGACTGCGAGCCCAGCCCGTACCAGTTGTTGAAGACGTTGATCACCGCCCGGCGCTGCCGCAGCGGCGGCCGGACGACGAGGTGAGGCAGCACTTCGGGCGTCGCGGCAATTGCGTCGGCAATGGGGCGCCCGCCGGTCAGTTCGGCAGCAACCGTCCCCGCCGCCAGCGCAGAGGCGCCGCTGGGAGGCGCCGGAGGGGGCTTGCTACCGGCCGGCGCGACCGCATTCAGCAGGTCATTCCAGTAGCGCAGGGCATCCACCCCCTCGGGCGAGTTGAAGACCGGCTTGCGGCCGTCGGGCGTGAGTACCTCGCCGCCGTTCTGCCAGACGATCGGGAAGAGCCGCTGGTTGTTGATCGTGGTGGGGCTGTAGCCGAGCTGCACGAGCTGGTCGCCTTCGCGGCGGGTGAGCGCGAGCGCAGCCGTGCGCATCTCGTCCCACGTCTCCGGCAGGCGGAGCCCCTGCCGTTGGAACAGGTCCTGGCGGTAGAGCATGGCGCGCGCGTCGACGCGGGCCGGGACGCCGTACTGCTTCTCTTGGAAGCGCATCGTCGCCTGGGTCACCGGGTAGTAGTCGGCCCAATCTTTCCAGCGCCTGAGCCGGTCGTCGAGCGGGATGGTCATCTTCTTGAGGGCGTACATCACCACCATCACGGCGCCCGACTGGACGATGTCCGGCCCGGTGCCGGCGGCGTAGAGGGTGTCCCGCTTGGTGTCGAAGTCGTTCCCCCAACTGGCGTAGAGCATCGAGACTTTGACGTTGGGCCGGTCCTTCCGAAAGCCGGGGATCAGCGTCTGTTCGAACCAGTCCTTGAGGGCCTGCGTGTGGGCATCGGCGATGATCCAGGTCAGCTCACCGCTCTGCGTCGACGCAGGCGCTCCCTCGGGTGCGCTCCCGGGTGCGCCGGTCGGGCCGCAGGCCGCCAGCAGCGCAGCCCCGCCGAGTCCGGCAATGACCCGGCGACGCGACGCTATCTCTGCCGTCAACGGCCCTTGTTTGCGGATGTCGCTGCTGATGGGATTGACCATGGTGAAATCCTCCCGCGGCCGTGCCTGGCCGCCAACACCGCCGCGCCGGCCCAACACCACCGCGTCAGCCGCGCGGCCGGTCCAAGTTGTCCCCTGGGACACGGTGATCCGCCGTTGTGTGCTGCGCTCTCCTCTGCGATGACTCGGCTCACCTCCTTTCGTCCGGCCACCGGGCTCACGCCCTTGACATGATGGTGGCGCCCAAGTAGGCGCTCATGGACCGCCCGCTCGGCACGGTACGTGATGGACCGTAACCGAGTGGGGCGGTAGGTCAAGCCGCCCTGTCCACGACTCGCGTGTTTCCGTCACGACCACGCGCTCTGGCGCCTCTGGTGTGTTGGCCGCCAGCGGGTCGTCGCTGGCCAGTTGGAAGCGCTCCGCCTCGCCGGCGGCGCTGCCCTCCAACACCGCTACGTCGACGATGGCGTGCTCGCGCTCGTGCCGGTTGATCACCGCCAGCGTGAGCATCCCGGCCGCTGCGTCGTGGGCCGCGCTGGCATCCACATAGGGCATTTCCACGACGGGGCCGAGCACGCGGTTTCGGCCGAGTCTGGGGGCGACGGCCTGCGAGTCGCAGACGACGTAGGTGTCCACGGCTTCGGCCGTCCCACCCGGCTCGACGACAGCCTCAGTCGCGCCCGTACCGTCCTGCCCCGGGCGAGCACCGCCGGCGAAGGCGCGGCGGTACAGGCGCAACACGTGGAAGAGCGGCGTCTTGACCACGCCCTGGGGACGGGCAAGGAGTGCCCCGTGGCGGTTGACGGTGAACATGTAGCAGGCCATGGTGACCGCCTGGGGGTGGCGCTGGAAGACGTGGAGCATGCCGGCGCCGAAGAGGGCGTCCATCACCGTCCTGGGGTTGTCGGCGGCCCAGTCCGGATAGGGACCAACGCCCGGCGGCGTCCAGTGCCGGAGGCTCCACTCGTCGACCGAAATGCCGATGCGGTGCATCCAGCCGTACCGGCGCCGCGCGGCCGCGATCTGCGCGGCGACGGCGGCGACGCGCTCGCCCAGGGCGATGGGCGAGGCAACGCATGGGTAGTAGTCTGGCTCGCCGAGCAGGTGCTCGCTACCGGCGTAGAGGTGAATAGTGAGGTAGTCGATGACACTCCCGGCCCGCGCAAGCACCGTCTCGTTCCACAGCGCATCCTGAGCATGCCCCACGCCAAGGATCTTGATCGTCGGGTCGACGTGCTTCATGAAGCGCGCGAACTGGCGGAGTTGCTCGCCATACGCAGCGGCGTCCATGTGGCCGGCCTGCCAGTTCCCGTAGACCTCGTTGCCGATCCCCCAGAAGGGAACGGCCCAGGGAGCCTGCCGGCCATTGGCCCGGCGCTGGTCGGCCAGCGCGCTGCGGCCGCCGTAGTTGCAGTACTCCAACCAGTGCAGCGCATCCATGAGTCCGGCGGTGCCGGCGTTGACGTTCAGGTAGGGCGCCGCGCCGATGCGGCGGCACAGCTCGAGGAACTCGTCCGTCCCGAAGCGGTTGCTGATCTCCAGGAACGGCAGGACCGGCGAGTTCTGGCTCCAGGTCGGGTCCACTCGGCGGGGCCGCCGGTCGCGCGGGCCGACGCCGTCCTGCCAGTGATAGGTGGAGGCGAAGTTGCCGCCCGGCCAGCGTAGTACGGTAGCGCCCAGGTCGCGCAGGGCGGCCACGGTGTCCCGGCGGAACCCGGATTCGTCCGCCAAGGGCGAGCTCTCGTCGAAGATGCCGCCGTCCACCACGTCGAACATCTGCTCGATGAACTGGCCGTACAGATACGGGTCGATAGTACCGAGCCGGCGGCGCAGATTAACGTAGATTCTCGCCGGAAGCATTGGGCTGCCCTTGCTCACAGAGTTCGGGGCGCTTGGCCTCGCTCCGACCCACTCTTACGCTCCTCTATCTCTACCTCTGCTCGGTCGCCTGACGTCGTGGCCCCCTCGGCAAGTTGCTCCAGGACGCGTCCGCCGCAGATAGTGTAGCGGGCAACCAGCCGCTGCCGCGTCGTCTCTGGCGTCCTGTGGCTGTCGGTCAGGACGAACTCGCCCTCCTCCAGGGCCAGGATGGCCACGTCGGCCGCCTTGCCGGCGGCGAGCGAACCGATGCGGCCGGCCCAGCCGATGGCCTGCGCCGGCCGGATGGTGCTGGCGCGGATCACCTCCTCCAGCGGCATGCCCAGGTGCAGGAACTTGGACATGACGTTCGGCATGTCCGCCTCGATCGGCGGCGGGAGGCTGCCCTTGTGCACGT
>JACQGX010000240.1 GCA_016199265.1 Chloroflexota bacterium | reverse complement strand
GGATATGCTTTGGGTGGTCGTGCTAGGCGGGGAGCTAGCGGTGCCCTGTACCCGCAATCCGCTACAGCGGGGCTGAGTTCCCTCTCGCGGCCCATCGCTACCGAGCCTGTCTCGAGCGGCTGGTGTTGACGATACGGGTCCTGCGCGGCAGAGCCCTATGAACCCCGTCAGGTCCGGAAGGAAGCAGCGGTAAATAGCGCGCTCTGGGTGCCGCAGGGCTACCCGGTCCGAGCCGGTTGCTCCGGGATAAGTCGGCAAGTATGGGTCAACAGAGGGGCACGACCGTTTTCTTGTCCTTCCCCTCTCACTCGTGCGCACCGTGCCGCACCGTGCCGCACGACGGCAGGGCGGAACGGCTTCGGCGACGACTACGACCACTCGCCATTGTCTCCGTTGGAATGGTAGGTTAGGAGCTGGCTCGATGTCGTCGGTCACCCTCTACAACAAGTGGCGTTCCCGCACTTTTGCCGATCCGGCCGATCACCCGCTGGTGGGCCAGGATCACGTGACGCGGACGCTGCGCAACGCCGTCGCGGGAAACCAGATCGCGCACGCGTACCTGTTCTGCGGCCCCCGCGGCACGGGTAAGACGTCGGCGGCACGCATCCTGGCGCGGGCGGTCAACTGCCGGCGCGGCCTGCGTGGCGAGCCGTGCAACGACTGTGAGAACTGCCGCGCGCTGCTCTCCGGCCGCCAGTTGGACCTGCTGATAGAGATCGACGGCGCGTCGAACCGCGGTGTCGACGACGTGCGGCAGTTGCGCGAGCGGATCATGCAGCGCCCCGGCGGTGCCGACCTGACCGGGCGGTACAAGGTCTACATCATCGACGAGGTCCATATGCTGACGCAGGAAGCGTTCAACGCCCTGCTCAAGAGCCTCGAAGAGCCGCCGCCGCACGTGATCTTTATCCTGGCGACGACCGACCCGCAGAAGGTGCCGCCGACGGTGGCATCGCGCTGTCAGCGCCTCGATTTCAGGCCGATCGCGTTGGAAACGCTCGTCGGGCATCTCCACCACATCGCCGAGGTGGAGGGCGTGCACGTCGAGCCGGCGGCGCTGGAGCTGCTGGCGCGGGCCGCCGCGGGCGGTGCCCGCGATGCGATCAGCCTGCTCGATCAGGCGCTGGCGTACGCCGGGGCGGCGCCGGCGGCGCGCGGTGCGGCCGGCGCGCGCATTACGGCAAGCCAGGTGCAGGCGATGCTGGGGTTGACGGACTTCGGCGCCGTCTGCGGTCTGCTGGACTGCCTGGTGGAGCGCTCGCTGCCTTCTGCCCTGCAACTGGTGCAGGAGGTCGTAGCGCGGGGCAGCGATCTGCGCCAGTTCACCCGCCAGGTGCTCGATTTCCTGCGGGCGGCAATGCTCATCCAGAGCGGCGCCGGCGCGCTCTTGAATGTTGACGAAGAGACGCGCGATGCGATCGCCGAGCGCGCGCGGCGGCTGGCGCTGGACGACACGGTGCGGCTGATCAAGCTCTTCAGCCAGGCCGAGCAGGGGCTCAAGTCGCCGGCGGCGCAGCCGCAACTGCCTCTCGAGCTGGCGGTTGTCGAGGCGCTCCTGGTGCAGACCTCACCCCCTGGCCCCCTCTCCATTCCGATGGAGAGGGGGAACGAGGGCGATGGGCGTACTGGTGGTCGGTGGCCCGGAGCGCGTATGGCGGAGGGGTCGGGTGCAACTGGACGCGAAGTGGTCGCTACGCCGAACGTGGCCGCGATGCCGGCGCCGATGGAGACGACGACAGCGCCAACCGAGACCCTCGGTACGCCACCGGATGACGATACGCCGTGGCCGGCCGAATCCCCGATCGAGACACGCGAACTGCCCGAGAATAGACCGGTACCGGTGCCCGCGGGCGAGTGGCCGAGCCAGCGACGGACGGCGGCTACCGAATCACGTCACGACCACGGGGTGCCGGCCGCGCCGGCGCCCCGTGCTACCGCGTCCGTATCGCAAACGCGGCAAGCGCCGCGCGCGACGGTGACGCTCGATATGGTGCAGCGCCGGTGGCCGGCTTTTCTGCAGATCGTGAAAGCGCACAGCCGCATGATCGAGGCGCTGCTGCGCGACGATCGCTTCGCGAAGCCGATCGACGTGGTCGACGGCAACGTTGTCGTGCTGCAATTTCGGCTGCAGGTGCACTACAACAAGGTGCAGGATGTCTCCAACCAAATCGCGGTGCAGAAGGCGCTCGGCAAAGCGCTGGGCGTTACCTGCAAGGTACGCTGTGTGCTGGCGGAAGAGGGCGACCTGGGGGCGGAGCGCTCGCAGACGCCGGCGCTGAACGACGATCCGGTGGTGGTGAAGGCGCAGCGCATCTGGGGTGCCAAGGTGCTCAGTCCCGAAGACGTCGCGGCGATCGACCGCCTCCCCGAGGTTCCGTTGAGCTCGATAGTGAACGAGAAGGAGTAACGCTCATGGGCATGGCCATGTTCCAGCAGATGCAGAAGAAAATGCTCAAGATCCAGGAGGAGCTGGCGCGCGAGACCGTCGAAGCCAGCGCGGGCGGCGGCGCCGTCACGGTGACGATGACGGGACAGCTCAAGCTGCAGGCGGTCAAGATCGATCCGGAGGTGATCGATCCCGACGACGCCGACATCCTGCAAGACCTGATCACGGCGGCGGTGAACGAGGCGATCGCCAAGAGCCAGGAGCTGCAGGCCAAGCGCCTGAGCGTGCTCACCGGCGGCCTGAAGATCCCCGGCTTGATGTAGAATGTAGACGTAGAACATATGCCCCAATTCCTGGCCGAGCCGATCGCTCGGCTGATCGACGAGTTTGGCAAGCTGCCCGGCATCGGTCCCAAGACGGCGCAGCGCCTGACGTTCTTCTTGCTGCGCCAGCCGGCGGGCGAGGCGCTGGCGCTGGCGGATGCGATCGCCGAGGTGAAGGAGAAGATCATCTTCTGCGGTCGCTGCTTTAACCTGAGCGCGACCGATCCGTGCCACATCTGCGCGAGCGAGAGCCGCGACCGGACGCGGCTGTGCGTCGTCGAGGAGCCACTCGACATCCTGGTGCTGGAGAAGACGGGCATCTACAAGGGCTTGTATCATGTACTGCACGGGTCGTTCTCGCCGATGGAAGGCATCCTGGAGGACGACCTGAAGATCGCCGAGCTCGTCGAGCGGGTCAAGCAGGGCGGCGTTGACGAGGTCATCGTCGCGACGAACGCAACCGTCGAGGGCGAGGCGACGGCAAACCTCGTGCGCGTGCGGCTGCGTCCCTTCGGGATACGGATCACGCGCCTGGCGCAGGGCCTGCCGATTGGCTCGGATCTGGAGTACGCCGACGATTACACGCTGAGCCGGGCGCTGGAGGGACGTCGAGAGTACTGAGCTTTCAGCGGTCAGCTTTCAGCGGTCAGCTTTCAGCTCTTGGCCGTTGACTTTCAACGTTGTCGCCATCGTCAGGCTGCCGGTAGCTGAGCGCTGACTGCTGATCGCTGAAAGCTGACCGCTAACTGCTATACTTTGATGCACGGGCCTTTAGCTCAGTCGGTTAGAGCGCAGTCCTGATAAGACTGAGGTCTCTGGTTCGAATCCAGAAAGGCCCACCGCAACCGGTCCATGCATACTTGTTGGTTCATCTCTGCCCCGTGCGTTCTTGAGCGTACGGGGCGTTTTTGTCGACGACCGGAGGACAGTGCGCCCCGAACGAACAGCGGCCAAGGGATTGGGGGTGTTCAAGCGAATCACTGATTTCAAGTCGGGGATGGTCCCCTGTCCCAAGAAGCAAACCTACGCCAACGACTACACCACGTCAGGACCAGCCATCGCCAAGGAGAGCAAGGCGCGGGAGGCGGCCTGGGAGTGAGTGCGCTTCCGCTCCGGCCCGGAGGGAGGTATCTCGCACGCCGCCGACGGCACGCAGACGTAGTTCCACGCCGAACCCCGCAAGGTCGTGCAGGACGCACTCCGGGCCAAACCATGTGCCATATGGCACGTGCCACGTGAGGAGGCCTGCGGGTTCCACCTTGGCTTTGCTTGAGGGCCGTCGGTGCTGCCGGTGGCCGGCGCGGCGTTTGCGGCCGGTCGCTCGACGGCGGGCGCGACGAGTTCCTCGAGTTCTGCCCCAGGCGCGCTTCCAGTTCGCGCACGCGGTCCCGGAGCGCCGCCAGCTCGATGAGGCCCGCCAGCAAGGCCCGGATCAACGCCTGTGCCGGCGCGGGCGTCGCCTCCCAGATCGCCTGCGACAGCACCGGCTGCTCATCGGCTCCGCGCGGGACCTCCATGCTGAACATCACGCGCAAGTCGTTCACCAGTTACGTTCGCGCCTCAGTGGCTCTCCCCGTGAACGGCTACTAAGGCGTCCTCGATGAGAGCGGTCAACCCGGCTGCCTCTCAGTGGACAGCGCGCCCCACAAAATGGATAATGGGGGCGGCACTGGGCCTGGGGGGCCGCGCGCCGAGTGATTGCGTTGGGAAGGGTTGTTTCGCCTCGCCGTTGGCGGCTCGCCAGTCGCATGACGATCGCCGTCCTCGCGCTCCTGCTGCCGCTGCTTGCCGTCGTGCTGGTGTTCTACCAGCGCGTCGCGGCCGAGCGCCGCGCGGCTGAGGTCGGGCATGCCGTGATCTTCGGTCAGGCGGTGGCGGCCGTGGTCGAGGGGTTTGGCCACGATCTGGAGAGCTCGACGCTGGCGGCGGCCATCGCGCTCGGTAGCCGCGACGGCGAGCTCGACCAGTCGACGTCTGGCCTCTACCTGCGCCGCCTCTATGACGAATACGGTGTGCTCCGCAGCCTCTTTCTTACCGACTTGCGGGGACGCATCGTCGCCTCGTACTCGGGCGCGGGAATTGGGCTGGATCTCACCGAGCGGTCGTACGTGCGTGCCCTGCAGGCCGGTGCGGACACGGCCTGGGGCCCGGGATTGCGCGGCCTCGAGACGGGCGAGATCACGGTGACGTTCGGCCGGACAGTACGGGCGCCGGACGGCACGCCGCGCGCGTACCTGTTCGCCGCGTTGTATCCACCGCTGCTCCTGGAGCGCCTGACGGGCGGGTACCCACCGGACGCCGACATCACGTTCGTCGACGCGCAGGGCCTGGTACTCCACAGTACGAGCCGGCCGGATCTCCCGTTTGAGCGGCGCGACGTCTCGAGAGGGCCCCTGATGCGACGTGCCCTGGCGGGCTCGCCGGTGACGATCGACGGCGATGCACCGGTCATTCAGGCGCAGCTCTTCGGCGGGCAGATGCGATTCGGCGCGCTTGTCCCGGTGCCCGGGTCCGGCTGGGTGGTCGCCTTTACCCGGCCGCTGGCGCCACTGGAGGGCCGCCTGCGCGCCGAGTTCTCGCGGCAGGCCGGCGCGATCGCGCTGATCATGCTGCTCGCGGCGTGGCTCACGGCGCTGGTCGCTCGCCGGGCGGTGCGCCCGGTGAGCGAGCTGGCCGCGGCGGCGGCGGCGATCGCTCGGGGTGAGCGGCCGCGCATCCCGCCCAGCGCGGCGGGGCCGGAGGTGGCCCAGCTCGCGGCCGGGATGGCGGCCATGAGCGCAGCGGTCGCCGAGCGGGAGGACGCGCTGCGTCGCCAGTCGGCTCGACTGCAGGTGCTCGCCGCGACGTCGCGCGCCTTCGCCGAGGCGGGCCTCGACACGCAGGTTCTGCTCGATGCGATCGTGCGGTCGGTGGCCGAGCACGTCGGCGACGGGTGCAGCATCATGCTCGCGTCCGCGGACGGGGCGACGCTGGGTCTGGCCGCGGTGTGCCACCCAGATCCAGCAGCGCTGGCCCTTGCCGAGCAGATCATGGCGGGCGAACCACGCCACGCCGATACTGGGCTCGCCGCGCAGCTCGTCCGCCGCGGTCAGCCGGTATTGGTGCCCGAAATCACACCGGAGTTGCTTGGCGCCATCGTCCGCGACGAGGACCGCAGCTACGCGGCACGTTTCGGCTTCCACAGTCTGGCGGCCGTGCCGCTGCGCGTCCACCGGCGGACGATTGGCGCGATGAGCCTCTGGCGCGATCGCCCCGGAGATGCGTACACCGGCGCCGACATCGAGCTCCTCCAGGATGTGGCCGATCGCGCGGCGCTGGCGTTGGACCACGCGCGTCTCTTCCAGGAGGCGGAAGAGCGCGCCACCGCCTACGCCCAGCTCAATGCGACGCTCCGCGAAACCGCAGAGGCGCGCGACCGCGCGCTGGCCGCCGCCCAGGAGGCGCTCCGGACACGCGACGAGTTTGTGGCCTCAGCATCTCATGACCTCAAGAACCCGCTCACCACCGTGAAGGCGGCGGCGCAGGCGGCGCGGCGGCGGCTGACGCGGCCGGGCAATGGCGACCACGGGGCGCTGCTGGCGTCGCTCGGCATGATCGATACGGCAGCGAGCAAGATGGTGAAGCAGATCGACGCGCTCCTGGATGTAGCCCGCTTCCAGATGGGACAGCCGCTCGACCTGGCGCGACGGCCGACCGATCTCGTCCGGCTTGTGCATCAGGCCGCGGCGGAGCACCGGCAGACGACGGCGCGCCATGCCATCAGCGTCGAGACAGCCGAACCCAGTTTGATCGGACAGTGGGACCCGACGCGGTTGGAGTGAGTGCTCGGAAACCTGCTCGACAATGCCATCAAGTACAGCCCCAACGGCGGCGACATTCTGTTGACAGTGTGGCGCGAGGACGATGGCGCTGGGTCCTGGGCCGTCGTCCAGGTACGAGACCACGGGCTCGGCATCCCCTCATCGAGCCTGGAACGGGTCTTCGAGCGATTCCAGCGAGGCGACAACGTCGTGGGACGGATTCCGGGTACAGGCATCGGTCTCACCGGCGTCCGACAGATCGTCGAGCAACACGGCGGCGCCGTATCCGTCGACAGTCGGGAAGATGAGGGGAGCCTCTTCACGGTGCGCCTGCCGCTACCTTCTTCGATACCGTGTGAGGCGCGAAGCTTAGATACGGGCATTGGCGCGGATGGATAGAATCCGGAGAGGGAACATCATGCGAGCGCTGGTGGTCACGCCGCCCGGTAGTCCTCAGCCGGCGGAGATCCGCGAGGTGGCCGAGCCAACCGCCGGTCCGGGTGAGGCGCTGGTGAAGGTGGAAGCCTTCTCGCTCAACCGGGGCGAGTTGCGGCAGCTCGCCTCCTATCCGGACTGGGTGCCGGGGCAGGATGTCGGCGGGATTGTGCTGGAGGCCGCCGCCGACGGCAGCGGGCCGCCCGCCGGAACGCGAGTCGCGGCGATCGTCGACGAGGGCGGCTGGGCGGAGCGCGTTGCGGCGCCCACCAACCGGATCGCCGTGCTGCCGGAGAGCGTGACCTTCGGCGCCGCCGCGACGTTGGGGGTGGCCGGGCTCACGGCGCTGCGCGGCCTGCGGGTGGGCGGCTCACTGCTGAACGCGCGGGTGCTCGTGACCGGGGCCTCGGGCGGCGTCGGCCGCTTTGCCGTCCCGCTCGCTGCGCTGGCCGGCGCCCAGGTGACCGCGGTGGTCGGGAGACCGGAGCGGGGACGCGGGCTGACCGAGTCGGGTGCTTCGCGGGTAGTGCTGGACGGCGAGCCGCTGGACGGTCCCTTCGACGTGGTGATGGAGGGGGTCAGCGGCCCATCGCTGGCGCGCTCGGTGCGCGCGCTGGCCCGCAATGGCGTCGTCGTCCTGTACGGTGGCGCGAGCGGCGTGCCGGCGCAGTTGGGGTTGATGGACTTCCGCCATGCTCCGGGCGCCCGCGTGCAGGGGTTTTTCGTCTACGAAACCGGCGTCGAAACGTTCGGGAACGACCTGGCCTACCTGGCGCGCCTGATCGACCAGCGGCGGCTCCAGCCGCCGATCGGGTTGGAGCTGAGCTGGCGCGAGTTGGGGCGGGCGGTGGCGGCGTTGCGCGACCGGCAGGTCGACGGCAAGGCCGTCCTCACGGTCGACTAACTCAGGGCGCACGGGGTGCACGCACATGTTCCGGGGCCCCACCACGGTCTGTAGG
>JACQGX010000225.1 GCA_016199265.1 Chloroflexota bacterium | reverse complement strand
CTCAGCACCCGGCCGCTGCGCAAGCCCGCGTCCCGTTCGTTCTTGACAAGAGCTGCCGGCAGCTATAAGGTGCAGTCATAGGTGGGTACGTAACCATGTGCGGTCGGTTTACGTTGACGGTTGATCCAGGGTTGGTGGCCCGCAGGTTTGGCGCGCCGCCGGGAGAGGGCGGCGGCACGCAGCCGCGGTACAACGTCGCGCCGGCGCAGACCGTCATCACCGTCACCGACGACGGCGTGCGGCACCTCGAGCAGATGCGGTGGGGGCTGATTCCGTCGTGGGCCAAGGACCCCAAGATCGGCAGCCGCATGATCAACGCGCGCGCCGAGACGCTGGCGGAGAAGCCGGCGTTTCGAAACGCGCTCAAGCGGCGCCGGTGCCTCATACCGGCCGATGGGTTCTATGAGTGGACCGAGCGGGCCGGGCGCAAGCAGCCGATGCGGATCACGCTCAGATCGGGCGAGCCATTCGCGTTCGCCGGGCTGTGGGAAAGCTGGACCCCGTCCGCCGAGGCAACGCCCGTCCGCACGTGTACGATCGTCACGACATCGCCAAACGCGCTGATGGCGACGATCCACCACCGCATGCCGGTGATCCTGACGCCGGAAGCCGAGGCCATCTGGCTCGATCCGTCGATCGCCGACCCGGCGAAGCTGCTGCCGCTGCTCGTCCCCTATCCGGCAGACGAAATGGTGGCGTATCCGGTCAGCAGCCTCGTCAACTCGCCGGCCAACGATTCACCGCAGCTCGTGTTGCCGCTCGACGTCGCGTAGCCACCGCGGCTACTGCGCCTCTTGGAGCCCCGCGCGAAACGCCTGAATCGACTTGTCGTAGTCGTTTTGATAGACGGCGCGGACGTCCCACGCCATCAGGTCCATGTAGGGCATAAGGAACTCGCTGAGCTCCCGAGGATCGTCGTACTCGACGAGCAAAAAGCCGGCGCCGCCCCCGGCGAGGTTGTACCAGCCGCGGATGCGCTCCGGGTGGTTCATGCCGGCGTCGTGCTGTTGTACGATCCGCTTGCGCACCTCCTCGGCGGTCGTGCCGGGAAACCAGGTGAACTCGCAGTAGTAGTGCATGTCTGTACCTCCTCGATCGGATCTTCGACGATGAGCACTGATGAGGCCGTCGTCCCTGCACGCGGCGTGCCGCGTGCACCAGAAGAACGGCGGCACGTACCCGCCTCCGAGCGCCCACCACAAAGCTGGCACAGATCGTGTTCGGTTGTACCGGGCACCGGGCGTCCATATCTACACGTGACGTCTACACTGGACTCGGGAGTCCCGCATTCAGCGCGTTTCGAAGGAGGAGGGAGCGATGCCCCGGGAGCTGATCGCCGTCGCGCCGCGGCAGCCGGCGTTTCGTGAGTATGACGAGCCGCCGCTCGGCCCTCGACAGGTGCGCATCCGCGCGATATTCGCTTCGCCCAAGCACGGTACCGGCTTCGTCATCTACCGCGGCGACGAGCGCGTGCTCAGCACGAAGTACGACCGCGAGTGGGGCTGTCTCTTGCCCTTGAGCGAGGACGAGTCGGCACGCGCGTTTCCGCGGCGGCTGGGGAACATGGCGGTGGGGGAGGTCCTCGAGGCCGGCGCCGCCGTCACCCGTTTTCAGGTGGGCGACCGCGTGTTCGGCCATCTACCGATCCGGGAGACGTACACCATCGACGAGAGTCGGGTGGATCGATTACCCGACGGACTCGACCCCGAGGCCGCGGTCTGCCTCGATCCGGCGGTGATGGCGCTGGCGCTGCGCGACGCCAACATCAAGCTGGGCGACCACGTGGCGGTGTTTGGCCTGGGCGCGATCGGGCTGCTAACGGTGCAGCTCGCGCGTCTGGCCGGCGCCGATCTGGTCATCGCCGTCGATCCGATCGAGCTGCGCCGCGAGCTGGCGCTTCGCTTTGGCGCCGACCACGCGATTGCGCCCGGCGAAGACGGTGGCCTGGCAGTGCGGCAACTCACGCCGCACGTGGCGGATCACGCGCGACCGGAGCAGTCCGCCGACTCGGTACGAGTCGTCGACGAGCTCGTGCTGCTCGGTCAGCCCCGAAGGACGGGAAAACACGTCGTCGGCGGCTTCGCCGAGGTCGACACGCAGTGGGGTAACCTGGGCGTCGACGTGGCGGTCGACGCCAGCGGCAATACCCGCGCGCTGCACGACGCCATGCGTGCAACGCGGTTCGGCGGCACCGTGTGCGTGCTCTCGTACTATGCCGGCGAGGCAACCGGACTCCGACTGGGCGAGGAGTTTCACCTGAACCGGCTGCAGCTCGTCTCGTGCCGCGCCGAAAGCCAGCCGCTGCGCGACGCGCCGGGATGGACGCTTGCACGCCTGGCCCAGACGGCGCTGCGCTGGCTGGCTTCGGGACGGCTGCGCACCGATGGTATCGTCACGCCGATCGTCTCGTTCGACGAAGCGCCGGAGATCTATCGCCAGATCGACACCCACCCGGAGACGAGCATCAAGCTCGGGATTCGGTTCGGCTCGTGAACGGGATAGCCCCTCACCCACGATGGGAAAGGGGGGACCTCACCGGCGCCACCCGATCTACCTGTTCGGCCAGCAGCTCCACCAGGTGACGTATTTCGTAAGTCGCTCCGGCGGCGTCGGCGGCGCCTCGCAGGTGGAGCAGGCAACCGGGGTTGTCGGTGGCGAGGATGGCGGCGCCGGTCTCGGAGACGTTGGCGAGCTTGCGGGCGGCGATCTGCTCGGCGACTCGGGGGTGATCGATCGACGTGCTCCCGCCAAATCCGCAGCAGACCTCCGCTTCCGGCAGCTCGACGACGCGGAAACCGGCGTGCTGCAGGAGTCGCGCGCCCGTCATCTCGAGACCGAGGACGTTCGTGCTCTGGCAGAAAGAGTGGTAGGTGACCACAGTCTCCTCTCGCTTCGGGAGAGGGGGCAGGACCGTCACGTTGGCGACTCGGTCGAGAAAGGAGACGAGGTCGAGCGTGCGGGCGGCGAGGCGCTCGGCGCGGGCGGACCAATCGGGCTCATCATGAAGCAGGTGGGCGTAGTCATGCAGCATGGCGATGGCGCAGCTCGCGGCCGCGGTGACGACGTAGCCGGCAGCCGCGCGCTCGAGCGCCTCGACGGTCTGCCGGGCCATGCGGCGCGCGGTCTGCCGGTCGCCGGCATCCAGTGGCGGAAGTCCACAACAGTGCTGGTCCGGCGGGACGACGACTCGAACGCCGCAGGCGGTGAGCACGCGAATCGCCGCCTGCGCCTGCTCGGGCGCGAACCGGTCGGCGAGGCACTGGACGAAGTAGGCCACGGTCAGCCCTTTCGCGTTGCTCTGGGCCCACGGCCCGCGAGCGTCCGGCTCGAACGTGCGCCCCAGGACATCATCGCGCGCCGGCCTCTTCGCGAGGGCCGGCGGGGTGCGCCAGCGGTAGGCGGCCGGCAGGGGCAGACGCAGGAACCGGCCGCGCCGCAGCGGCCGCTGCGCCAGCGCGGCGACACGGGCGGCAGCGTCGAACAGCCTGGGCCGGGACCAGACGAAGAACGCCAGGCGCTTGGGCCACGGCAGGCCGCGCGCCTCGGCCACCCTGGCGCGGACGTCGAGAATCTGGCGGGGCAGCGGGATGCCAACTGGGCAAACGGTGGCGCAGGCGTTGCAGCTCACGCAGAGCGACTGGGGGCCGGCGCCGGCGTCGATCCGGTGGTGAAACGGCGTGTTGACCAACCCGATCGCGCCGGAGTAGACGTAGCCGAACACGTGGCCGCCGACGACCTGGTACGGCGGGCAAACGTCGGCGCAGGCGGCGCAGCGGATGCAGCGCAGCGCGTCCCGGAAGTCAGGATCCGACCACAGCTCGGTGCGGCCGTTGTCGACCAGCACCAGGTGCACCTCGCGCCCGGGCTCGGCGCCGGTAATGAACGTCGTGTACGTCGTGATCTCCTGGCCGGTGGCCGAGCGCGCCAGCAGGCGGAGCTGTGCCGTGGCGTCCGTGAACGTGGGAACGAGCTTCTCCCAGCCGGCGATGACGATCAGCGTGCGCGGCAGCGTGCTCACCAGGTCGCCGTTGCCCTCATTGGTGATCAACATGACCGAGCCGGTCTCGGCGATCAGCGCGTTGGCGCCGATCATCCCAGCGCCGGCCTCCAGAAACGTCCGGCGCAGCTCCTCGCGCGCCAGGCGTACCTGCGCCTGGATGTCGTCGCGTGGTACGGTGCGGCCGGTCTCGTGCTCGAACAGCATCGCGACCTGCTGGCGGCTCTTGTGGATCGCCGGCATCACCATGTGGCTAGGTGTCTCGTGCGCGAGCTGAATGATCCACTCACCCAGGTCGGTCTCGACAACGCGGATGCCCGCCGCCTCGAGGTGGTGGTTGAGAAAGACCTCCTCGGCCACCATGCTCTTGCCCTTGGCGAGCAGCGACACGTTGCGCTCCCGTAGGAGGCGCAGAATGGTGTCGCGCGCGGCGGCGGCGTCGGGCGCCTGGTGCACGTTTATGCCCGCCGCGGTGGCTGCCGCGATGAACGCCGCCTGCATCGCGGGCGGATCGGCCAGCACGGCATCCTTCGCGGCCGTGAGGCGCCGCCGCGCATCGCCAAACGAGGCGGCCTCGGCGCCAAGCGCGGGCGCCTCCTGCGACAGTCGCCCAAAAGCAGCGTCGCGCGTGCGCTTCCACACGCGCTGGAAAGTGAGCAGATTGGTGCGCAGGCGCGCGTCGGCCAGCGCCCGCCCGTACCGCTCACGAAATGGGGCAATCACGCCGCTCATTCGAAGAGGGTACATGGACAAACTGCCGAGTCCGCCACAAGCCCCACCACGTTCGACACCACGATGGCGCCCATCCGGTTCCGCGCTCCGAGCGGCGCGTGCACCACGTACTCCGCCAACTTCCCAAGCCGGACTGCCCACGATCTGGCGCTCACGAAGACGAGCCGCTTTCAGTTCTGCGTGCCAGACCGATCCCGCCATCGAATGCGCAGGAGTGCAGGCAAACGTTCCGGGGACCGCCACTGGCTGTAGGGGCGTATGGCATACGCCCAGGGGCGGCGGCCGGGCGTATGGCGATACGCCCCTACAAAACACCTACGCCGCCGGAACTTTCGCCTGCACCCAATGCGGAGAGTGGTCTTGACAGACTAGAATAGTTGTTCTACTATGGCTCCGAGCACGTCTGCCCAAGGAGTCTCACCATGCCCAGCACGCCCGCCCGCTCCGTCCCGGCCACCGCGTCCAAGTCCACCTGCCCCAAGTCCACCAGCGGCAAAGCCCGCTCCTCCCGCAACGCCCTCGCTCACGGCCTCCGCTCCGCCCTCCCCGTCATCCCCGGCCTCGAGAACGAGCGGGACTGGGCCAGGCACCACGCCGGCCTCCGCCGCAGCCTCCAGCCCCAGGGCGACCTCGAGACCCTCCTCGCCGATCGCGTCGCCCTCATCCTCTGGCGCCTCCGCCGCGTTATCCGCTACGAAACCCAGTCCGCCGCCCCCGACGCCGGCCGCACCGAGTGGTCCTTCCTCACGTCCCGATTCGTCACCCCCGCGGAGTATCGCGCCGAGCTCTCCGCCGCGCTTGCCGAAACCCAGTCCCGCGTCGAGCTGCTCGAATGCTTTACGGCGCAGCCCGACGACGACTTCCTCGACGTCGAGTCCGCCGTCGGCCTCGTCAAGGCCATTCACCGCCGCACCACCGCCTTTCCCCTCGGCGAATTCGCGTTCCCCGGCATCGCACCCGGCACGCCGCTGGAAGACCACCTGCCCTGGACCGCCGGCCTCGTCCGCAGTGGAGCTGCCCTAACGTCTGCACGCGTGGGCGAGAGCGCGAGAGCGGCGGTCAGACGTACCGGTCAGCGCCGGCGTGTGCGCCGGTCGCCGGACCCCTCGACCGCCTTGCGCAACTCGTCCTTGAGCGCGGCATACCGGCTGTAGGTGACGAACAGCCCCTGGTAGTAGCGCTCAAACTCCACCTCACGCCCCTGCAGCCGCCTGATAGACCGGATGACCTTGCAGCAGGCGCCGGCCTGGGCATAGCTCGGCCGAGCCCTCCCGGCGGCGGCGCGCGTCACCAGGTGTTCGTAGACCTGGACCGCGCTGTCGAGCAATCTGTCGCGGTCGAGGGACCCGGCCGCCGCCTCCAACATGACGCCGTGCTCTCGGATGACAGCCGGAGCGTCCTGCAGCTCCTCGGTCAGTGTGTCGTCTGTCCGGCCGGGTGCCCCCCTCGGCGGCGCTGCCAATCCCATGCGCAGCAGGCCGGTGGCCACGATCCGCGACCGATCCTCGTTTTGCCAGCCTGGTGGGAGTGCGGGATTCGCCGCCCACTCTATGGCCGCCTGCCAGGCCCCTTCGAGGAGGTACGCAAAGCCAAGCCAGCCGGCTACCAGCAGCGCGCCGGCGGAGTAACTCGACTGGTCCCTGGTCGCCGCCAGCACGTATTGGCGCAGCTCCGCCGTCAGTTCCCCATACAGCGCCGCCCATCGGCCGATGGCCTGGGCCGCCTCACGTAGCTTGAGGTAGACCGAGACCTCGCGCTGCTGACGGAAGAGCGAGCGCAGCGTATCGACCGCCTCGACGGGCCGGCCGAGCCGGAGCAGGGCCTCGCCATGCGCTTCCTGCAGCGCTGGGCGAGAGGGGCTGGCCGCGGGCACGTGCTGCAGCGCGTCTTCGCCCCACGCCCGCACCTGGTCCCAGTCTTCCTGCTGCCGGTAGCGGTTCACCAGATCCTCATATGGCCAGCCCTGCAGGGCACCCACGCGCCGGCAGAGCGCTGCATAGTCAGGGAGGGCCCGGTGGCGGCGAAAGAGCTCGCGCAGCAGGTCCGCCTCATGCGGCAAGACGTGGGCATGGGAGACGGCCTGCGCGGCGGCTTGCTCGACGAGCGCCGCTTCCAGGCCAGCCAGTAGCTCCGGGCGGCTCTGCCAGGCGTCCAGCAGGGCGTAGCGATTCGTCCCATGCCAGCCGATGTCTTCTGACACTTCCAGGGCCCGCTCGGCCGCGGCCGCCGGGCCGCCAGCGCTGCGACCGAT
The DNA here is from genome assembly GCA_016199265.1 of Chloroflexota bacterium. Taxonomy (GTDB): domain Bacteria; phylum Chloroflexota; class UBA11872; order UBA12225; family UBA12225; genus JACQGX01. The sequence goes on along the minus strand of JACQGX010000225.1, from coordinate 716 downwards.
GGCGATGAAGAGGTTCACCTTCATCGCGTCCACGTCGCTGCGCAGCGCCTCCACCGGATCCGGACGTGTGAAGTGGTAGCCGTCCTCGCCGAGATCGAAGACATGGAAGAGGGCGAGGTACGCCTCGGCCGCCGCCTGGAAGCGACCGGCTCGGAACAGACTGGTGGCCGCCCCGAACAGGTCGTCCATCTCTTCGATCCAGCTATCGTCGCCAAACCCCCGATAGTCGCCGTACTCGGGGTCATAGCCTGCCCCGTACTCGACGTACTTGTCGTTGGCAAGGTCGTCGTGCAGTTCCTGGATGGCCGCGAGCAAGTCGCCGGCGTCGTCCAGGCCCATCGTCTCGGCCACCAGCGGCCGCGGCCCCCGCCCAACCAACTCGCGGAAGCGTGCCCGCTGCGCCTCGTCCAGGCCAGCGAGGAAGTCGCCGACGAGCGCGATCACTTCCTCCAGCGTGAAGTGCCGCAGTTGGGCCGCGATGTCGTCCAGCGTCTTATTGGTCGCCACGATGTCTCCTTCTTCCAGGGGCCGCCGAGCGCAGACCGCGCGCATGAGGCAGACCACCCCGCGGCTGGTGTCCGGGTTCACACATCATCTCCACGATAGCGCCTCTCGGCTGACGCGCGTTGCTCGACGGGTAGTCGTTCACGGGGTAGCGCCACCGAGGCGCGAGCGTCACCGGCGAGCGGGTGGCCCGTTCTGTTGACCATGGAGGT
>JACQGX010000222.1 GCA_016199265.1 Chloroflexota bacterium | reverse complement strand
CACGATCCCTGCCTCCCGGTGCTTCTGGTGCCAGACGCCGCCGTGGGCCCGCAACACCGTGCGGTCGATCGCCGCCGCGCGCCCGCCGTCCTGCCACGGCTGCAGCCGCCCGACCAGGTGGCGCCCCAGGCAGCCGATCTGAGCGGGCAGCGTCGCGGGCAGGCGCGCCAGACGGCGTTCCCAGGTGCGGCGGGTGGGAGAGCGGCCCTGCTCGGTCGTCAACAGGGTGCGCAGCTGGCGCATCTCGGGGGTCGGCTCGTCCAGCATAGCCAGCAACTCGTGCACCTTGGCCAGGTGGCGCACGAGCATGAGCACCAGCGCTTAGAGGAACAGCCGGTCCGGGTAGGTCGTCGGCCGCCCGCGGGGGCGCTTCGGCGGCGGGGGCACCGGGATGCGGTCGATGAGCCGGATGAGGGTGACCAGGAGCGACGGCGCGGCGACGACTTCGGCTACCATTCTTCGGCTACCATTCGATTGCCTCCGTCGTGCGGTGTGGCAACCAAACGGTACGAGGCCGCCGCGGCCGCTGTCACGCGGCCGCGGCGTATTTATGACCAGGCCTCAATTAGTTGGAGCAGATGATCGCCATACGCCCGGCCGCCGCCCCTGGGCGTATGCCATACGCCCCTACACGTCTCCCCGCATCCGGAAGTGTTGCTCGCCTCGCCTGTCAATCTTCGCCCGCCGGAGGATAGGCCCTCCCGAGATCGGGACTACGACCAGAAAGCGAGCTGGCGCAGCTCGACCCCGGCCGAGGCGGCGCGGTGTGACCGGCGTGGCCTCCGACGCGGCGCAGGCGCTGCGGCCGATGGCTCGTCTTCGGCGCCGCCTGTGTCACGGGTAAGGTGCGCCGGAGTGCGCTGCGGCACGACCTCGACGTACTCTCCGGTCAGCATGTCGACCTGGTAGACGCGCGACGGCGCGGATGGCTCCTCTGTGGCCCGCGCCTGCAACGCCCACATGCCGTCGCCTTCCTGCGGTTTGTCGTTTGCTTGTGTGAGGGCGATCCCAGGCCGTGGCTCTCGCTCAGTCGCGGCCGGCGTCGTCGAAGCCGGTGTAGCCGGAGCCAGCGCGGCCGGTAGCCGCCGATCGACGCTCGGCCCGGGGAGCGTCGGTGCCGGCACGTTCGGCGCTGCCACTGTCCTCGAATGTCCGAGCTCGCCACGTTCATCCGCATCGGCCGGCCCATCCCCCTGCCCCTCTGGCTCGGCGGGCGCTTCTCGCGCCGGCGGCGCTGGCGACCACCCCCTGTCCGCCGGCCAAGGCGGCAGGTTGAATTGCTGGGGGCGACGGAGGAGCGTCGCCATCGTCCGGCGTTGCTGTTCAACCGGTGTTTCGGCCAGCTCGGCGGTATCGCCGATCATGTCCTCCCACCGCGCAAGGTAGCGCCGGAAGGCGGAAACGTCGCCCTCGAGGAGAATGGGATACAGCCCTCGCCGGAAATCGTCTAGGCGAGAGTCTGCTTGCGCGCTCCCGTATTCGTGGGCGCTCACGTCGCGTACTCGTTTCCGCGCTGCCATCGGTCTCTAAATCGTACCGGCGAACAGGCTCGGCGACACGGCGCGCCCGTACTAATCCAAGTGCAAAGTGCGAAGTGAGCAGGCCTGCGGGTTCCACCAAGGCGCCTACGGCGGCTAGAATCGCGGAACCAACAACGATGGCAGTCGAATCAAGTGCCGGCGATCCAAGAGCCGAGCAGCGCCGCGCCGCCGCCGAGCGTGCCGTCGAGCTCGTCTGCGATGGCATGGTGTTGGGCTTCGGCACCGGCCGGGCCGCCGGCCACGCGCTCGAAGCGCTCGCTCAACGCATGCCCCAGGGGTTGCGCGTTCAGGGCGTGCCCTCGTCGTCCGCGACCGAGGCGCGTGCGCGGGCGCTCGGCCTGCCGCTGACGACGCTCGACGAGCACCCGCGCCTCGACCTAACAATCGACGGTGCCGACGAGGTCGACCCGCAGCGCCGGCTGCTCAAAGGCGGCGGCGGCGCGCTGCTGCGCGAAAAGGTGCTGGCGGCGGCGAGCGATCGATTGGTGATCGTCGTCGAGCGCGCCAAACTCGTTCCTCGTCTAGGCACCACTCGGGGCGTGCCGGTCGAAGTGCTGCCGTTCGCGTGGGCCGCCTGTGCCCGGCTCATCCGGCGGATCGGCGGCACGCCCGTGCTTCGCCGCGGCACCGGCGGCACACCCTCCGTCACCGACAACGCCAACTGGGTGCTCGACTGCGAGTTCCCCGGAACCGACCTGCTCGACCCAGCATCCCTCGACGCCCGGCTGCGTGCGATCCCCGGAATCCTGGAGACCGGTCTCTTCTGGAGCTTCGACGCAACCGTCGTCGTCGGCGAGCCAACCGGCGTGCGCACCTGGGGACCGGAGTAGGCAGTGCGCAGTAGGCAGTAATAGTTAGGGGCGCGATGCATCGAGCCGGCAGGAACGGGGCAGGCGGTGAACTCACCACGTCCGTTGGGGTATGGCGGCAATTGCCTACTGCCTACTGCCTGCTCGCCAACGCCGCCAGGCTCGGCTGCCAGCGGCCGCGGCGAAACAACCAGAGCAGCGAAGCCGCCGCCTCGATCGGCAGGCCGTCGGGGTTCATCGCGCCCAGGAAGCGCCAGAGTGACGACGGATCGGGTTCATCGTCGGTCGAGGCGTCCCACGCCGCGACGCCGTGCATTCGCCGGCCGCCATCGCGCCAGTGGCTGCCCAGCGGCTCGGGCGCCAAGTGCACTGCCGCCGGCGCCCAGCGGGCCGCGCCGACCAGCGCCGTGCACAGCCGGCAGAATGCCTGCACGATCCGCCCGTCGAGCGTGCCGTTGCACTGTCGAAACTCCACCGTGTCCTTGTGCGGATCGCCGACGTTGGTCAGGTTGAGAGCGGCGCGTCGTGCGGCGCCCTGCTTCCCGAGTGCCTCGGCCAGCTCGGCGATGCTCGCGTACGACGGCTGCAACGGACGTTCCAGGGGACGGCAGTGGCGATAGTAGAAGGCTTGTCCGCGGTGCCGCCCACCCTCTGCGCTCGCCAGGCGGAACACCAGATCTTCGAAGCAGACGCTTGCCAGAATCGCCAGGCGCGACAATGCGGGCACGATGGCGAACGTGCCATCGTGCCCACCGCTACCTGCGCTGCCGGGCTCCTGCAGCGCGCTCGTGCCGACGTGTGCGTGCAGCCCGCACGATTGATTCACCTCGGCGCCGCACGCACGCAGCACTTCGAGTACGGTCGCGACCTGGCGCCACGTCTCCGCCGTGTCCCTGAGCGGCGGTGAGATCACTTCGCCACCCACGACGATCGGGCTGCTGCCGTCGGCGTTGTGAAAGACCGACGTGACCGAGCGATCGTGCTCGACGCTCCAGTAGCCGTCGACCCGCGATTCATGATAGGCCGCCGCGACCGGCGAGGCGCACAGTCCGCGCGCGTGTAGCTCGGCGGCGACCCACTCGGCGTCGGCCACGGCGAACTCGAACTCGAGACCAAACGTCCACCGGTCGGTCTCGGCCCGGTGCTCGGGCCAGAGCGCGAACACACCATCCCGCGCGTATGGGATCTCGCCGCCGCCCTCGATTACGCGGCGAGCCAGCCACCATTCGACCGCGACGGCATCTTCCGGCAAGCGTACCAGGGGTTCCGTGACGGCGACGCGCTCGTATCGCTGGTGGCGCACCGCGCCGTCACGGAACGACGATGAGTCTTCGCCGCCCTCCGATGTTCCTGATTCGCCTGCCATATGTCCCTGCTCTCCTACTGAATCCGGCCTTCTGCTGACGGCCGAACGCACAAAGCGTACCACGGCAGTCAACCGGGCAAGACGCCGTTCCCCCGCCTGGCGGCGGACGCCGAGCCGCGCGCCGAGTACAATCCCCACCCGACGATGACAGATGACAGATAAAGGAGCGATACCAATGTCCACGACCCCGAAGCGGCTCAAGATCCTAGTCCTGCACGGTCCCAATCTGAACCTCCTGGGGCGCCGAGAGCCGCACATCTACGGAACGACAACGCTCGAACAGATCGATAGCCGAATCGAGGCCCTCGCCCGCGAGCTGGACGTCGACGTCGAGTGTTTTCAATCCAACTACGAGGGGGCGCTGCTCGACCGGCTGCACGCCGCGATCGACGAGTTCGACGGCTGCATCCTCAACCCGGCCGCGCTGACCCAGCACGGCGTCGGCCTGCACGATTGCATCAAGGCTGTGCCCTTTCCGGTCGTGGAGGTGCACCTCTCCAACATCCACGCGCGCGAGGAATGGCGCCGCCACTCGATCGTCGGCCAAGCCGCCAAAGCCTCCGTCCAGGGCTTCGGCTGGCGCAGCTACACCGCGGCCTTCCGCGCGCTGGTGGAGCAGCTACGAGACGCGTGAAACGTGAAACGTGAGCCACTGCCCAGCATTGTGTGGCGATGGGTCACGTTTTCGGGTGGGCGCCGCTCGATTACTCACGCTTCACGTTTCACGCGTCATGCCCATACCGCTTCCGCAAGATACCTTCGATATTCGGCGCCTGCCAGTTCGCCGGCTTCAGCCACTTGCCGTCCGCGCGCCGGTGGCCGCCGACTTTGGCCATGTTCGCGCGATGCACTTCCTGGAAGAACGGCTCGAGATCGACGCCCAGCGCCACCGCAGCGCCGTACGTCACGTAGAGCAGGTCACAGAGCGCGTCGATCATCTCCGGCACGTCGCCGACTTGAACGGCCTCCGCGAACTCATCTGCCTCCTCTTGGATGAGGCGTACGCGCAACTCACCCGGATAGCTCTCGGCGTCGAGGTGGTCGGGCGCGCTCAGGCCGAAGAGACGGTGAAACTCTGCCACCATCGCCTGCTCTTTTGTCATCGAGAAACCCTCGCTCATCTTTTCAAGCCCGGTACGATATCAACACATTCACCACTCACCATTCAGCTAACGCATCGCGCCTTTCCATGGCGTGGCGCGCGAGCATACGAGGACGAGGAGCACAGCGCCGATGACGACGATGGACCGCACACGCACGCCGGAGACTCGGGTAATCGATCGGTCCCAACACGCCGCGGCTGAGCAGGCCGACGTGATCGCGGCAATCGAGCCGCTGTTCAGCCGCATCGCTCCCGCGCTGCCGCCGGTGCAGTTCACCGGCACCACCGGCGCACGCTACAACATGGGCGCTGGCCAACCCGATCCCGCGTCTCTGCCCCGTCGCGAGCTGGCCGAGACCGTCGCCTCGCTCCTGGCAAGCGATGATGGCCCGGCCGCGCTCATGTACGGCGACGCGGCCGGCTTTCTCGGCCTGCGCGAAGTGTTGGCCGAGAAGCTCAAGCACTGGGACCACATCGAAGTCACGCCGGAAGAGTTCCTGGTCGTCAACGGCTCGAACCACGGTCTCGCGGTCGTCGCCCAGGCGTTCGTCAACCCGGGCGAGGTCGCCATCGTCGAGTCGCCGACGTTCATGGGTGGACTCCGCCCACTGCGCCAGCTCCAGGCGCGCATCGAGATGGTGCCGCTCGACGAGCACGGTATGCGCGTCGACGCGCTGGAAGAGAGACTGCGTTCGCTGCGCGCCGCCGGCACGCCGGCCAAGCTGGTCTACACCATCCCCAACTTCCACAACCCGGCCGGCGTCGATCTCTCGCTCGACCGCCGGCAGCGCCTTGCCGAATTGGCCGGCGAGTTTGATTTCGTCATTCTGGAAGATGATGCCTACGGCGAGCTCCGCTTCTCGGGAGAATCGCTGCCGTCGATCTTCTCGCTCGCGCCACGGGGCCGTGTCGTCCGATCGGCGACACTCTCCAAGATTCTGGCCGCCGGCCTGCGCGTCGGCTATCTCATCGGCGCCCAGGAGGTCCTGGCGCGGCTGAATGCGCTCAAGCTCGACGGTGGTGCCAGTCCGTTCACCAATCGTGTCGCAGCGCGCTGGCTCACCGCACATCACGACGAGCACGTGCGGCGCTTGATCGACATCTATCGCCGCAAGCGCGACGCGCTGATCGCCGGCCTCGAGAGCGGCTTCGCACCGGGCGAATCGCTCAAGCCGCAGTGGCACGTACCAGACGGCGGCTTCTTCCTCTGGCTCAAGCTGCCGGAAGGGGTGGATCCCACCACCGTGAGCCGGGCAGCCGCCAATCGCGGCGTCGCCTACGTCCCCGGCCCCGCGTTCTTCGCCGACGGCTCGGGCCAGGAATACCTCCGCCTCGCCTGGAGCATGCTCTCCGAAGACGACCTCCGGACTGCCGGCCGCCTCGTCGCCGAGGCGATCCACGAGGCGGCGTAGCCCCTCACCCCTCGGCACCCTCTCCCACGTTGGGGAGAGGGGGAGTCCGCCGTTCCCCTCTCCCCTGGTGGGAGAGGGGCTAGGGGTGAGGGGGTTCACCCATCGGTCCGGCTTTCTCGCGGTTCGCGGCGGCCGAGTGTACCATGGCGCGGTCGGCGGCCACATCGGCCATGCCGCCACTTGCCAGGAGGAACACAATGGGCTCGCTTCTCGGAACACATTCCGGCGACGCCGGCACACTCGCGCTGCTCGCGGCGATCGGCGCCGCCGGCTCGGCCGCGGCTAGTGAGCCGGCCGCCGCGGCCGAACACACGCTGCATATGCCGGAGGTCGTGCTACTGCTCAGCAGCCTGTTGCTCGTCGCCGCGCTGGCTGCCGTGGGCCTCAAGCGGCTCCGGCTGCCGTTCACCGTTGGCCTGGTGTTGCTCGGCGTCGATCTGCGTCTGCTCAGCCAGTTGCCGCAGCTCGATTCGGTGAGCAGCTTGAAGCTCTCGGCCGACGTCACGATCTTCGTGCTCGTCCCGGCGCTGCTCTTCGAAGCGTCGTTCAATATCGACTCGCGACGCCTGATCGAAAATCTACGCCCGATCCTCGTGCTCGCCGTGCCGGTGCTGCTCGTGTCGACCGGACTGGTGGGCGTCTTGCTTTCGATCTTCGGCGGCATGCCGCTCTCGGTCGCACTCGTCTTCGGTGCGCTGATTTCCGCCACCGATCCTGTGGCCGTGCTCGCCATCTTTAAAGAGGCCGGCGCACCAAAACGCCTGAGTATGCTGGTCGACGGCGAGAGCCTATTTAACGACGGGACCGCCCTCGTCTTCTTCAAGCTCTTGCTCGGCCTGGCGCTGGCCGGGGCGGGCGGGCTCGAGGTGGTTCCGGGCGCAACAATCGAGTTCATCCGCGTCTTTGCCGGCGGTGCCATCGTCGGCGTGCTCGCCGGCTGGTTGTTTTCACTGCTCATCGGCCGGATCGGACGAGAGAGCGCCGTCGTCGTGAGCCTGACTCTCGTCCTGGCGTACGGCACGTTCGCCATTGCCGATCACGTCTTCCACGTCTCCGGCGTCATCGCCACCGTCGCGGCCGGTGTTACGCTGGGCAACTTCGGTCGTACCAAGATCGCCCCGGTGTTCCTCCCGCAAATGGAGCACTTCTGGGAACTGCTCGGCTTCATCGTCAACGCGCTCATCTTCCTCCTGGTGGGCTTGAGCGTCGACCTCAACCAGATGTCGGGCCACGGTCCGGTCTTGCTCATGGCCATCGGCGCGGTGCTGGTCGCCCGCGCCATCCCGATGTTCGTCATCATGCCGGCGCTCAACCGCCTCTTTGGCGACAACATCTCGCGTACGTACCAGGTCGTGCTGTTCTGGGGTGGCCTGCGTGGTGCGCTGGCCCTGGCGATGGCGCTCAGCTTGCCGCCGGAATTCCCGTCGCGCGAGCTGGTCATCGACCTCACGTTCGGCGTCGTGCTTTTTACGCTGCTGATCGGCGGGCCGACCACCGGTCCGCTGCTGCGCCGTCTGGGCCTGATGCAGGACAGCCGCGAAGAGGCGATGGAGCGCCAGACCGCGATGGCGCTGGTGGCCAAGGAGGTCGAGCACAAGCTGGATCGACTGCGCGGACAGGGTGTCGTCTCGCAACGGATCGTCGACGAGCTCGCGGCGCAGTTGCACGAGAGCCAGGACGAACACCGGCACACGCTCGACGAGGTTCGCACGCGGGAGCGATTTACGCGTGCCGACGAGGAGCGGTTGCTCCGCCGGCACACGCTCCTACTGGAGAAGCGCGCGGCGACGGCCCTCTTCGAGGATGGCGAGATCTCCGAGGGAACGCTCAAAGAGCTGCACCACCGCATTCAGTCCGAGCTCGACGCGCTGCGCTGGCAGTGGGAAGCCGAGGCAGGCGTGCGCGCACCCAGGCCCTCGAAGTCGCGGCGGCTGAGCAACGCGCTGGTCGCCTCTGCCGATCGCTTCCTCCCGCTGCGCGCGTGGGCGAGGAGGCGGCGGTCGGGTGACATCGAGCGCCAGTACGAGATGCGGCGCGCGCACCGGCTGATCGTCGATACCGTGCTGCACGAGCTCGACGAGATGGGGGTGGCGCACGTCTCCGACGAAGCGTTCCAGGCGGTCGACGCGCTCTACCGCGTCGAACGCGAGGTCGCCGAGGGCGCGCTTGTCGAGTTCGCCGCGCAGTTTCCAGAGTACGTCGTCCACGCCCAGCGCGTCATCGCCCGCCGCTTCTACCTCAAGACCGAGCAGGAGACCCTGGCACACCTGCACGAGGCCGGGCTCATCCCAGAGCGTATGATGCGCGAAGCCGAAGAAGACATCGAAGCCGAGCTCGCAATCTTGCGCAAGCGGCAGTTCGTCGATGCCACGCGCGAGGTCGAGCTGGTCAAGGCGTAAGACGGCGGGAACCACGACGAGAGGGCGAGAGGGCGAGAGGGCGAGAGGGCGAGAGTCCGCACTCCAAGGTTTGCGGTCATTGCTGTTGACTGCCGGTCGCGACGTGCGTTGGACTCTCGACTCTCGACTCTCGACTCTCGACTCT
>JACQGX010000221.1 GCA_016199265.1 Chloroflexota bacterium | reverse complement strand
GTGCCGAGGAACACCGCCCTCGACAAGACGTTCGCCGTCAGCGTCGCCGACGGGGCGTTGGACGTCGCCTTCACCACCGTCGCCGACAACGCCAAGCTCTCCGCCCTCGAGGTCGTGGCGAGTACGGCCCCGCCGCCTACCCCGACAACGGGCTTTGGCGCCATGATCAACTTTCAGCCGGCGTCGGCCCCCATACCGGCGGGGTACTTGAAGGACGACGGCGCAACCTACGGTCCGCGCGGCAACGGCTACACCTACGGCTGGAGTGTCAACAACACCGCCAACACCCGCGACCGCAACTCCACCCGCTCGCCGGACCAGCGCTACGACACGCTTAACCACATGCAACTGGGCGGGACGTTTGCGTGGGAGGTCGCCGTGCCCAACGGTACCTACCGCGTGCGCGTGGTGGCGGGCGATCCCAGCCACATCGACAGCGTTTACAGGCTCTCTGTCGAGGGGGTGTTGGCGGTCGACGGCACCCCGACCAGCGCGAACCGTTGGCTGGAAGGGACGGTCTCGGTCACGGTCGGCGACGGCCGCCTAACGGTGAGCAATGCTCCAGGATCAAAGAACAACAAAATCTGCTTCGTCGAGATCACGTCGGTGTGAAAGACGAAGGAGGAAGCAAGGACAGTGGACAGACGAGGCGAGACGACCGGCAAACATCGAAGGGAGATGCGATCCTCCGTTCTTCGTTCTTCGTTCTTCGTCTCTCCTTTTGGGCCATGATCGTTGCGCCGGCTGCGCCGGTGCCCAAGGTGGTGTGAATTGACTGCTCTGCGAGGCGTTACCCTGACCGTCGTCGCGGCTGCCGCCGGTGTTTTCTGGCTGATATCCTTCCCGCGCGTGCCTGCAGAAGGCGCAGTATCCGCAGCCGTGATCGACCAGACAGCCGTGACGGTTGCCACACCCGCGCTGGTCGCGCCCGCCACACCTGCGCTGGTCGCGCCTGCTACCCCTGTACCTCCCGCCGTCGGCACACCAACGGCCACGCCGACCGCCACGGCCACGCCGACCGCCACGGCAACGGCAACGCCGTCTGCCACGGCGACGAGCACAGCGACGAGCACAGCGACGAGCACGGCCACCTCGACCGCCACGGTGACGTCAACCGCAACACCGAGCCCGGCTGAGACGCACACTCCGACGGCCACGGCCACCGTCACTCCAGCGCGAGTCGAGGCGCAGGTTACTCGAGTGATCGACGGGAGCTCGCTCGACGTGCACATCGCCGGCGTGCGCGCGGCCGTGGCGTACCTCGGAGCCGAGGCTCCGCTCCCCACCCACCGATGTGGCCAAGCGGCCCTCGACCGCAACCGGGAGCTGGTGGGTACGCGCGTCGTACTCGAGGCCGACCCGGCCTACGAGTTCGACGCTCGCGGCCAGCGCCTCTACTACGCCTTTACCCCCGACGGCGTGTTCATCGATGCGGCGTTGGTCGCGGAGGGGCTGGCACAGGCAGTGCGGACCGACGCCGGCCGCGGTGCCCACCTGGCCGCGCTCGAGGAGGAGGCCCGGGCCGCTGGGCGCGGCTGTCTGTGGCTGACACCGGGTGCGTCACAGGAATCCGGTGCCGCGTCTGGCGGCGCAACGGCCATGGGCGTCGACGAAGGATAAATCCCCTTTCGTGCTCCGCCCGATTTACGCGTCAAGTGAATAGCGAACATAAGCGGCCGGCGGGTTCAGGCAGAGGTCTTTACCTCTGCCTTTTTGTTTCCCAAAGCGCATCTCGCCAGTGCATCTCGACACCCAATTGGATGTGCCCGTCAGGCGTGTGGCACAATTTGCGGGAATATGAGCTCAGTTATCAAGAAACGGCGCCGGAAGATCTCCCGGCATAAGTACCGCAAGCGCCTCAAGCGCGAGCGCCATAAGCGGAAGTAGCGCCTTTTGGTACGCGGAGTACGCTGGGTGATGCGCCGGCGGACAAGTACGTGTCGTTCCGCCCGCCACGTGGCGTATTCCGTGGTCCCCTGATCCCTCGACCGGCCGGCGAGCCACGCCAGGCCGGTCTTGGTGTTTGGACGTCCCGAGCCGGTCACCTGCCACGTCTGTACACACCGGTGTCGGAACAACCGGCCACCGAAAAGGCGGCCGAGGAGGGCCCGGCTAGAGGTGATACTGATGAGCACCACAGCTTCCCGTTCAGGCAGACCGTCTGCCACTGCTAGCGCCCAACACACCGCGGCGGTCGCCACCGCGCTGGCGACCGTTCTGCGCCTGGCCGAAGAGGCGTACGCCGCCGATGCCGATCACGTGGCACGCTCGCTTCTGGTGGGTCTGCTCCTCGACGGCGCCGTCGAAAGGCATGAAGTCGATGCTGTCGTTGAGCACGGGCTCGCCCGGTTCCATGAGCGGCGACAGATGGCACGCACTTTCCAGTGGTACGACGACGCCACAAGCGATGAATGACAGTGTCTCAGGCGTTCGGCCTGGATGGCCTCTATCGCGCCCGGCACTACCTTCGCCGCACCGGCGCGTAGCGCGCGGTATCGACCGGATCGGGGTGCAGGCAAGACTCCCGGAAACGTCCCGCTCACCCTGAGCTTGTCGAATGGACCTCCGCGTCCGCCCTTCGACAAGCTCAGGGTGAGCGGGGGCACCGCAAGTTTTTCTTGCGCCCACCGGATCGGGACGGGCTGCCTCGAGCTGGCACGCCCCCTGCTTTGGGCCATCCGGGTATTATCTTGGTAGCTCGCGCTCGAGCGGCGCGGCCGCGCCGCTGGCACCGGAACCTCATCATGTCAACTACACCAACTGGAGATGCCGCATCCGGTGCAGGCACGAACCCTCGCCCGCGGCGTACTCGTCAAGTGTCGCCTCAGGACCCGCTGGTGTCTGCGCTGAAGATCACGCACGTTCGGCCGCTGCGCAACCCGATCCTGCTCATGGCGTTTGAGGGCTGGAACGATGCCGGGGAAGCGGCGAGCACTGTGGCCCGTATTATCATCTCACAGCGTAACGGCGACAAGATCGCGTCGATCGATCCGGAAGAGTTTTTCGTGTTCACCGACACGCGGCCGTACGTTCGCATTTCCCGACGGGGGCGCCGGCGGATCGAATGGCCGTCGAACGAGTTTTTCGTTTGCCCTGATCCGCGCAGCGGACCGGAGGCACATGACCTCGTCGTGCTGCGAGGGACAGAGCCGGACCTGCGCTGGCGCACGTTTACGAGCCTCGTGCTCGAAGTCGCGAAGCGGTGCGGCGTCGAGCTCGTCGTCGCCCTTGGCGCACTGTACGGCGACGTGCCGCACACGCTCCCGGTGCGGGTGACCGGCTCGGCGCTCAACGCCGAACGCCATTCGCTTCTGCGCGAACTTGGTTTCAAGCCATCGCGCTACCAGGGCCCGACCGGCATCATCAGCGTGCTTACCAACCGGTTCGCCGAGGCCGGCTATCCCGTCGCCAGCATTTGGGGATGGGCGCCGCACTACATCTCCGCCACGCCCAATCCGTCGGTTGCCGCCACGATGCTCGGCGAGGTGCGCCGCGTCCTGGACATCCCGCTGGACTCGGAGATGCTCGACGAGGCGGCCGAGCAGTTCGACGAGCAGGTGCGGGATGCCGTTTCGAAGGATCCGGAGGCGATGGCCTACGTCCAAGATCTCGAGAACCAGGCGCGCGAAGAGGAGACGGAGTCGACCGAGCGAAACCTCGACCGCGCGCGGCGCGGCGGCGAGCTCCCCAGCGGCGCCGCGATGGTCGACGCCCTCGAGGAGTTTCTGCGCAGCCGCCGGCGCCCGCCACGCAGCAGCGAGTGAAAAGTGCAAAATGGACTCCGGTGCCGGAATGAAACGACCCAACATCCTCTTCATCTACACCGACCAGTTGCGCTGGGACGCGATTGGACCCAACGGCAATCCCGACGTAAGAACGCCCGCGCTCGACGCCATGGCTGCACAGGGAGTGAATTTCGAGCACTGCTTCGTCCAGAACCCGGTCTGTATGCCGAGCCGCGTGAGCTGCCTCACCGGCCAATATCCTTCAACGTTGAGTATCACCCACATGGGCGTGCCCGTTCCGCCGGAGACGGTGACGCTGCCGAAGATGCTACGGCCCTTCGGCTACGTCACGGCGAACATCGGCAAGCTGCACTTCATGCCGCACGCCAACCGCGACCACCGCGAGATCCACCCCGATTATGGGTTCGACTACCTGGAAATCTCCGACGAGCCGGGCTGCTATGAGGACGCCTACCGCGCGTGGGTACGCCGCAAGGCGCCCGATCAACTCGACTCCATCAGCCCCGGTCTGCCGCCAATGGCGCAGACGTGGTACCGAGCGATGCGCGTGCAGGACACCGTCGTCCACCCCGAGGTGCGCCACTCCCCGCAGTTTCACGCGCTCCGCGCCAGGAGCGACCTGACGCATGCCTCGTTTGTCGCGGAGCAGTCGCTCGAGTTCATCCGGACGCATCGCGAGCAGCCCTGGCTCTGCATCGCCAGCTTCTACTCGCCGCACAGTCCGTGGATCGCCCCCCAGGAGTTCCTCGACCTTTACGATCCCTCGCAGTTCACCTTGCCCGCGTTTCCGCCCGAGGTCGACGCGCAGCGCCCGGGCTCCAACTACACCGACGATCTGCTCCGCGTCGCGCGCCACGGCTACTACGCGATGGTCAGCGAGGTCGACCACCACGTTGGCCGTCTGGTGGCGTGCCTGGACGACCTCGGCCTCGCACAAGATACCGTGATCGTCTTCACGTCCGACCACGGCGACTGGCTGGGCGAGCACCTGCGCCAGGGGAAGGGTTATCCGGGACCCGATCCGGTCAGTCGTGTGCCGCTGGTGGTGCGCTGGCCGCAGGGCGTACGTTCGCCGGGGCGCACCGCGCCCGGCATCGCCGAAGCCGTCGACGTCGTGCCGACACTCCTGGAATGCGCCGGCGTACCGGTCCCGCCGCAGGTGCAGGGCCGGTCACTCCTACCCGTGCTGGAAGGGCGCGAGCGCTCGGGTCGCGACTCGGCTCTCATGGAGCAGCGCGGCTGGAAGTCGCTGCGCACGACGCGCTACCGCTATCTTTGCGAGAGCAGCGGCAAGGAATCGCTGTGGGACCTCGAGCGCGATTCCGGCGAGTACGTCGACGTGGCGGGCGATCCCGCTTACGGCGAAGTGCTCTCGGAAATGCGTGGGCGTCTGCTCCGGCGCGTCATCGAGAACGAGCAGCCGCTACCGCGCGCGTGGTCGTACTAGCGAAGCCATGTCATCGTGAACGGTGAAACGTGGAGCGTAACACGAGAGCTTTCATGCGGCGCCTGCGCGTCAACGGGCGACATTTCCGCACAACGCTGCTCCTGTCGTGAATAAGCCACGTTCCCGCACAGCGAGGCCCCGTAGCTCACGTTTCACGCTTCACGCGTGCGGCAGCCGGAACAAGCGGCGCGCCGTACGGCCGAGCACGTTCGCCAAGTCGTCTTCCGAGATGCCCGTCGCGCGCCACTTCGCCAGCTCGACGGCGAGGTTCGGTGGGTGGTCGGAGCCCATGAGCATGCGTTCGCTGCCGATCGCCGCGACCATCTTCTTGGCTTGGTAGTACTGGCACCACGATGGCTCGAGGTAGATGTTCGGGCACACTTGCGCCGCGACCACCGCCTCGTCGGCATACGCGACGAAGCCGGCGTGCGCCAGGACAATCGGCAGGTCGGGAAACTGCCGGGCACGCGGAATGATCAGCGACGGAAGCGCGGCCGGCGCACCGAGCCCGGTATGAACAATCAACGGCACACTCAGCTCGACCGCCGCACGGAAGCATTTCTCGGCGCGTGGCTGTGTCGGCGCGGTGTTGTACGAGCCGGGGTGGAGCTTGAGCGCCTTGAAGCCAAGCTCGCGCACGCAGCGCCGTGCCTCGGCGAAGTAGGTGGCCTCGTCCCACAAGGGTGAGATACTCGCCATGCCAAAGATCCGCCCGGGATTGGCTTCGACGAAGCGCGCAATTCGGTCGTGCGACGCCCGCTCGTCCGGCTGGAGCGACTGAGGCATCACCAGCGTCGTCGTGACGCCGTTCGCCTCCATCGCCTCCAGCACCTCCACTTCGGTCGTCTCGCCGGTGCTGCCGGTCGGCGACGGGCCCAGATGGCCGTGCGTATCGACACTATCCATCACTTGCTCGCTCTGCTCGCGTGATCACCGCGTAAAAATCGTCCCCCGCACGTAATCCGCATCGTCGCTCGCGAGAAAGGCAAGTACCTTGGCCACACCCTCCGGATCGCCGAGCCCAGCGCCGGCGAGCGCTTGCGGTACGTCGCGGCCGGCGGCACGGGCGCCGTCGGCGACGTTCTCGCGCTTGAGCACGGTGTTGATGCTGCCGGGGCAGATCGCGTGGACGCGAATGCGCTGTGGCTCGAGCCGCGGCTGGAGCGTCATCACCAGACCGTGGACGCCTGCCTTGCTCGTGCCATAGGCGATCGACGAGCTCGAACCCTTCACGCCGGCACCCGACGAGATGCACAGCACCACACCGCCGCCGCTGCGCTTGATGTGCGGCACGGCGTGCTTGACGGTAAGGAACGTGCCACGCACGTTGACCGCCTGCACACGCTCAAACGTCTCGAGGTCGAGTTCCTCGAGCGCAAGGTACGCGCCCTGCAGAATACCGGCGCACGTCACCACGACGTCGAGCCTTCCGAACTGCTCGGCGGCGGCCGATGCGAGGCGGAGGCAGTCCTCTTCCTGCGTCGCATCGGTCTTCACAAAGAGGGCGTCGCCCCCGATCTCCCGGATCGCCGCCGCCGTTTCTTCCCCTTCTGCCTCGAGCAGATCGCCGATGACGACTTTCGCGCCCTCGGCCGCGAAGATACGAGAGGCGGCCCCGCCGATCCCTCGTGCGCCGCCCGTAATGACGGCGACTTTGCCCGCTAACCTTCCAGCCATTGCAGACGCTTCATTCCTTTCAGCAGTTGCCTCACCGGGCTCACTTACGCCAGACGATGCCGGCTTGCGCCACGATCCGATCGAGCGACCGCTTCGCCTCGGGTATCTTCGCGTTCGGCAGATGCTCGATGAGGACGTAACCGTCCGGCAGGCACCGTTCGTACAGTTGCATGAAGGCAGCGATATCGAAGATACCTTCGCCAGGTGCGCACTCGTCTAGGTGCACGATGAGCCGGTTCCCCAGGCAGACGTCTTTCACGTGCGCGCCGACGATGTACCTCCCCAACTCGCCGAATACGTGATGGAGCAGAGCGGAGGTATTGTACGCCTCACGAAACGAGCCGACGAAGTTGACCGGATCGGCGTTATAGCGCAGCGCCGGCGAGCCGGCGGCTTCGATGATCTCCCGGACGACCGCCGGCGACTCGAGGGTTGTGATCACGTGGCACTCCAGTCCGAGCGTCACGCCCTCCGTCTCCGCAGCGGCGCACACCTGGCGAAGACTGTCGATCAGCCTGTCGCGCGTCTCTGGCGTGTGGTTCTCGCGATGGGGCCAGTAGTTGCCGCCCGGGTTGACGCTGCCCGAGCGAACCAGCAAAAACACCGCATCGAGGACACGCGCCGCGCGGCAGGCGCGTTGCACCAGACGGATACCCTCCGCCCGCTGTGCCTCGTCCGGATGGACAAGCGCCGGATAGCTGGCGTTCGCCTGCGCCACCCGGATGCCGTGATCCGCGAGCACGGTACGCGCCCGAACGAGCGCCGCGTCGTCAAACGAGTCCGGGTCCCTCACTGTGATCGACGCCCCGGCAAATCCCAGCGCTCGCAGCCGCGCTGCGTCGTCGCCGGTGATCGCACCGGGGTCGCCGGGAAGCAAGCCAACAACACCTGATCGCATACCGCAGCAAATGTAGCCATCTTTTGTATGCTCACGCCAGTATGGATCTGCATCTCGCGGGACAAAACGTTTTCATCACCGGCGCCGGCGGCGGTATCGGCCGGGAAACGGCGCTGTCATTTTCTCGGGAGGGCGCGGCGGTCGCGGCCGCCGACGCTCGATTGGCAGCCGCCGAAGCAACGGCTGCTGCCGTGCAGGAGGCCGGTGGACGGGCGATCGCGATCGCGGTCGACGTGACGTCCGAGACGGGCGTGCAGCACGCGGTCGAGTCGCTGGGACCGATCGACGTCGCCGTCAACTGCGCGGGTGTCTACCGCATCGGGGAAATCGCCGACGTCGATCCGGCGGCCTGGCAGCAGGTGCTCGACATCAACCTGACCGGTACCTACCTGGTCTGCCGGGCCATCCTGCCGGCGATGCTCGAGCGGGGCAGCGGCGCCATTGTCAATCTGGCTTCGATCTCGGGCAGAACCAAATCGACGCTCGCCGCCCCGAGCTACGTCGCGTCGAAGGCGGGTGTCATTGGGCTGACGATGGCCCTTGCATCGCAGTGCGCCGGCAGAGGGGTGCGCATCAACGCCGTCGCGCCCGGCCCCATCGACACCGACATGATCCGCAGTCTACCCGACGGATTGCCGGACCGGCTCGCCTCCACCATCCCCATGGGGCGCCTGGGCACTGCTCGTGAGATTGCTCACGCGATCGTCTTCCTCGCCTCCGGCGCGGCGTCGTTCATCACCGGCGAGACGTTGAACGTCAACGGTGGCGCCTTCATGGTGTGAGACAGCGGCGCGGTCGAGGAAGAGACCGAGCGCGGCCGACCACCCGCCGACGATCAGATCGCCCCACAGCGCTTGATACATCCCCCACACGAGAAGCGCCGTCGCGAGCGTGCGACCGGCGAAGACGGCGAGGCGTGTCGCGCGCCGGCGGTCGCCGGTACGGTGCCAGAGCAGCGAACGCGCGATGCGCCCGCCGTCGAGCGGCAGCGCCGGGAGCAGGTTGAAGGCGGCGATCGATGCGTTCACCAGCGCGACCTGCCACAAGACCGATGCAGTCACCGCTGCCCCGCCCCCGGCACCGCCCGGCCAGCGGTCGAGCAACCAGGCCATCGCGGCGCAGCCGGACGCGAGCCCGCTGCTCGCGGCCGGACCGGCGGCGGCAATCCGCAGCTCGACCGCCGGGGTAGGTGGTTCGGCTCGCGTGCGCGATGCGCCGCCGAAGACGAACAGCGTGATGCCCTCGACGGGTACACCGCGGCTGATCGCGACTCTCACGTGCGCCAATTCGTGCACCAGGATCGAGCCGAACGCCAGGACAGCAGTCACAACTGCCGCAAGCCAGTCGATGGCCACCGGCCACTCAGGATGCAGCGCCGGAAAGCGCCCAATGGCGAGCGAAACGATCGCAAGCAACAGCGCGCCCAGCCACGACCAGTGGATCGTGATGGTGATACGGCCGCCGGCGATGAGCCGAAGCATGGGACAGATGATAGTCGTCGGGGCCGGGGACTGTGGGACGCCGGAGGCGATGGCAGCCGCGACACGGGGCGACGCAGAAGTCTGGGTGCAGGCACATGTTCCGGGGCCCCACCACGGTCCGCAGGGGCGTATGGCATACGCCCGGCCGCCGCCCCTGGGCGTATCTCCATACGCCCCTCCACGTCCTTGCCGCATCCGGAAGTTTTGCCTGCACTCCGCGGTTACGGGCCGGTTGCAGTGCCGCGTCCGCACGGGTATGATTGGGGCACTCTGTTGCGCGCCGGTTGCGGGGCGGCCATGCTGGCTGGCCGGCCGGCGGCGCGGACAGAGAGGCAGCGGTGCCTGATACGCTCCGTTGCTTCCCAAGAAACTCGGGCGAGCAAGCGGCAGGCGATGAAGCGGTACGCGGTTGCGGTCGTTGTCGGCCTCGCCGTTGCGTTCAGCAGTGTCGTCGTCTCCTGGCAGCCGGCCATTCCCGGCAGACGCGTTCCGGCGCCGTCCGACGCCTTGGCCAACGGAGCCCGGCGAGTAGCGCCTGCCGACGATTCGACCCCTGCGCCCAGAGTGGCGCAGGCTGTCGTCCAAGTGTCCGTCCGGCCACCGGAAGTGCTGCCGCCGCAGCAGATCAGGGTGGAAGCTACCGCCGAGCATCCGGCGTACTGGCTCTTTACGCCCGAGGGACCGGCCGAGCCGCGCAAGGCCCTGCTCGTGTTGCACGGCATGGGCGGCAACGGTCTCGGCATTGGATCGACGTCGCTGGCGTTCGCGCAGGCGAACAACCTTGTCGTCATCGCTCCCACGATGCCGTACGGCGATTGGCGTGACCCGAATCAACTCGTCGCCGAGGAGCTGCGACTCCTGCCACAACTGACGACGCTGCTCGATGCCGTGCCTGCCGAGACCGGCGTGCCCCTAACCGGTCGCGTGTATGCGTTCGGCTTCTCGCGCGGCGCTCAGGAAGCGCTGCGCTTCGCCCTTCTTTACCCGGACCGGGTGCGAGCCGTTGCCGCGATGTCTGCGGGTACGTACACGCTGCCGACCGCAGCGGTGAAGACGGCGGCCGGCGCGAGCATTTCGGCGCCCCTGCCTTACGGAATCGCCGATCTCGAACAGCGCACTGGCCGGCCGGTGAACCACGATGCCTTGACGCACGTGCGCTTTTTCATCGGCGTCGGTGCCGGCGACAACCGCGACGGCGACGTGCCACGCCAGTGGGACCCGTTTGTGGGCAACAATCGCGTTGAGCGGGCCGTACGCTTCGGCGACGTGCTCGCTCAGCTCGGCTGCCAAACGCAGGTCGAGGTCGTCCCGGGTACCGGGCACGAGCTGAACGCCGCGATGATGGAACGGGTTACCGCTTTCCTCACCTGGGAACTCGCCGTCGAGCTGCAAGAGGCCGACGGCCTCCCGCCATCGGAGCTGCCGTCCGAGACGTACATCCTGCACCGTTCCCCTAGGTTCTAATGGGTGCAGGCGAACCTTCCGGATGCGGGGAGGACGTGGAGGGGCGTATCGCCATACACCCGGCCGGCGCCCCTGGGCGTATGGCGATACGCCCCTACAGCCAGTGGCGGTCCCCGGATCTGTTGCGTGCACTCGGTTCTAATCGCCCGGTCGCTGGTCCCCGACCTTACCTCGGAATCACGTCGAACAGTAG
>JACQGX010000233.1 GCA_016199265.1 Chloroflexota bacterium | reverse complement strand
TCACCTTTCCAGTCCATTTTCTGAACGTCTATAGGAACTAGGAAGAGGAAACAAGCGTGGGTCAAAAGGTACACCCCATCGGCTTCCGTGTGGGGGTCATCAAGGATTGGGAGGCGAAGTGGGCGCCGGGGAAGGAATACACCCAACTCCTTGGCGAAGACCTCGAAATCCGGAAGATGATCCAGAACCGCCTGGCGAACGCCAGCGTGAGCAAGGCGGAAATCGAGCGCAGCCTTAACGAGGTCAAGCTCACCATCCACACGGCCAAGCCCGGCATCGTGATCGGCAAGCAGGGCTCCGCCGTCGAAGAGCTGCGTCGAAACCTGGAGGCGCTCACCGGGAAGAAGGCCCGCGTGAACATCATGGAGATCCGCGCCCCCGAGCTCGACGCGCGGCTGGTGGCGCGGAACATCGCCGACCAGCTCGAGCGGCGTGTTGCCTTCCGGCGGGCGATGAAGCAGGCCGTTCAGCGCACGATGCGCATGGGCGCCCGCGGCATCAAAGTTCGCGTTGCCGGCCGGTTGGGTGGCTCCGAGATGGCCCGCACCGACAAGGATGGCGATGGGAAGGTGCCGCTGCAGACGTTGCGCGCCGACATCGACTACGGGCACGCCGAGGCCAACACGACGTACGGTCGCATCGGCGTCAAGGTCTGGATCTACCGTGGCGACGTCATTGCCGGCATGCTGCCGCCGCCAATATTCACCGAGACGCGTGGTGGGGGCCGTCGGCGCGGCGGCCCCGGTGGCGAGCGCCGCGGCGGTGGCGAGCGAGGTGGCGGGCGTGGCCCCTCGCCGCGTTACGGCGAAGGCGGTGGCGGCGGTCCAGGGCGGGGCGCTCCATCTGGGCGCCCCGCGGCGTCGCCGGCCGGCCGGCCGGCCAGCGGGGCGCCCGCCTCGCCGTGAGCCCGCTTACCTCGTACGCAGTACGCACTTCGCATTACGTGTTTACGTGTTAAGGAACTGACGTCATGCTGATGCCCAAGCGCATGAAATACCGCCGGGCGCACCGCGGCAACATGAAGGGCCAGGCGAACCGCGGGTCAACGGTCGTCTTCGGCGACTATGGCTTGCAGGCGCTCCAGCCGTGCTGGCTCGAAAGCCGGCAGATTGAGGCCGCACGCCGTGCCATTACGCACCACCTCAAGCGTGGTGGCAAAGTCTGGATTCGTGTCTTCCCGGATAAGGTGGTCACGGCCAAGCCCGCCGAGACGCGTATGGGCAGCGGCAAGGGCGCGCCCGACCATTACGTCTGCGTCGTGCGGCCCGGGCGCGTTATCTTTGAGGTTGCCGGCGTCCGTGAGGACCTGGCCAAGGAAGCGCTGCTCCTGGCTTCGCACAAGCTGCCAATCCAGACACGCTTCGTCGTCAAGGAAACCGCCGCCGACATCGCGGCGCAGTTGCCGGGCGGTGCGGCGGAGGTCTCCGACGCCGTCGAGACAGCCGCGGGCACCATCCAGGGGGAAACCAAATGAAGGCATCGGAGCTACGCCAGCTCTCAGACGCCGAGCTCGAGAAGCGTCTGGCCGACGCGCGGCAGGAGCTCTTCAACCTCCGGTTCCAGTTGGCCACCCGCCAGCTCGAGAACGTGCGTCGAATTCGCGAGGTGCGCAAGGATATCGCGCGCATCTTGCTGATACAGTCCGACCGGCGCCGTGAGGCGGCGCTGGCCAGTTAGTTTTGGCGGTCAGCAATCAGCAGTCAGCAATCAGCAGTCAGCAATCAGCAGTCAGCAGTCAGCGAAGCCAGCAGTTTAGGGTGTGGCACTCGTAGGAAAGTCATCGGCGGTGAGCTACCGGTTCCTCATGCGCTTGGCGGCGACCGTTGCCGGCGATGGAGTGCTGACCGCTGATAGCTGACAGCTTCTACTGGGAGAAAACAGTGCGCGAACGGAAAAAGGAATTGGTCGGCCGTGTCGTCGGCGACAAGATGCAGAAGACGGTCGTCGTCGCTGTGCAATCGCTGCGCCGCCACCGGCTCTACCAGCGAACGATGCGCTTGACCAAGAACTATTTGGCGCACGACGAGCGCGAAGAGGTGCGCGTCGGCGATCTGGTGCGCATCCAGGAATCGCGGCCGATTAGCAAGCACAAGCACTGGCGCGTGATCGATATCCTCGAACGCGCGGCCGAGCGCGGCAAGGCCATTGAGTTACCGGTACCGGTGACCGAGACGACCAACCTCGCGGCGGTGGCCACCGCCGATGTCGAGCCGGCGCTCGCGTCTCCTGGGGCAGGGACGGCTGAGACCCAGCAATCGGGTCGCTAGAGGAGACAAGGACGATGATCCAGCCACAAACGCGCCTGCGTTGTGCCGACAACAGCGGCGCCAAGGAACTCATGTGCATCCGCGTGATGGAGGGCTCGAACAAGCGCTACGGCATCGTCGGCGACATCATCATGGCGTCGGTGAAGGAGGCCTCTCCCGGCGCTCCGGTCAAGAAGGGCGAGGTGGTGCGCGCGGTCATCGTCCGCACAGCCAAGGAGTACTCGCGCCCCGACGGCTCATACATTCGATTCGACGACAATGCGGCGGTGCTGCTCAATCCACAGGACAACCCGCGTGGGACGCGCATCTTTGGCCCAGTTGCTCGGGAGTTGCGCGAAAAGAACTTCATGAAAATCGTTTCACTCGCACCAGAAGTACTTTGATGAGTGCAAAGTGAAGAGTGAAGAGTGAGGGACTGGCGCGCCAGGAACACTCCTCACTCTTAGTTCTTCACTCTTCACTCCTAACTAGAGGTAACGAACCATGGCCGCCAAAGTCCGAAAAAACGATACCGTCCAAGTGCTTGCCGGACGCGAGAAGGGCAAACAGGGCAAGGTGACGCGCGTTCTGCCGAAGGAGGAGCGCGTCGTCATCGATGGCGTGAACATTCGTAAGCGTCACGTCAAGGCGAAGCGTCCGGGCGAGCAGGCCGGGATCGTCGAGTTTCCCGCGCCACTGCATATCTCCAACGTGGCCCTCGTCTGCGCCAAATGCGGCCGGCCGAGTCGTATCGGCTTTCGTTTTCTGGAAGATGGCAGCAAGGTGCGCTACTGCAAGCGCTGCGATGAGGTAATCGAGAATGGCTGATCGCAAGCAACAACCGCAACCGGCGCGTGGGCCAGCCGCGCCCGCCCGGCGCGGGCAGGGCACACCGGGACGGCAAGACGCCGCGCTGGCGCGTGAGCGCCGTGAGCCCGAATTTCCGCCGCCGCCGACCGGCCCTCGGCCAACGCCGCGCCTTCGCCAGCGCTACGACGAGGAAGTCCGTGGCACACTAATGCAGGAGTTCAACTACAAGAACGTGATGCAGGCGCCGAAGGTCGAGAAGCTCGTGATCAACATCGGGCTCGGCGAAGCGATTAGCAACCCGCGCGCGCTCGACGCGGCGGTAGGCGACCTGCAGGCGATCACCGGCCAGAAGCCGGTCGTCACCCGAGCCAAGAAGTCGATCGCGTCGTTCAAGGTGCGTGCCGGGCAGGAGATTGGGGCGATGGTCACGCTCCGCGGCGCGCGGATGTACGACTTCCTCGACAAGCTCGTCAACGTGGCGCTGCCGCGCGTGCGCGACTTTTCCGGCGTCTCGCCGGAGGCGTTCGACGGGCGGGGCAATTTCAACCTGGGGCTGCGCGAGCAGCTCATTTTCCCGGAGATCGAGTACGACAAGATCGACCGCGTCCGGGGGATGGAGATCGCCGTGGTGACTACGGCGAAGAGCGACGAAGAGGGACGGCGCCTGCTGCAGTTGATGGGCATGCCGTTCCGTACGGACGGCGCCCGGCATAGCGTGGCGAGCACCGAGCCGGTGCGCACCCGCCGCCGGGCCCGGTGAGGGCACGCGATGGCCCGCAGCGGCGGCTACAGACCGAGCAAGCAGGGTACGCTGACCGACGTCGATCGGTCGATCGTCCGCCGGCGGGTGGTTTCTCAGAAGGACAAGAGTTAGTGGCGAAGAAGTGCAAGATTGAGAAGTGGAAGCGGCCCCCCAAGTTCGAGGTGCAGTTCCACAACCGCTGCCGCCGGTGCGGCCGGCCGCGCGCGTATATGCGCAAGTTCGCGCTCTGCCGCATCTGCTTCCGTGAGCTGGCGCTGCTCGGCCAGTTGCCCGGTATCAAGAAGAGTAGTTGGTAGGAACTAGGAACCGACAGGCGCCGGGCAGTATCTATACTGCCCGGCGCCTCCAGGAGCACCAGGAGGACACGGAGGACACGGCCCATGATGACCGATCCGGTAGCAGATATGTTGACGCGGCTGCGCAACGCGTCGATGGCGAGGCATGACTCGACGCTTGTGCCCGCGTCGCGCCTCAAGCGCAGGATCGCCGAGATCCTGAAGGCTGAGGGCTATATCAGGGACTTCGAAGTCTTGAGCGATTCGCCTCAGGGCACGATCAAGGTCTATCTCAAATACGGCGAAAGCCGCCAGCCGGCGCTGAGCGGTCTCAAGCGCGTGAGCAAGCCTGGGCTTCGCGTCTACAAGGGGCGCGACCAAATCCCGCGCGTGCTCGGTGGCCTTGGCACCGTCATCGTCTCTACGCCCAAGGGCCTGATGACCGGGCGCGACGCCTGGCGTCAGCGGATCGGTGGCGAGGTGCTCGCCTACGTCTGGTAGCACAACCGGCAGCACGACGTGTGTCGGGCGCAGGCAGGGCGGCAGCGCTCGAAACGTTGGAAGTCGCACAAGGATAAGCTCATGTCACGTATTGGCAGGATACCGATCAAGGTACCGACAGGTGTCGACGTAACGCTCGGCGACGGCGAGGTCGCCGTCAAAGGTCCAAAGGGCGTGCTCCGGCAGCGCATACCGGGGGAGATGGCTATCACGATACAGAGCGGCGAGGTGCTCGTGACGCGGCCGGGGGACGACAAGCAGAGTCGCTCACTCCACGGCTTGACGCGTACGCTCATCGCCAACATGGTCGAGGGCGTCACCAACGGCTACCGCAAGACGCTCGAGATCAGCGGCGTCGGGTATCGCGCCGGTCGCATGGGCAACCGGCTGACATTGCAGGTTGGGTTCTCGCACCCGGTGGAAGTCGTCCCGCCGGAGGGAGTTGCCTTCGAAGTCGAAACGCCGACGCGCGTTCACGTCGTCGGGATCGACAAGGCGCTGGTCGGCGACACCGCCGCCCGCGTCCGGAAGATCCGGCCGCCGGAGCCGTACTTGGGCAAAGGGATTCGGTACGCGAACGAGCGCATCCGCCGCAAGGCTGGTAAGGCCGGTAAAGTAGGAGCGAAGAAGTAGCCAATGATCACGAAGAAGAGCCGGAGCGAGGCCCGCGAGAAGCGGCACCAGCGCATCCGCCGGCGGATACAGGGCACGCCCGAGCGGCCACGGCTAAACGTCTTCCGCAGCAACGCGCACATCTACGCTCAGATCATCGACGACACGCAGATGCGCACGCTCGTCGCTGCCTCGACGCTCGATTCGGAGTTGCGCGGCGGCCTCGCCGGGACGCCCAAGCAGGAGGAGGCGGCGCGTGTCGGCGCGCTCGTCGCCCAGCGGGCGCTGGCGGCCGGCATCAGCCGCGTCGTCTTCGACCGTGGGGGGTATCTGTATCACGGTCGCGTCCAAAAGCTGGCCGACGCCGCACGCGAAGCCGGCCTAGTCTTTTGAGTTCCGAGTTCCTAGTTCCAAGTTCCTCGCCAGACCGGCAAGGCGCGAACTAGGAACCAGGAACTCGGAATTAGAAACTGGGAAAGCAATGTCAAGATTTGACCTCAACCGAATGGATCTCAAAGAGCGGCTGGTGATGCTCAACCGTTGCGCCAAGGTCGTGAAGGGTGGCCGCCGCTTCAGCTATGCCGCGGTGATGGTCGTCGGCGACGGCCAGGGCCACGTCGGCGTTGGCATGGGTAAAGCGCGCGAGACGCCCGAGGCCATTCGCAAGGGCATCGAGCAGGCGAAGAAGAACCTGTTCGAAGTGCCGCTCACCGGCCGCACGATTCCGCACGTGGTGCGCGAAGCGTTCGGCGCCGCCGACGTGCTGCTCAAGCCGGCGGCGCCCGGCACCGGTGTGATTGCCGGTGGTGCCGTGCGCGCCGTCGTCGAGGCGGCCGGCATCCAAGACGTGCTGAGCAAGTCGCTCGGCTCGTCGAACAAGGTCAATGTCGTCAAGGCCACCGAGAAGGCGCTCAAGGCGCTCACCACTCCCGACGTGGTGAGCCGGCGCCGCGGCGTCGCGGTCGGCCCGAGCAAGGGCGAATCCGAGCAAACCTCTTCGGCGCTGGAGCAGGTGCAGCAGGAGGCACCCGGCCACATAGAGGGCGTTGTCCCGACGGCGATGGAAGCCGGTCACCAGGGCCACGTGGGCAATACACCGGCGCCGGCCGGCGGGGCCAAGTAACGGAACGCGAACCATGGCAGGAACACTCCGCATTACGTACGTTAAGAGCACCATCGGCTACAGCCGGCGCCAAAAGGACACCGTGCGCTCGCTGGGGTTCAAGCGACTCGGGCAGACAATCGAGGTGCCGGACAACCCGGCCATTCGCGGCATGGTTCACCGTGTCCAGCACCTCGTCGTGATCGACGAGGAGATCGGGCCAGAGGGCGAGAGCGTTGCCGCGACGGAAACGGCGCTCGCCGGCGCTGCGACCGGCGAGTCGTAGCGGAACGGTGCACAACCGCGCCTCCTGGCGCGAAGGGAACGAGAGATGAAACTGCATGAACTGGCGCCTGCGCCGGGATCGAAGCGGGAGCGGCGGCGTGTCGGCCGCGGCCATGGCTCTGGGCGGGTCAAGACCGCCGGAAAGGGGACAAAAGGGCAAAATGCGCGCTCCGGCGGGGGCGTAAAGCCGTTCTTTGAGGGCGGCCAGAATCCCTGGACGATGCGCATTCCCCACAAGCGTGGCTTCTCGCGCGCGCGATTTCGCGTCGAGACGCAGATCGTCAATCTTCGTGATCTCGAGCGTGTCTTTGCCGCCGCCGACGTCGTCACCCGTGACGTGCTCGCTGAGCGAGGCTTGATCGACGATGCCGCCGGCCGCCGCCCGGTGAAAATCCTCGGCGAAGGCACGCTCACCAAGCGCCTGTCGATCGAGGTCGATGCCATCTCGGCGAGCGCGCGTCAGGCGGTGGAGCAGGCCGGAGGGACAGTGACTCTCTGCGAGAAGCGCGGCGCCCGGTCTGCGCCACAAGCGCCGGCCAGTGCGGTTGCGGCGACGGCTGGCGAAACCGCTGCGACGACCGGCGCGGAAGGCTGACCTTCCGCTAAGCTATGAGTGGCGGCGCTCACGCCGCCACTTGGTCACTAGGTGCGAAATCGCTACTACGGTGTGGCGATGGCTGGTTGGAGCGAACCACCGCGAGAAGCGGCAGCGGCGATCGACGCCGGCCGGGCCCGCAAGAGCCGCTGAGCCAGCGCAGGCCGACGAAGGATTGGCCGACGAAGGATTGACCGACGATGATCGATGCAGTGGCGCGTGCGTTCCGTCTGCCCGACCTTAGGCGCAAAATCATCTTTACTTTTGCGCTGCTCGGGGTCTACCGGCTGGCCGCTCACGTGCCCATTCCCGGGGTCGACGTCGCCCGCCTCCAGGAGCTTTTCGCCACCAATCAGCTCTTAGGGCTGCTCGATCTCTTCTCTGGCGGATCGCTGACGACGTTTTCGGTCGCGGCGCTCGGCGTCTATCCCTACATTACCGCGTCGATCGTGATGCAGATTGTCGCACCGCTCATTCCTGCGCTGCAGGAGCTGCAGAAGGAGGGCGAGGCGGGGCGAACGCGTATCTCGCAGTACACGCGGCTGCTGACGGTGCCGTTGGCGATGCTGCAGGCCTACGCGCAGGCGACCCTGCTCGCGCGTGAGGGCATCATCGCCAACTTCGGTCTCCTGGACCGGACGACGTTTCTGCCGACCGTGTCACTCATCCTGACACTTACCGCCGGGACGATGTTCCTGGTGTGGCTCGGCGAGCTCATCACCGAGAAAGGGATCGGCAACGGCATCTCGTTGATCATTTTCGGCGGAATCGTCGCCCGCCTGCCCACTTCGATCGCGCAGACGGTCGCCGCCGGCACCAACTGGATCGGCATGGGCGTGCTCGCCGTCATTGGGTTGGTGATGGTGCTCGGCATCGTCTACATGAACGAGGGGCAGCGGCGGATCCAGGTGCATTACGCCAAGCGCATCCGCGGCAACCGCGTCTACGGCGGCACGACGAGCTATCTGCCGATGCGCGTAAACTCGGCCGGCATGATTCCGCTCATCTTCGCGATGTCGATCATGCTCATTCCCGGCACGGTGGCGACGTATTTTGTGGGTTCCGAGAGCACCTGGGTCCGGAACACGGCTGGCGTGATCGCCGGTCTGTTCAATGGCGTCAACTGGTTCTATTGGCTGCTGTTCTTCTGGTTGGTCGTCGGCTTCACGTACTTCTACACCGCAGTCGTCTTCCAGCAGCAGAACCTACCCGAATCGCTGCAAAAGCAGGGCGGTGTCATCCCCGGTCGGCGGCCGGGCCGTGACACGGCAGAGTACCTCAACCGTATCCTGAACCGAATCACGCTGTTGGGCGCGCTCTTCCTCGGCGTGATCGCCATCATGCCGTTCATCGTCGGTCAGCTCACCGGTGTCCAGGTGCTGACTCTTTCTAGCACCGGTATCCTGATTGTGGTCGGCGTCGTCCTGGACACGATGAAACAGCTCGAAGCCCAACTGATGATGCGCCACTACGAAGGGTTCATCAAGTGAGCGCCACCGGCGAGCGAATTAGGCCTGATACGCGTGATGAGCGTGATGAGCGTCATGAGCGTCATGAACGTCATGAACGCGGCGAGCGAGGTGAGTCGGTGATCTTGATCCTGCTGGGTGCACCGGGATCAGGGAAAGGCACACAGGGGCGGCGCCTTTCGGAGCGATTCGGTATTTCCTACATGGCGAGCGGCGACCTGCTGCGCCGCGCCATCGATCAACACACACCGCTGGGTGAGCAGGTGCGGCAGTACGTCGAGCGCGGGCTCTACGTGCCCGACGACGTGATCGTGCCGGCGGCGCTGCACGAGATCCACCGGATTCGTGAGGAAACGGGTGCGTCCGGCGTCGTGCTCGACGGCTTCCCGCGCACGCGCGAGCAGGCGCAGGCGCTCGACGTGGCGCTCGAGGCCGAAGGCAAACGCGTGAAGCGCGTGCTTTTCCTCAATGTTCCGAAGGACGTGCTCGTCAACCGCCTCGCCGGCCGGTGGACGTGCCGCAATTGCGGCGCAACGTACAACCTCGATCAAAACCCGCCGCGTACCCCCGGCGTTTGCGACCGCTGCGGCCACGCGCTCTTTCAGCGCGTCGATGATCGCCCCGAGACCGTCGAGCGGCGCCTCAACGTCTACCTCGAGTCGACTGTGCCACTCGTCGCCTACTATCGACAGAAGCGGCGCTTGGTCGAGATCGACGGCAACCGTCCGATGAACGAAGTCACCGAAGCGCTGGTTTCCGGCACCGGGTGTCACGAGCTTTCTGGCCAGCGGCGGTGATCACGATCAAGTCGAGCGCCGAGCTCGAGAAAATGTGGCGCGCCGGCACCATCGTCGCCGCGACCTTGCGGGCGGTGGCGTACGCCGTCCGCCCCGGCGTGACGACCGCCGAGCTTGACCGCATCGCCTTCGAGACGATTCGCGCGGCCGGCGGACGGCCGTCGTTCAAGGGGTACTGCCCCAATCCGAATGCGCCGGCTTACCCCGCGACCATCTGCGCCTCGGTCAACGACGAGCTCGTCCACGGCATCCCGGGCAAGCGCGCACTGGCCGACGGGGACATCATTAGCATCGACGTCGGCGCCATTTGGCAGGGGTATCACGCCGACGCGGCGATCACCGTGCCTGCCGGCGATGTGCCGCCGGAGACGCGACGCCTGCTCGTCGTGACACAGGAGGCGCTGCGCGCCGGCATCGGCGCGGCGCGGGCCGGCAGCCGGCTGGGCGACATTTCCGCCGCCATCCAGCAGGTGATCGAGGGCGCCGGCTATTCGGTTTCGGGCGGCGGGTATGGCGGCCACGGCGTCGGCCGCAAGCTGCACGAGGACCCGCACGTTTCCAACCAGGGTACTCCCGGGCGCGGCCCCCTGTTGCGGGCCGGCATGACGCTCGCGCTCGAGCCGATGGTCAATGCCGGCGGCGAGGCGACCGTCGTGCGGCCGGACAAGTGGACAGTCGCCAGCGCCGACGGCATGCTCTGCGCCCACTTCGAGCACACCATCGGCGTTACCTCCGGCGAGCCCGAGATCCTGACGGAGCTCGCACCGGACGTCTACGAGCGCATCGGCGTTCCCCCGCTCCGACTCGGCGCGGGTGTGAGGGGGTGATGCCTGCGATGGACTCACACGACGCTCCAGGAAGAGCAACAGAACGTCTGGTAGAATTGGAGGGTCATGTGCGCCGTTCGCTGGCGAACGATCTCTACGAGGTCGAGCTGGCCGACGGACAGCATGTGCTCGTGCATCTAGCCGCCAGCGCTCGGCTGCGCGCCACTCGCATCGGCGCCGGAGATCGAGTACGAGTGGCACTGGCGCGGTACGACCATACCCGGGGCCGGATAACCGGACGCCTCTAGTGGGGACAGGTGGTTTCCGCACGGGTATTGTCAGGAACGCAGAGCGAGGCATAAGGTGAAGGTATCGGCATCGGTAAAGCCGCGCTGTGAAAAGTGCAAAGTGATCAAGCGGCGCGGCGTGATCATGGTCATTTGCGAAGATCCGAAGCACAAACAGAAGCAGGGGTAGAAAGTTCCGAGTTCCTGGTTCCTAGTTGGGGAGCGGAACTCGGAACTCGGAACTAGGAGCCGAAGAAGACATGGCACGTATTGCCGGCGTGGACATCCCGCGCGAAAAGCAGGTGCAGATTTCGCTGACGTACATCTATGGTATTGGCCGCACGACGGCCAAGAAGGTCCTCGATCGTACGCAGATTCCGGCGATGAAGAAGGTCAACGAATTGACCGACGACGAAGTCGGCCGGCTGCGTGAGGTGATCGAGCGCGAGCTCACGGTGGAGGGCGATCTTCGCCGGGAAGTGCGCCAGAATATTCAGCGCCTAATCGACATCGGCTGCTATCGTGGCATTCGCCATCGCCGCGGCCTGCCGGTGCGCGGCCAGCGGACGCGGACCAACGCGCGGACACGTCGTGGCCCGCGGCGTACCGTCGGCGTGCGCAAGAAGGCGACGGCGAAAAAGTAGTGGCGCGGGCAATGTTGCGCTACGGCGCCCAATTGCGGTAGGCTTGTAGTTCTGGCGCATGCGCCGTGGCGTGTCTCGCGCTGATTCTTCACCCACTCGCTCTTGAGAGACCATCCGTGGGGCGGTCCTGGCATGGACCGCCCTTAGCCACGTAGAGAAAAATCGGGAGATAGTCGAGCAGTATGGCCGAAAGGAAACGAGGGGGCACGCGCCGGCGCGAGCGTCGAAATGTGCCGCGCGGCCAGGCGCACGTGCAGGCGACGTTCAACAATACGATCGTCACCATTACCGATCCCAACGGCAACCCCATCTCTTGGGGTACTGCGGGCGCGAGCGGCTTCAAGGGCTCGCGCAAGAGCACGCCGTACGCCGCGGGCGTGACCGCGGAATCGGCTGCCCGCCGCGCGATGGAGCACGGGATGCGCACGGTCGAGGTGTTAGTCAAGGGGCCGGGCTCGGGTCGCGAATCGGCGATTCGCGCGCTCCAGGCCGCCGGTTTGGCGGTGACCTCAATCACCGACGTGACGCCGGTGCCGCACAACGGCCCGCGCCCACCAAAGCGCCGCCGAGTCTAACCATTCTGGATTTTTGGTTTTCGGTTGCCAGGGCGCCCGAGTTGCGTCCGTCGGCGCAACCCGACCCAAGATCTGACATCCAAAATCCGTAACCTGTTCGGGAGTCGCGAACTAACATCTATGGCACGCTACACGGGCCCCGTCTGCAAGCTGTGCAGGCGCGAGGGCATGAAGCTCTATTTGAAGGCGGAGAAGTGCATTACGAAGTGCACGATCGAGCGGCGTCCGTCGCCGCCCGGCCAGCAAGGGACGGGCCGCCGGCGCCGGCCGACCGAGTACGCGCTGCAGTGGCGTGAGAAACAGAAGGTCCGCCGCATCTACGGCGTCCTCGAGGCGCAGTTCCGCCGGCACTTTGCCGAAGCGGAGCGGCGGGCGGGCTCGACCGGTGAGAGTCTGCTGCAGATCCTCGAGACGCGCTTGGACAACGTCGTCTACCGCATGGGTCTCGGCGGTTCGCGTGCACAGGCCCGTCAGCTCGTGCGGCACGGCCACTTCATGGTCAACGGCCGAAAGACCAACATTCCCTCGGCGTTGGTCAAGCCGGGCGACAAGGTCGCCGTGCGGGAGGGTTCGCGCGAAATCGAGGTGATCAGGATCGCGGCCGAAGGCACGGGGCAGCGCCAGATCCCCGCGTGGCTGAGCTTCGACCCGGCGACCTTGTCCGCGCGCATCAATACGTTGCCGTCGCGGAACGAGATCGACGCGCAGATTTCCGAACAACTGGTGGTGGAGTTCTACGCACGCTAATCACGCCAGGCACGGAGCGCCTGCCCGGCGCGCTCGGTGTCCCGAGCGCCCACCGCAGGCGTCGTGCATTTGGCGACCGACTGCCTATCGCTAAGGAGGGCAAGACTCTGTGATCGAGCCATCAAACGTGCCAGCCGTCCGTCGCGTCGAGCCGGAAGAGAGCGGTATTGCCGATCCTAATCTCGGCGAGTTCGTCGTAGAGCCACTGCGGCGCGGTTATGGGCAGACGATCGGAAACGCGATGCGTCGCGTGCTCCTTTCGTCGCTGCCCGGCGCCGCGGTGAGTTCGATCCGCATCGACGGCGTGCAGCACGAGTTTTCTACCATTCCCGACGTCAAGGAAGACGTCACGCAGGTCGTTCTCAACATCAAGAAGCTGCGCCTCCGCTCATTTTCCGACGAGCCGGTCAAAGCGCAGCTCGACGCGCCTGGACCCGGCACGGTCAAAGCGTCCGACGTCCGCTGGCCAGACCAGGTAGAAATCGTCAATCCCGACCAGGTGATCGCGACGCTCGACAACGAGAACGCGCGCGTCTCGATGGAGCTGACGATCACCCGCGGCAGCGGCTTCGCCGAGGCGGAGGCCATCGAAGGGCAGCCGATCGGCGAAATTCCGGTCGATGCGATCTACACGCCCATCCGGAAGGTCGAATATCACGTCGGCGCCGCGCGCGTCGGCCAGGCGGTAAACCTCGACCGGCTGACACTCCGCGTGTGGACCGACGGCACGATCACGCCCGATGATGCGGTGACGCAGAGCGCGCGCATTCTCGTCGATCAGTTCCGGCTCTTCAATCAGCTCGCGCCCGGCATCGAGGAGCCGGTGGAAGTGGTGCGTCCGCTAACCGCACCGGCACCGGCGGCGACGCTCCAGATTCCGCCGGAGCTCGCCGATCTGTCGGTCGACGATCTCGAGCTCTCGAATCGGACGCTGAATTGCCTCAAGCGCAACAGCATCACGCGAGTCGGCCAGCTCGCCAGCATGACCGAGGAAGATCTGCTCCACCTGCGCAACTTCGGCGATAAGTCGCTGCAGGAGCTGCGCGAGAAGCTCGAAGAGCGGGGCGTACGTCTTGGGCCACCGGCCGGCCAGCCTACCGCTGCCGGCGTCTGAGAATGCTTACCGAGAGTTCCGATAGAGACTGTTAGGAGACACGACGATGCGGCACGGCTTCAAGGGCCGCCGGCTCAATCGCCCGGCCGACGAGCGAAAGGCGCTGCTACGCAACCTGATGGGCGCGCTCGTTCGCCACGAGAAGATCACCACCACCGAAGCACGCGCCAAGGAGCTCCGGCGCCACATCGAGCGGCTCATCACCACGGCCCGGCGCGGCGACGTTCACTCGCGGCGCCTCGTGCGGGCAAAGCTGCCCGATCCCCCGGCAGTCGACAGGCTTTTTCACGAGATTGCGCCTCGCTTCGCCGACCGGCCGGGCGGTTACACGCGCATCACGCGCGTTGGCCTGCGCAAGGGCGATGGCGCCCAGTTGGCGCAGATCGAGTTCGTCGAGTCCGGCGCCTAGAGAAACCACAGATGCACACAGATGCACACAGATAGGGCTGCCGACAGCGTACCGCTCGTTCGTTTGGGCCTCCTACTCCCTGCGCTAGTCGTGGCGCCGGTCGTCTGAACCCAGAGGGCGAAGCCAGGGACACTACTTCGTCTGTGTGCATCTGTGTGCATCTGTGGTTTCGTCCTTTTCCCCTTCCTGATGCGCTTGCTGGCGATCGTCGAGTACGACGGCACCGACTTCTCCGGTTTTCAGTTGCAGGTGCGTCCCCAGGGGCATCCCGCCGAGGGTCAGCGCACGGTGCAGGCCGAGCTCGAGCGAGCGGTGCTGGCGGCGACCGGGCAGCCGGCCCGCATCGCCGGTTCCGGCCGCACCGATACGGGCGTTCACGCGGCCGGCCAGGTGATCCACTTCGATAGCGAGGCGCCGCTCGCGCACGACCCCCCCCGGTTGCTGCGTGCCGTCAACGCTCACCTGCCGGCCGACGTGGCGCTGCGGCACGTCGTGCTGGCGCCACCGGGGTTTCACGCCCGCTTCGACGCGAGGAGCCGCACGTACTGCTACCGCATCTGGAACAGCGGGGTACCATCGCCGCTGCTGCGCCGGCACACGTACCACGTGCACGCGCCGCTCGATGTCGAGCGCATGGCGGACGCCGTGCGCTGCTTGCTCGGCGTACATGACTTCGTCGCCTTTAGTGCCCAGCACCGAGGCGTGGGCACGCGGCGCCGCGTGCTGCACGCCGCCGTTCGCTCCCTGAACGTATCCTGGGCGAGTCCACGCGGCATCTGGCACAATTATGGGAGGCACGCCGCTGTATCACGGCTTGGCGGGTCCGCGTCTGGCGCAGCCGGCGCGTTGGCTAACCCCGACGCCCCTCCCGAGGCGTCCGGCGCGACTGGTGTCGCGGTGGACTCTGGTCAGGAACGTTTGGTCGAGATCGAGATCGAAGCCGACGCGTTCCTGCGCCACATGGTGCGGCGGATCGCCGGGACGCTGTTGCGCGTTGGATGGGGACGCCTGGCCCCGGCAGAGTTCGGCGCGATTCTGGCCTCGGGCAATAAGGAGCTGGCCGGTCCGACGGCGCCGGCGCAGGGACTCTGCCTCGAACGGGTAACGTACAACCTCTAGGACAAAGACTGTGATAAAGACCTATTCGCCGAAAGCGTCGGAGATCGAGCGGCACTGGTGGGTGGTCGACGCCCAAGGCCAGATCCTTGGCCGGCTGGCGAGCGCCATCGCCAATCGCCTGCGGGGCAAGGACAAGCCGATCTTCTCGCCGCACATGGATACGGGCGATCACGTGATCGTCGTTAATGCGGAGAAGATTCGCGTTACCGGTCGCAAGCTCGAGCAGAAGACCTATTACCGGCACAGCGGCTACCCCGGCGGGCTGCGCGCCACAAGCCTAGCAGCGCAGTTGCAGAAGCACCCCGAGCGCGTGCTCGAGGCGGCGGTGCGCGGCATGCTGCCCAAGAACGCGCTCGGCCGGGAGGTGTACCGGAAGCTCAAGGTGTACGCCGGCCCCACGCATCCGCACACCGCCCAACAGCCGCAACCTTGGGAGATCACCCCCGACGAAATCGGCGGCAGCGAAAAATAATGGCAAAGGCATTTTTTGAAGTATGACGGCGAACGCAACGCAAGAACGCTACTACTACGGGCTTGGACGCCGGAAGAGCGCCATCGCACGCGTGCGTCTCTATCCCGGCGACGGCAGCATCATCGTCAATGGGCAGCCGGCGAACGAGTATTTCGGCCGTGAATCGCTCGACCTCAAGGTCCAGCAGCCGCTACGCACGGTCGATGCCGGCGGCTTCAACGTCGTCGCCAAGGTGATCGGCGGTGGCCTCAGCGGCCAGGCCGGCGCCATCCGGTTGGGCATCTCGCGCGCGCTCGTCGTCTTCGACGAGGCCAACCGCAAACCGTTGCGCGCCGAGGGTTTGCTCACCCGCGACCCACGCGTTAAGGAGAGGAAGAAGCCCGGCCTCAAGCGCGCCCGGAAGCGCCCTCAGTACACCAAGCGCTGAGCGCTGCGCGCTCTTTCGAAGACCGCGTGTGCCTGCATCTCGGTGCCTCTTGCCGGGACGCCCGCAACATTGACCCGGCTACTTTCACGTGGCCGGGTCGGCTTGTGGTTGGGCGGAATTCGCAATCGGCGCCTGCCGGGAACGACGGCGTCGCTTCGTTAGGCACCAGCGTTCCGACGACGATCACCGTCTCTGGCCCGTGGACAGCGCTCGACGTCGCTGGACGTGAGGTCTCTGCTCCGGCGCTGGGCGATTGGGTGCAGGTGCCGGCGTGGAAGCGATTCAGTGACACAATCGTCTACCGGGTGACGGTCACGCTGCCCGAGCGCACGGCGCGCGTCGAGATCGACCTCGGTGACCTCGGTGACGTCGGCGAGGCGGCCGTGGTCGTCGTGAATGGTGCTCTCGTCGGCGCCGCGTTGTGGGTGCCGTACCGGCTGCAGAGCACAGGGAGCGTCTGGGTCGAAGGAGCAGATCTGCTGGAAGTGCGGGTCACGAACTCGGCCGCCAACTACTTTGACGGTGCGCTGCGGCCGTCCGGCCTGA
The DNA here is from genome assembly GCA_016199265.1 of Chloroflexota bacterium. Lineage (GTDB taxonomy): Bacteria > Chloroflexota > UBA11872 > UBA12225 > UBA12225 > JACQGX01. The sequence goes on along the minus strand of JACQGX010000233.1, from coordinate 10,769 downwards.
TCGGGCCCGTGCGACTACTGGTCTGGCCTGCCCGGGGCGCTTGAGCGGCTGGCCCGATGGCTTGGAAACGGTGAGCGATATGACGGCGACTGAACGAGACGGGAGCGAGCGGCCTCCACTTCGCGTGGGGGTGTTTGGTATTGGCCCGGCCGCCTACTGGCCGCAGTTTGCCGGGTTGCGGGAACGGCTGGAGACGTACCAGCGGCAGGTCGAAGACCGCCTCGCCGGCATGGGAGTCGAAGTCGTGTCCGCCGGACTCATCGACACCGCGCCGGCGGCGCGCGCGGCCGGGGTGCGCTTTGCCCGCGAAGGCGTGGCCCTGCTCGTGTGCTACGCCGGCACGTACGCGACCAGCTCGCAGGTGCTGCCGGCGGTCCTGGCGCCGGCGGGGCGGGGCACGATTGCTCCCGTGCTCGTCCTCAATCTCCAACCGGCCGCCGCGCTCGACTACCCCAACACCGACACCGGCGAATGGCTGGCCAACTGCTCCGCCTGCTGCGTGCCCGAGATCGCCACCGCGTTCGCCCGCACCGGCATCGACTTCCACGTCGTGTCGGGCGTGCTCGATCCCGACGATGCGCACACCGATGCCGGCGCGCGGGCATGGGCACAGATCGCCGGCTGGGTGCGTGCGGCCGGCGCGGCACACGCGCTGCGGCGGTCGCGGATCGGCTTCCTCGGCCATACTTATCCGGGCATGCTCGACCTGTACGCCGATCTTCCCCGGTGGCAGGGCCTGCTCGGCATCCACGTCGAGCTGCTGGAGCTGGAGGATCTCGAAACGCGCGTCGAAACAGTTGACGAGCCAGACGTCGCAGCCAAGATCGATCAGATGCGAGCGACGTTCGAGCTCGACCCATCGGTCGACGACGAATCGCTCGCCTGGTCGGCCCGCGTTGCCTGCGGGCTCGACCGGCTGGTCGCGGACTTCGACCTCCAGGGGCTCAGCTACTACTATCGCGGGCTCGGCGGCAACGCGTTCGAGCGCCTCGGCGCATCGCTCATCGCCGGCAACTCGCTGCTCACGGCACGGGGCATTCCCTGCGCCGGCGAGGGCGACGTCCAGACGTGCCTCGCCATGCTGCTGATCGACCGGCTTGGCGCCGGCGGCTCGTTCACCGAGTTCTACGCCATGGACTTTCGTGATGGCTTTGTCCTGATGGGCCACGATGGGCCGGGACACGTCGCTATGAGCGACCGGCGTCCCGTGCTGCGCCAGCTCGCCATCTATCACGGCAAACGCGGCTACGGCCTCTCCGTCGAATTCGCCGTCAAGCACGGTCCGATCACGCTCCTCGGCCTGACGCACACGCGCGACGGCGGCCTCAAGCTCCTCGCCGCTCAGGGCGAGTCGATCCCCGGGCCAATCCTCAACATCGGCAACACCAACAGCCGGCTGCGCTTTGCGCTCGACCCCGCCGCTTTCGTCACGCGCTGGTCAGAAGAAGGGCCGCCCCACCACTGCGCCCTCGGCATCGGCCACCAGGTACCGACCATCGAAAAGCTGGCGTCGCTCCTCGACGTTCCGCTCGTCGTAGTGGCGTAGCTTTGGTCCGTCGTGCCAGCATCCGCGGTCGCTATCGGTCGCGGTTGCTACCGTTGGTCCGCTCGTGACGCGCGCCCGAACTCGTCTGGGTCCGGCAGCTCCCTCAAGCTGTTGAGACCGAACGCCCGCAGAAACTCGAACGTCGTGCTGTAGAGGATAGGCCGGCCAACCGTCTCGAGGCGGCCCACCTCCTCGACGAGCCCGCGGGCCAGCAGGTTGGCGAGCGCGTGGTCCGGGCTCACGCCCCGGATGGCCTCGATCTGCGCCCGCGTTACCGGTTGGCGATAGGCGACGATCGCCAGCGTCTCGAGCGCCGCGGGAGAGAGCCGGCTCGACAGCTCTCTGCCCAGAAAGCGCTGCACCGCCGCCGCGGCGCGCGGATGACTCACCAGTTGCAGCGCGTCGCCGTGTCGCTGCAGGCTCAGTCCGCTACCCTGGTAGCGCTCGCCGAGCGCCACGAGCGCATCCTCAATCGCATCGGGCGCCACCCGCAGCAGCTTCGCCAGTTCGTTGACCGTCACCGGCCGCTCGGCGACAAACAGCACTGCCTCTACCGCCGCCCACACCGGCACACCGCCGGCATCGCTTTCGGCCCACACGTTTCTCCCTTGCGTCTCACCCATAACGCCATCACACCGCGCTCTGCGCCGTTCACCCTGCGCTCGTCACGCTTCCCCCAGCGCCGCCACCCAGATCTCGCCGAACAGCTCTTCTTGCTCGAGGACGACCTCGTGGGCGCGGAACAGCTCGAGCACCGCCAGGAAGGTGATGATGAGATCGGTGCGGGTGGGGCAGTCTTCGGCCAGCCAGGTGAAGCTCACGCGACAGTGCGCGCGCACCGCGGCGCGCACGCGGCCGAGCCGCTGCGCCAATGTGACACGAGGTACCTCCGGCTGTTCGCTCGCCGGCGCGCGGGAGGCGAGCAGGCGCTGCAGGGCGCGGGCCAGCAGCGCCGGACTCGCCGACTCGAGGCGGGGTGCTGGGCCTGTTGGCGGGAGCGGTGCCGGCGCCTGGCGCGCAAAGGCACGCTCGCCGCGCTCGTGCCGCTCGCGCAGCTTCGCCGCTGCCTCGCGGAACTGCCGGTACTCCAGCAAGCGCCGCGCGAGCGTCTCTTCGTCGAGCTCGTCGGCCTTGTCCGTCCGTTCGGCCTCCCGCGGCAGAAGCGCGCGTGACTTCAAGAGCAGCAACTGCGCCGCGACGACCAGAAATTCCGCCAGAAAGTCCAGCTTGGCCGTATCACGCGGCAAGAGCGAGAGCAGCGCAAGGAACTGATCGGTGACCGCTACGAGTGAGACGGCGGTGATTTCGAGCTCGCCAGCGTCCAGGAGATGGAGCAGCGCTTCCAGCGGCCCTTCGAATCCCGGAATATGAATGGGATCAGCGGGCAGCGTGACGTAGGCGGTTCGTCCTCCAGGCATCCAGGCTCAGCTTGCGCCGGCGGCGCGCAAGACGAGTGCAAAGAGCGCGCGCCGGGGCGGCTCGAGCACGATCGAGAGCAGATTAACGCCGATGAAGCTCCCGGAAAACACCAGGAGGAGGAGGATCCCCGGGCCATATTGGGCTAAACGGGCGATAGGCCGCGCGACCGACCATGGCAGTACCCCCACGAGCACGCCGAAGCCGTCGAGCGGCGCGAGCGGCAGCAGGTTGAACACCGCCAAGCCGACGTTGAGGATGATCAATATCTGCAGAAAATCGACGCCCCAGTCCGGCAGCCCGATGTCGGCCGAGAGCAGCGAGCGAATGGCGAGCGCGGCTGCCAGCGCGATGGCGATGTTCGAAAGCGGGCCGGCGGCCGAAACGATCGCCATGCCCAGGCGGCCGAACCGCAGCGAGTAGGGGTCGACCGGTACGGGCTTGCCCCACCCGATTCCCGGCGCCCGCGCGAAAATGGTGATCAACAGGAGCAGTGTGCCCATTGGGTCGAGGTGCTTGAGCGGATTGAGCGTCAGACGGCCGGCCGCTTGGGCGGTGCGATCGCCGAGGCTCCAGGCCGCGAGCGCGTGGCAGAATTCGTGAACCGAGATCGCCACGACGAATCCGGCGATGATGCTGGCAATGGTAAGTGGGTCGATGGCGGTGTCCTACGAGATGGATCAGATGGCGCAAATTGAGGCGGCGAGGAGTGGGGCTCAGCCGGAGGTATCCGGTGTCCGCTCCGTCGCCGCCTCACCGTCCAGAACGGCGGGCGCTGCGCCGATGCTTACTTCTTCTTCGCCCCGGCCGCCTTCTTCTGGTTCGACTTCTTTGTCGTATTCTTCGGATTCTTGTCTCCCATCGACATCGACTCCTTTCGGCAACGCAGTGACCTCACCGGCGGTCGCCGCCGCCGTTGCTTCCGCTTCAGCCGGCACATTGGATGCTTCGGCTGACGATGTGAAAGCCGGGGGCGCACTGCCGCCGAGGTCCATGGTAGCACCGCGCCCGCGGCGCGGCCAGCTCAGCCACGCCAGCGCGCCGATAGCGGCCAGCGCCGCCACCATGGTGACCAGCAGACCGAGCTGAAACGAGCGGGAACGGTAGACGAAATCGACGGTGTGGCGTCCAGCGGGCACATACACCGAGCGGAAGAGGTAGTTCGCGCGGTAGATCTTCGTCTCTTTGCCGTCAATGAACGCTTTCCAGCCGGGATACATCTGGTCAGCCAGGAAGAGCATCGCGTTTTGGCGCGCCTCGACGTCGACGCGCAGGTGATCGGAATCGAAGCGCAGCAACTGCACTTTCCCGGCGCTCGACGTCGATTCGGTGCCCTGCGGCCGGTTGAAGCGGATCGGCGTCACCGGCGCACCGGCGGGGGCCGGCGGCGCCAGCTTCGAGACGTCGAACTGCTCTTCAAGTATGACAAACCGCTCGGGGCTAAAGTCCATGTACGCCATGCGCGAGAGAATGCCGTCGCTGGTACGGTCGATGACCGCCGAAGGCACGAGAAACGCGCGCGGCAGGTACTCCTGGTTCTCGTAGAGGATGATCTCCGAGTCGGCGTACACGCGGCGGAACTTGGCGAGCACGCTGCGGTCGAGCTGCTCGGCGTTGTTACTCGTGGTGTCGATCGCCGCGATGCCGTACACGTCGACCTGCGCCGTCGGGTGGACAAACTGCATCTCGACGCGGCGGAGCTTGGCCGGCGCGTCGAGTGGCAGCTCGGCGAAGTAGAAGTGTCCGGGAAACGCCGCCGCACTGCCGTCGCGCTGTTGCCAGGTATACGCCACCGGTGCCATTTGGTGGGCGATCTTCCCCTGCAGGTCCGGCCGCTCCCACGCCCACTCGGCGCTGTGGACGCCCGCGAGCAACCGGAACGTGCGCTGCACGCCGCCGGCGTCGGTCACTGTGACCAGGGCGAACTGCGTTCCTTGGGCCAACTGTGTCGCCCAGCGCAGCGTCGAGACGATGCGAATCGTGTCGGCCGGCACGTCGCCGAGCGCGAACGCGTTGTTTGCGGCAGGATTGCGGCCCGTGCTGCTCAACAGCGGCCGGGTGGGGTTGAATGCCGTCAGGCTGAACGATGGCTGGCCTTGGTACCGATTTCTCACGGCGTAGTACCGGACGTTGAGCAAGTCGAGCAGCCGGTTGGCCGCATGTTCGGCCATCGACATGTACTGCATGTGGCGCACCGGTTCGAGCGAGCTATAGCCGTTGGCTTCGGCAATGCCATAGCTCAAGAGCCGGTTCGGCTCGTCGCGCGTCCCCTTCTGCGTGAATACGCGGTAGAGCCCGGGCTGAGACGTGAGGTATGTGGCGACTCCGCTCGGCTCGGCCAGCGCGGCCTGCGCCATCTTGGGATGGAAATCCCGGCCGGCCCCGATCACGTCGATCGCCACCAGCGCGACGAGCGCCGTCTGCCAGAGGGCACCGGCGCGGCGCAGCCGGTCCCAGCACGTGATGGCGGCGGCGGTGCCGAGGAGCAGCACGAGCTGGCGCAGCGTCGCCGGTGCCGCCGGATCGAGCGCCGCGATGAGCAGGCGGTAGAGGTGTTCGGCCGACCAGCGCGTGTCGAAGCCGCGCAGTCGCATGAACGACGTTTGCAGCCACGTCATCGCCGTGTCCTTGTGTGCCTCGACCGCCGCACCGGCCAGAGCGATCGCCAGCGGCGCCGCCATCACCGCGAGCTGCAGCACGATCAGGAGCACGCTCAGCAACACGCCGCGCCCGATGGCGCCGAACGAGTGCTCCTGAATGCCTTCCGCCTGTGTCAGGTCGGTCGCGCTCGTGCCCTCCCGGCGGCGTGGCGCGCGCGGGGCGAACTCCCGCCGCAGCGCGTCGGCGCCGAACGCTGCCAGGATCGCGACCGCGAATGTGAACAAGAACATGAACCGGCCGGGGGCGCGCAACACCGAAAACCCCGGCAGGTCGGTCAGCGCTCGGTGCAGGCCAAACGGCGAATGCTCGCCGAGCGCGAGCAGCAGCGAGCCGGCGCCAAGCACGAAAAAGAACGGCGCCTGCCGGTGGCGGGCCAGCACGGTGCCGGCGATCGCCAGCACCGGCGGTGCAATCCCCGCGTAGGCGAAGACCTCCCACTTCGACCACACGCCCCAGTAGTCACCTTCGACGACAAAGAACGACGGGAAGATGAGCGAGATCAGTTGCAGCGGCGGCAGCGAGTACTGGGTGGCAAAGGAGTAATCGACGCCACCGCCGCGGAACGAGAACGTACCGAGCTCGACCAGCGGCAGGAGCTGCACCGCCGCGAGTGCCCCGCCGATGCCGCCGGCGACGCCGATCAAGACCACCGCCAGCGTAAGACGCCCCGCCACGGCGGCGACGGCGCTCAGCCCAGCGGCGCCCCACCAACGGTAGCGCTGCATCCCGCGGAAAAGCCTCGCGTAGGGGCCCATGCGATGCGACGCCACCGGGCCGGCGATCACGCGATACGTACAGTAGGCGGCAAACGTCACCGCCGACATCAGCACGATCTGCACGTGGACGATGAGCCCCTGCAGCCCGAACGCCACGCCGGCCAGCACCGCGAAGGCGTAGCGAGTGCGGCCGGCGGTACGCAGCGCAAGCTCGGCGAATGCCAGCGCTAGCGGCAGCCACACCGCCGCCGTGCTGATATTGGTGTGATGGAGCTGCGCGGCGGCGAAGCCGCTAAAGGCGAATGCCAGGGCACCGATCGTCGCCGCGACGCGCCCCACACCGAGCGTGCGGCAAAACAGGTACGTGAACAGCGCGGCTTGGCCGAAGCGGATCGGCCCCTGCCACGCAAACGCCGTCTCCACCGGCAGGAGCAGCAGTGCGAGCAGGTGGATCGGGTAGAGGGAGCCGGCCTCGCCGTCGGCAAAGATGGGGTAACCGGCAAAGAGATCGGGGGACCAGAGCGGCAGCAATCCCGCCTTGATCGCCTCTCCCAGGCGTACGAACAGCGGGTAGTAGAAGATGCGCGTGTCGTTTTCGTAGGGGATCAAGCCGTGCGCCAGCGTGGGCCAGAAGAACGCGGCCGTCGCGGTGGCGAGCACCGCGGCCGCGGCCGCGTCTCGCAGCAGCGGTGAGGCGATCAGCGCCCGGCCAAGGGAAAGCAACCCCTGAGCGGCCGCCTCGACGCGGACGCGAGGCAGGGTGGCCGGCAGCTCCGGGACGGCAAACCGCCCGCTGGGGACTGTGCTCATCGAGCGTTTTCCCCAACGCGCGCGCTCACCGACCGGCCTCGGCCCTCGCTCGCAAGGCCACCTTGAGACCAGGCTCGCGCATCAGCGGAGGTGCGACCCAGGGTTCGACAGAAGCTGGCTTCCGAGCAACCGCGAGCACAGACAACCCAATCGGCAGGTCGACGCGCGCCAGCGCCGCCGCTTCGAGGCGCATGGCCGCGCCGAACAGCGCGTTGACCGCCGGTGGCGCCGGACGCACGTCGGAGCGATGCGTTTCGAGCTCGCCGGCGTGGTCGCCGCCCCGCAACCGGGCGGCGAGGCGTGTGGCGATGCGGGCCACGACCGCGAGTGGAAAGAGCAGACTGTTGGCGTACGACGCCCGCACTACCTCCAGTCCGGTGCGGTCCAGTTTCCGGCACAGCTCTTCGAGCGTGTAGCGCTGGCGTGTGTGCACGGCAGCGTCGTGCGTGCTGCGGAGCTGTTCGAGCGCCGGGACACGAATCAGCGCGACGCCTCCCGGCTTTAGAACGCGACGCATCTCGGCCAGTGCCGCGACGTCGTCGCGCACGCCCAGGTGGTAGATCACGTCGAAGCTCGTCACCAGATCGAACGTGCTGTCGGCGAACGGCAGCTCGAGGATCGACGCCCGCGACGCCGTCGTCAGGCGCCGCTCGGCGCAAAAGCGCAACGCGTGCGGCGAGAGGTCGACGCCGTACGCCTGGCCGAAACTCGAAAGCCACGCCAGGTTGCCGCCCGTGCCGCAGCCGGCGTCGAGGATTGTCAGGTTGGGTCGCAGCGTGCCGTCGAGCACGCTCACGGCGATGCGCCGCATGCCGACGTACCACCACAGGGTGTCTTCGACCCGGTACATGGCCTCGTACTCGGAGACGTTCATCGTTGCCTCCGGGACGAAGGACGAACGACGAACGACGAAGAACAAACCGCGGCGGACCAACGGTACTCCGGTTGTCCGGCCGGCCGCCGCTCGTCCTTCGTCCCTTCGACAGGCTCAGGGCAGGCTCTTCGTCCTTCGTCAACCACGATAGAACTCCCGAATCGCGCGCGCCACCGTCCGTGCGTCTTCCGGCGGCAGCTCCGGGTACATCGGCAGCGTCAAGATCTCGCGGCACGCGCGCTCGGTCTCCGGCAGCGAGCCGGGCTCATAGCCCAGGTCCAGGTAGGCTTCTTGGCGGTGTACCGGCTCCGGATAGTGGATCTGCGCGCCGATGTTGCGCCCCCGCAGAAAGGCTTGCAGGCGATCGCGATCCTGCGCCCGGATCACGTAGAGGTGGTAGACGTGGTGCCCCCACGGTTGCTCGACCGGCAGCGTCACTTCCTCGAGACCGGCCAAATGTTCGCCGTACACTTCCGCGAGCGCGCGGCGCCGCTCGTTCCCGTCCTCTAGATAGCGGAGCTTGACGCGCAGAATGGCGGCCTGCATCTCGTCCAGGCGCGAGTTGACGCCTTTGATCTTGCTGTAGTAGCGCCGCGCCGGATCCGGGTCCCACCCGTAGTTGCGTAGCATCACGAGTTGCTCGGCCACACCGCGATCGTTCGTCACGACGGCACCGCCATCGCCGTACGCGCCGAGGTTCTTCGTGGGATAGAAGCTGAACGCGGCCGCGTGCCCCATCGTGCCGCACTTCTGCCGGTCGTACGCTGCGCCGTGCGCTTGCGCCACGTCTTCGACGACGAACAGGTCGTGCCGGCGGGCAAAGTCGAGAATCGGCCCCATGTTGGCCGGGTGCCCGTAGAGGTGCACGGGCACGATCGCGCGCGTGCGCGGCGTGAGCCTGGCGCCGAGCTGCGCCGGGTCCATCGTATACGTCGCCGGATCGACGTCGACGAAAACCGGTGTCGCGCCGGTCGACGAGATCGCCACCGTCGTCGCCACCGCGGTGTGCGAGACGGTCAACACCTCGTCACCCGGGCCAACGCCGAGCGCGCGCAGCGCCAGATGGATCGCCTCTGTCCCCGAGCCAACGCCGATGGCGTGCCCCGCTCCCAGGTACGCGCCAAATTCACGCTCGAACGACTCCAACTGCTTGCCCAGGATGAAGTTGCTCGCCTCCAACACCTCCCGGATCGCGCCGTCGATCTCGTCCTTGAGCGCCAAATACTGCGGCCTCGTCAAGAAGACCGGTATCGGCATGTGCTGCGCCTCGCCGTCAGACATTACTCTTCACGCTTCGCCCGCTAGCCCGCTACCCAACTGCAGCCCCCCAATCTGCTGCTCTGCCACGTCGGCCTCGTTCCAGTAGTGATCGCGGTACTTGCGGTAGAACTCAATCGTCCGTTCCAACCCCCTCCGCAGCGAGATCTGGGGTTCCCACCCCAACTCGCGCCGGATCTTCTCGTAGCTCAAGTACACCTTGCCCGGATCAATTGCCCGCCGCTCCGGCGGCAGCTCGATCAATTCCGTCCGGCCGCCGCTCGCCACGTCGATGAGCAGGTCGGCCAGCGTCGGATGACTCATCGCCTCTCCGCCGAGGTTGTAGATCTCGCCGTCGGCCTGCCGCTCCCCCGCCGCCATCAGCAGCGCCTCCACACAGTCGTCGACGTACGTGTAGTCACGCACCTGCTGTCCGCCCATGATCGTCAGCGGCTGCCCATCGATGATCCGCCGTATCCAGTAGTAGATAAATGCGTAACGGCCTTTCGTGTCTTTCATCATCTGCCGCGGGCCGTACGTGTTCGTCAGCCGGAGACAGACCGTCCGGATGCCGTACGCGTGGAAGTACACGCGGTGATAGTGCTCCGCCGCGATGTTCGACACCGCATTGCAGTCATCGGGCTGCAGCGGATGCGCTTCGTCGACCGGCAGATAGCGCGGCCGGCCGTACACCTGCCGCGTGCTTGCGTACAGCAATTTCGCGTCACGGTTGCTCCGCTTGCACGCCTCCAGCACCGACAGTGGGCCCTCGGTGTTAATCCGCAGATCGGTCTGCGGATCCTCCATGCTTTCCAGGTGTCCGATCTGTCCCGCCAGGTTGAAGATGTAGTCCTGCCCCCTGACGAGATATTGCATCGCGTGTGGATCGCGTACGTCCGCGATATTCACGTGCACGTCGTCTTGAATGCCCGCGATGTTGAACAGGTTCCCGCCATACGCCGGGATAAGCGAGTCGACGATCAATACCCGCGCCCCCAGCTCGACCAGCCGGTGCGCCAGATTGCTGCCGATAAACCCCAGCCCCCCAGTGATCAGGCAGCGCTTCCCCTCAAACCCGCGACGCGTAACCGACATTCTGCTCTCACTCTATTGCCGGGCGCGCCGCACCCACCGGCAGTGGCTCGGGCAGGGGCGAGGGCGTGCCCTGGCCGCGCTGGACGCGGAGCCACCACCACAGCTTGGCGAGGCTGACGAGCACGTCGAAGAGATGGCGCGGACGGAAGAACTGCGAGACGCCGTAGGCGCGGTGGAAGTGGTGGACCGGTACCTCGACCGTCCGCAGGCCCGCCATCTGCACCTTGGTCATCAGCTCGAGGGCGATCGCGCCCGTGTTCTGGGTGAGCACGACGTGGTCGAAGACGTGACGCTGGAGCAGGCGGAAGTCGCAGTCGACGTCGTGGACGCGGAAGCCGAACACCAGGCGCATGCTGTGGTGGTACGCCCAACTGATGAACCGCCGGTGCAGCGG
>JACQGX010000232.1 GCA_016199265.1 Chloroflexota bacterium | reverse complement strand
TTTGTGCGCATCGCGGCCGCGGTGCCGCCGGTGCGCGTCACCGATTTCACCTTCAATCGTGAGCAGACGCTCGCGCTCTGGCAGCGCGCCCACGACGAAGGCGCGGCGGTCGTTTACTTCCCGGAGCTCGGCCTCTCCTCGTACACCGCCGGCGACCTGTTGATGGACCAGCATCTCCTCGCCGCCTGCTTGCAGTCGCTGCGGTGGCTGCTTCGCGAGGGCGAACGCCGCGATCTGCGCCCGCTCGCGTTTGTCGGCCTGCCGCTCTTTGTGCATCCCGGCGTCTACAACGTCGCCGCCGGCATCCAAGGTGGGCGCGTCCTCGGCGTCGTGCCCAAGGCGTACTTGCCGACGTACGGTGAATTCTACGAGCGCCGCCAGTTCCGTGAGGGACGCCACGTGCCGCCCGGTCAGACGATCGACGTACTCGGACAACAGGTGCCGTTCGGTCTAGACGTGCTCTTTAGCGCCGAGAACGTCCCCGGCCTCATCATCGGCGTCGAAGTCTGCGAGGACGGCTGGGTCCACCTCTCGCCCAACGCGTTCCAGGCTTCCGCCGGTGCCACCGTGTGCGGCAACCTCTCCAGCAGCAATTTCCTGCTCGGCAAGGCCGAAACGCGCCACCAACTTTGCTGGAAGGCGTCACAACCGGCCAAGTCGGCGTACGTGTATACCGCGGCCGGTCCCGGCGAATCGTCGTCCGATCTCGCTTTCGACGCCCACGCGCTGGTCTACGAGCGCGGCAACTGCCTCGCCGAGTCGAAGCGCTTCTCGCGCGAGCCGCAGCTCATTACGGCCGATATCGACCTCGAGCAACTGCTTCACGCCCGTCTCAGCACGGGCACGTTCGGCGACTGTGCTGAGGATTACCGGCGCGCTTTCCGTCACGTGTCGTTCACCGCCCACCAACCGGCGAGCTTTCGTCCGCTACGACGGCCGCTCGACCGGCATCCGTTTGTCCCGAAAGATCCGGCGACGCTGGCGACACGCTGCTGGGAGGTGTTCGAGATCCAGACCAATGCCCTGCTCACCCGGATGCAGCACTTCGGCAACGAGCGACTCGTGCTGGCGATTTCGGGCGGGCGCGACTCGACGCTCGCGGCGCTCGCGTGCGCCAACGCGCTCGACCAACTCGGCCTTCCCCGCCACAACCTGCTCTGCGTCTCGATGCCCGGCTTCGGTACCTCCAAGCAGACGCGCGACGCGGCGAAGGCCCTGGCCACCGCGCTGCGCGCCAGCCTTGAGGAGGAAGACATCCGCGAGGAGTGCTTTCTCATCTTGCGCGAGCAACGCCATAGCGCAACCGAGCGGTACGCCGCATGGCTCGAGGACGAGGGCCGCGAGCACAGCCTCGACACGTTCGTGCGCTTCCTTTCGGCGCGCCCCGAATTGGGTGACGTCGAGCTCGAAAACGTCCAGGCGCGCGTGCGCAAGCTGCGCGTCATGACCAAGGCCAACCGCTACCGCGCCGTCGAGATCGGCACGGGCGATCTCTCGGAAAAAGCGCTCGGCTGGTCGACCTATGCCGGCGACCAGATCGCGTTGTACGACATGAACGCCGGTATCCCCAAGACGCTCGTCCAGTTCGTCATCCGCTGGGTGGCCAACGAACGCGTACAGACGTGGTCGGCGCAGGGCGGCCACGAGCTGCGCGCGGTGCTCTTCGACATTCTCGAGGCGCCGATCTCCCCCGAGCTCCTGCCGCCCGGCGCCGAGGGCCAGATCGCGCAGTTGACCGAAAGCACGATTGGTCCTTACGAGCTGCACGATTTCTTCTTGTACTGGTTCGTGCGCCACGGCACGCGGCCCGAGCGCATTCGGTTCCTCGCCGAGCAGGCGTTCGAGGGCGAGTACACACCAGAAGAGATCCGCAAGTGGCTGGTCGTCTTCTTCCAGCGGTTCTTCTTCAGCCAGTGGAAGCGCGACTGCACCGCCGACGCGCCAAAGGTCGGCGAGGTCGCCCTCTCCCCCCGCGGCGACTGGCGTATGCCGAGCGATGCTGTGGTGAAGGCGTGGGTGGAGCAGGTTGAAGAGACGGGGCGAAGCCGCCGATGAACGCCGATGAGCGACAGGCTGTGCTCGTCTACGTACGAGATCTGGCCGCTCACGAGAAGGTGCGCGTTACGGCACATGCCCACCAGGAGATAGTGGAGGAAGAGATCAGTCTGGATGATGTGTTTTCGGTGATAGCCACGGCGATGTGTTGGAGAACTACCCTGAGCACCGCCGTGGCGCGTGCTGTCTGATAGGAGGAACCACGTCAACAGGAAGGCCCATTCACGTTGTGTGTACGACGGCGCGGCCGATGCTTATCATCATTACTGCGTACGAACCTCAACCACCGAAGTGGATCACGCCAACGCAGAGACGACCGAGCCAATGAAATGCACAGTTGAGGACTGTTCCGGCACTTACGAGGAGCAACTCATCACTCACACTGTCCGATACCGCGGCCAGATTGTCGTTATCGATCACGTGCCCGCGCAGGTCTGCGACGTGTGTGGGGACATTCTGCTCGCGCCCGAGACCGTGCGCCGAATTGAGGCGTTGCTTCGGACCATGCCCCATCCGGTCAGCACCGTCCCTCTGTACGAGTACGCCCAGTCTGCGTAGAGACTGGCTTGGAGAGCCGTGAAGCAGTACGAGCAGCAGAACCATCAGCAGAGCGCGCCCGACCGGCTGGCCGGCGATGTGCGCGACGAGTCATACCGGCGTGAGCGTGCGCCGTACTTCGAGTCGCCGGTCGAACGGATCGAGCCACGACCTGGGATGTCCGGTCGTGAGGTGTTTCAGGCCATGTGGCATGGCGGCGGACCGGTCCGGACGCTGGCGAGCGTCTATCTTGCCTGGGAAGAGATGCTCCAACGGCCATCGCAGGTGGTCTGGTTGACGATCGCCGGCGCCTACGTCCCCTTCGGCCTCGGCCGGACGATCGGCACGCTAATGGAGCGCCACTTCGTCGACGTGCTCGTCACGACCCCGGCGCAGCTCACGCACGACCTGACCGAGGTGCGCGGGCGCCGCCACTACCACAGTTCCACCGAGGTCGACGACGACGAGCTTATGCGCCTCGACGTCAACCGCTACTGGAACGTCTATGGTGACGAGCAGGCGCTCAACACGAACGACGACGTGATCGCGGAGTTTTGCGAGACGCTTTCCGACCGGCGCACCTACACGCCGAGCGAGTTCTTCTACCGTCTCGGTCTCTGGCTAAATCAGAGCCGGCACAAGGGCGCCGATGGCATGCTCACCACCGCAGCGCGGCTCGGCGTGCCGATCTTTTGTCCTAGTCCGGCCGACGCGGACATCACGAGCGACCTGGCGCACTACCGCAAGCGGAGCGGGCGCCGGATCGTCCTCGACCCTATCAAAGAGGCGCTCGATATGGTGGCGCTCAACGCGGCGATTGAGGACGCGGGGGGGCGCGCCGGCATCGTCACGCTCGGCGGCGGCGCGCCCCGCAACTACGCCCAGCAGGCGATGGCCTGTGCCTATATGCTCGAACGGGCCGACCTCAAGCGGTACAACTACGGCGTGCGTATCTCCCTCGATCCGGTCGCGACCGGGGGGCTCTCCGGCTCGACCGTCTCCGAGGGCAAGACCTGGAAGAAGTACGCGCCGGATACGGTGATCGCCGAGCACTTCGGCGAGTTCATGGGCCCGCTCGTCCAGATCACCCAGGCGCTACTCGATGCGTTTTCGACCACGTCGCTTCAGCCGCGCGTCAGCATCCGGTACGCCACCGACGGCCGCATGGTCGTCACGGTTGAGGGCAAGGAGGTGGACGTGCAGAAGGAGTATGGCTACGCATGATAGTCCAAAGTCGGTAGTCCAAGGTCCAAAGTCAGACCGTCGACGCCGAATCGTCTCTTTGGACTGTGGACTGTGGACTGTGGACTGTGGACTGTGGACTTTGAGCTGAGGACAATTCATGAAAATCACAAACGTCGAATGCCTGCCGGTCCAGGACGGTCGCAACTGCATCTTTGTCGTCGTCGACACCGACGAAGGGATCTTTGGTGTGGGCGAGGCGGGGCTTACGCGCCGCGCCAGGGCGATCGCCGGTGTGGTGCAGGACTACGCCGAGCTGTTGGTCGGCGAGGACCCGTTCCGGATCGAGCACCACTGGCAGCGTCTCTCGCGCGGGTTCTTCTTTCCCCACGATCGCATCGCCGGCAGCGCGCTCGCGGCGATCGACATCGCGCTGTGGGACATCATGGGCAAGGCGCTCGGCGTGCCCGTCTACCAGCTTCTCGGCGGCCGCGTGCGCGACAGGCAGGTATGCTACCCCCACCTCGGCGGCCGGACCCCGGAAGAGCTGGTCGAGCGCTGCCTCGCCGCGCGGGAGGAGGGCTGGAAGTTCGTGCGCTTCAGCCCCAACATCGGCGAGGGAGGGCGGTTTGAGCCGGCCGAGGCAGTTCGCGAGTCGGTCAAGATGTTCGAGGCGGTGCGGGCGGCGCTTGGAGACAGCGTCGAGATCTGCTTCGACATCCACACCCGCCTCGATCCCGCCGATGCCATCCAGTTATGTCGCGCCGTCGAGCCGTACCGGCCATTCTTCATGGAAGATCCCATACGGAGCGAGAGCCCGAACAGTTTCCGCCTCCTGCGCCCGCACGTGAGCGTGCCCCTCGCGGCCGGCGAGCAGTTCGCCAGCAAGTGGGAATTCCGCCAGCTCATCGACGAGGACCTCATCGACTACGCGCGCGTCGACCTCTGCATTTGCGGCGGTATTTCCGAGGCGAAGAAAGTTGCCGGCTGGGCGGAGACGCACTACATCAAGCTGGCGACGCACAACCCGCTGGGCCCGGTCTCGAGCGCCGCCTGCCTGCACCTCAACCTGGCCACGAGCAACGTGGGAGTCATGGAGCAGCCGCAGCGCCCCGGCCGCGCCACGACGAACGTCGTGCCCGTCCAGATGACCTGGGAGGACGGCTACCTGCTCCCGCCCACCGGGCCGGGTCTGGGCATCGAATTTGACCGCGAGGCCGCCCGGCGATTGCCCTACCAACCCGGCGGCCCCAGCCGGCCGCTGCTCCACCGCGACGACGGCTCGTTCACCAACTGGTAGACCGGCCCGCTGGCCATTTAGTGCCTCTGCCCCCGCTCATCCTTCGACAAGCTCAGGGTGAGCGGGGGGCAAGCAATTGTTCCGGGGACCCACCACGGTCTGTAGGGGCGTATCGCCATACGCCCGGCCGCCGCCCCTGGGCGTATGGCGATACGCCCCTAC
>JACQGX010000231.1 GCA_016199265.1 Chloroflexota bacterium | reverse complement strand
GCCATGAACTGCAGGCCATCGACCGCCGTGGGTTGGTCGATGACGCAGGTCTTACCGTCGGGCGAGAGGATGTCGCCGCCGGCGTTCCAGATGAACAGACCGTAGCTGGTGCGCAGCCCCGGCCACAAGCCGTAGCCGAACGTGCCACTCTGCCCGTCGTCGGCCGTCTTGGTCAAGGCACGGGCGTCGGCGAGGAACTCGTCCCAGGACCAGGCCGTACTGGTCCAGGTATCCGGCGGCAGCTTGCGTCCGGCCTGCTGGAAGAGGTCGACGTTGTAGTACAGCACCTGGTTGGCGTAGCCGCGGGGTAGACCGGTCTGCTTCGCTTCCCACTGCCATTGTTTGATGGCGCGCTCGAAGTAATCGCGCAGGTCGTAGCGGTCGCGCTGGATCAGCGGGTCCAGGCGCAGCAACTGGTTGCGTGACGCCATCGCGGCCAGATCAGCCGCGGCGACGGAGGTGATATCCGGCGCGGTACCGGCGGCGATCATGGTCAAGACTTTGGCCACGTTGCCCTCGGCGTACTCGGCGGTCCAGCCCGGGTTGCGGGTGGCGAAGTCCGTCAGCACCCGGTTGAAATCGTTGAGCGCCGAGGTAGGGATGCCGGTGACGATAGTGAGTGCCACGCCGGTGCGGCGCGGCGCGACGGACGTGCTCGGTCCCGAGGAGCTGGCTTGGTTAGTCTGACCGGTTCCCCCACCGCCGCAGGCCGCCGCGAGCACACCGCCTAGCGCGGCTCCCATTCCGATCAGATATGGACGTCGCCGTTCACGCCGTCCACGTGTGAGGCCTAGCATCTGCGTCCCTCCTGCCCTGGCCGACTGCTCTAATACGCTCTCTTACGGAACCTGCCCTTGTCGATCCGGTAGTCACATCGGTAGCCCTCCCTTCGTCCTTCGCCTTTCGTCTTTCGTCTTTCGTCCTCCGTCAGTCCGCAAACAGGTCGTGGCATACGGCGCCGATGCTCTGGGCCGGCGGGCGCAGGCCCAGCAGGTGGCACAGGGTGGGGGCCACGTCGGTCTGGCGCATGAGGCCGTGGCGCTGCCAGTCGCGCTCGTAGCCGGCCTTGACTCCCGGCCCGGCCAGGATCCAGCAGGCCATATTGGTGAAGTGCCTGGTTTCGGCCGTGGGGATCTGCGAGCTGTGGAAGGCGCCGCGCCCGCGCCCGGCGGTGCCGCCGCCGAGCGGCGTGCCCCAGCCGTAGCCGCGGCTCATGACGAAGACGACGTCGCCGCAGACGTCGCCCCAGTAGCCGATCAACTGGCCGTCTTGGAGCGGCAGCGCGAGCGCCACCACCCGCCGGCCGTTCTCCGAATCTCGCCAATCGAGCAGCGCGTCGACGACCTGCGCCTGGACGCGCTCGTAGTCGCCGGCCGGGACGATGCCCATCGGCTCGCGCCCTTGGAGGTTGACGAAGATCTCGGCGCCGCGATCGTTCTGCATGTAGACGTGCGATAGGGCGAAGTCGATCTCGCGCCGCGCCTCGTCCTTGAAGACCACCAGCCCGCACTCGGCCAGCCGGCCGAGCACGTCGCCGCAGCGGTGGGTGGGCGAGAGGGCGTGGTCGGAGACGACGCAGACCAGTGTCTCGTCGTCCGCCAGCTCGAGGAACTGCTTGAGCACGGCGTCGCCCACGACGTACGTTTGGCGCTGGGCGTTCATCAGCCATTCGCCGCGCTGGGGGTCGTAGTCCGGCCCATCCGGGTCGGCGCCGTTCACGGTGGGGTGGTTGATGTGGTCGAAGAGGTGCCAGTGGCACCAGTGCAGGTCCCAGCCGCCGTGCTCGGCGAGGTAGCGGGCGGCCTTGGAGAGCCATTCCCCCTGGTAGCGGATGTCGTCGAGGAAGATCCGCAGGCCGGTGTCATCGCGCGCGCCGACGGTGAACATGTCGAAGAACGGGCCACAGGCCTCGAGCAGCCGCGGGCTGAGGCCGGCCGGCACGGTGAAGCCATCGGCCCGGAAGACCTGCGAGCGGCAGAAGCGGAGGGCGCCCTCGCCCGGACGGCTGTCCATGACCCGGAAGCGAACCGTCCCTTCGGCGGCGCCCGGCGCGCCGGGCTCACCCCAGATGCGCCGCGCGAACGGGCTCCACTCGCCCAGCTCACGCGGCCGGCCGCCCGGCAGATCGGCCAGCGGCGCCTCGTCCCCGGGCTGCGCATAGAGTCGCAGGCGCGCAAACGAGCTATCCGGACGCCGGTCCACCAGCGCGTGCAGCCACTCGGTGCCGCCGCGCACAAGCGCCACCGGTATGGCCGCGGCCAGAGCGCCCTCGCCTCCATTCGTCCAGCCGGCCTCGCGCGCCGGAACGAGGCCGATGCGCGCCGAACCGGGCGGCAGCCCCTCCTCGGCGAGGCCGGTGGGCCGCTCGCGCAGCTCCGGACCTGCCGTAGTGGCGCTGCCGCTCGCTCCCGCGGGCGCCTGGGTGGAAAGCAGGTACTGCGCCGGGCGGGCCAGCTCGCAGGGCGAGTCGTGCAGGCCGGCGGCGATGACGGTACCGTGGCGCAGCCGTCCCGGCCAGGAGCCGGATGGGTAGAAGCTGACGACCGAGCGACGGCCGGCCGAATCGAACACGTCCCAAATGGCCTCGGCCGCCATGGCGTCGCTCGACCACGAATCGGCACGTGGTGCCTCCCACGGGTCGGTCTTGCGCCGCACGCTCCAGCCGCCGAGTTGGTGCGTGCCGGCCGGGGCACCCGTAGCCATGGTGGCCCAATTCGTCGGCGTCCAGGCAGGGATGGCCGGTAGGAGGCGGTTGGTGCTCCCGCGCGCCATCAGCGCCGAAAAAGCAGGCAGCACCCCCTCGGCGGCGAACTTCCTGAGGAGCGGGAGGTTCATCCCGTCCATCCCGATCTGCAGCAGCTTCTTCGGTTGCATCCCCATTTACCTTCCTTCCTTCGTCTCCTCCGACGTCTCCCCCGACCACGATTCGTCGGTGCCCCGGCGGGCCTGCGGATCTTGGACGTTCGGCCACCGGTTCGGCGGCTATCTGGACCGGCGACTAGACCAAGTGCAGAGTGAGGCGGCCGGCGGATTCCACCTCGGCTTTGGTTTAGCTTCGATTGAAAGGGCACAGCGCGAAGCGGACCGGGATGTTGGCAGTCTACATCGCAATCGAAGGCGTGTCAAACAGCCCCGGCGATGGGGCGATGGGAACTGGACGGGGCATCTTGACAGCGTCCGGTTCGTGCAGTAGTGTAGACCGCGGATCGTGTTGTTCCCGGGGCTGACACAGAATAAAGGAGAGTAACCGTATATGGGCAAGACGCGACGGACCGTGTTATCGGCGGCTGCTGGTGGAGCGGGGGCGACGCTGCTGGCGGCGTGCGGCGCTGCTGCACCAGGAGAGGCGCCGGCGGCGAAGTCTCAGGGGCCGGTCACCATCGACTGGTTCGTCACCGGCGACAGCCTGAGCGAGGAAAGCAGCCGGATCATCGCCAAGTTCCAAGAGAAGCACCCCAGTGTGACGCCGGTCCCGGGCTTCGGCGGCGCGAACAACGACACCGGCTACCGGGCGAAGCTGCAGACGCTGGTGGCGAGCGACACCGCGCCCGACGTGTTCTACCTGGAATGGTTCGTCTACCCGCCGTACGTGGTCAACGGCGCGCTCGGCGAGATCGACACGCTGGCCAAGCGGGACAAGCTGCCGCTGGGCGATCTGTGGCCCAGCTTTGCCAAGCAGTTCACCTATAGAGGAAAGCTCTGGGCGCTGACCTCGTCGATGGCGACGATGGTCACGTGGTACAACGCCGATTTCTTCGACCAGGCCGGGCTGAAGCCGCCGGCCAAGGATACCACCTGGGCGCAATATCTGGAGCTGGCGCAGAAGCTGACGATCCGGCAAGGCGGTGAGATCCAGCGCTTCGGGACGACCTTCTGGCGCTCGCTACACCAACCGCCGGGCGCGTTCATGTTCATGGCCGGCGGGCGGCTGTTCGACCGCAGTGAAGACCCGCAAGGCTCGACGTTCCACGAGCCGCCGGAGCAGGAGGCGCTCGCCTTTCTGGGCGACCTGGTCAACAAGCATCGCGTAGCGCCGACCGGCCCGGAAGAAAGCGCCGCCGGCGGCAACAGCGGTGACGGCGCCATCTTTGCCACCGGCAAGGCGGCCATGAACATGCGCAACGTGGTCGTCAACATCTGGGAAAGCCGGATGAAAGATTTCCGTTGGGCAGCGGCGCCGCTGCCCGCCGGCAAGGCCGGCCAGTTCAGCGTGGCCAATGGCCATGGCCAGTGCCTCTCGGCCACGACGAAGAAGAGGGATGCGGCGTGGACGTTTCTGGGGTGGTTCGGGAACGTCGAAGGGCAAACGGTGATCGCGCAGAACAACACCATCCCCGGCCTGCGGTCGGTGGCGCAGAAGTCCTACTTGTCGCAGCCGCAGTACGCGGGGATCAAGCCGGTCGTCCTCGATTCGCTGGAGAGCGGGCGCTATTTCCCGAACACGACGAAGACGCGGGAGGCGCTGCAGGTGATCAACCCGACGATGGGACAGGTCTTCAACGGACAGATCACCGCGCGCGAGGCCGGCGAGAAACTGCGCAAGGAGATCGACGCGATCCTGCGCGGCGGGTGAGGCGCGGCTCTGGTACGCTCTGGCGGACGGCGCGTGGATACTCCGGGCTAATTGTGGCTTACCCTCGTGGACACCGTGTCCACGAGGTGCGCCCGTGCCGGCGAACCCCACAGGCGGGCATCGAGGCGGGTGTCGAAAAGCGTGTAGGTGTGGTAGGGCGCTGGGGCGACTGCCGGCGTTGCGCTCTCAACTGGTGCGGCGAGCGCCTGCAGCGCTTCACCCCAGCGGACGAGGCGTACGCCCATCCACCCGATGACCCGCCGGATAGGCATCAGCGAGCTGCTTGGCCGCTGTGACCGTGCCAGACGGTACAGTCGCTCCTGCTCCGCCTCCTTGAGCAGTTGTTCGCGCCGATAGGAGACGTGCCCTTCAAAAGACAGCCAGTACATCCTCACACCAGCCCTTTCTTTCGTCTGCGTGCCGGCGCTTATCGCCGGCACATACCAGCGCTACATTTGGCCCGGCGGCGTCGTGAACTCAGGTGCTGTGGCGGGCTGCGCCTGCAGACGTCGCATCCAGCGGACGGCGGCGTCGTGATCTCGCAGGTTCCACGCGACGCGCCGCTTGCCGTAGTACAGGTCCCATTTGGTCACAACGCCGGCGTCTACGGCGCGCTGCACGATCTGCCAGTGTGGGTAGCCGGCACCATCACTCGATCCGAGCTGCATTGGGCCAAGAAGCTGCACCATCGTAACCTCCAACGATTCCTGCCTGGTCGGCCTGTCTGGTACCAGTATAGAACCTTAGTTCTACCTGCGGCCACAAGGACGGCCCCCGGCACTCCCAAGTAGGTAACGACCGAGGGTAGAGCGGCGCCGCCGGGGGCTGAAGCCGCCCGGCTGAGTCAGCGAAGGACGCTCAAGCGCCCTCTGGTAGCCTGCTTGAGCTGGCTTCGTTCACGTAGCCGGGCGGCTTCAGCCCCCGGCGGGCGTGCCCCGGAGACGACGTTCCCGACTTGGGGACCGTCCCGTCACCCGGGACGGTCGACGGTCCCCAAGTCAGCATAATCGGGCGGGTGGTGCCTCTGCAGCCGCCGACGGTCTCGGCCCGTGGACGACGTTGCTCACTTTGGGGCAGCGTCTTCCTTAACAAGTACCGGGCGCAAAAGCAAGGGGCACAGCGCGAAGCGGTCCGGAATGTTGACAGTCTACCCCGCAATGAAAACGGTGTCGATTTGTGCCTTCTCTTCTGCTGGACCGGCCGTCCAGCGGGTCAAGGGATGCGTGCGCGCGGCCAGCGGCAGGGGAACGCGACCGGCTTGAATGTGCGACGCATACGCCGCGAGGATCATCTCCAACGCGGCGCGAGCGTCGTGGCCGCTGCTGAGCGGCGGCCGGCCGGCTTCGACGGCGGCGAGCAGATCGGCGACGAGTGTCTGGTTGCCCGGGTGCTGGCGAGACATGTCGGGCGGCACCGGTACCTCTTCGAGCGCCACGCGCTGCCACTCGTCGGGACGGTCTGGCAGCGCGAACGGCCGCGGATAGTAGTAGAGGGGGGAGCCCAGGCCGCTCCAAAAGGCGAGGATGCCGCCGGTGCCGCACGCCTCCATACGCAGATAGGCGTTGCCGCCGCCGTCGCCGCTCTGTATCGACTCGAACGTGCCGGTGACGCCGCCGTCGAAGCCGTAGGTGGCGACGATGTCGTCGCCGGCGATCAGACCGGTCTCGCCGCTGCCCGGCGTCACGTCTGCCGGTGTGGCCTCGCGTCCCTCGACGCAGACGCGGGCGTCGCACCAGCGCGCGTCGCCGGCGAAGAAGCGCATCAGGTCGAACAGGTGCGTGCCGTGGATGAGCAGCTCGAGTCCGCCGCCGCGGGCGTCCTGTTTGGGCCAGGCGCGCAGCAGCCGCAGCTGGCCGATGGCACCGTCGGCGATGAGTTCCCGTACGCGCCACGGCGCGGGGCAGGCGCGGTTCTGGTGCGCCACCGCGAGCTTGACGCCGCGCGCGTCGCACGCCGCCAGCAGGCGGTCGGCCTCGTCGAGCGACCGTGCGAGCGGCTTCTCGCAGTAGATCGCCTTCACGCCGGCCCGGACGGCCGCCAGCACCATCGCTTCGTGCTCGTGCAGGTGGCTCGGCCCGACGGCGACGACGTCGAGGCGCTCGCGCTCCAGCATCTCGTGGTAGCCGGCGTAGCCGCGCGCAGCGCCGGCACGGGCCAGCGTCCGCTGCCGGCCGGCGTCGTCGGGATCGGCCACCGCCACCGTCGTGACGCGCGGCAGCCCGACGAAGCAGGTGTCCAGCCCGTGCCCGTAGTTGCCTTGGCCGGTGTGGCCGATCACCCCCGCGCGGTACGTGCCCCGGTAGGGCACCGTCTGCCCGTTCATTGTGGCGTCCCCCTCCCTTGCTTCAAGAGCTAAATGAAACCATAGATGCACACCGATACACACAGTTGGTCATTCGAGCCCATCGGCATCCATCGGCATCCATCGGCATCCATCGGCGGTTTCAAGCAGCTACCCTTAGTCACCTAGGCAGCAGTTCCGGCGGCCTCCTCCGCTCACCCTGAGCTGGTCGAAGGGCCTGGCTGTTCGCCTTTCGACCAGCTCAGGGTGAGCGGAGACTCATCCGGATGTTTTGCCTGCACCCCTCCTGATGGAGAAGTCTCAGCGTAGCACGGCATGGTCGCCCGCCAGCGGCCACTGGGCGGCGCCGTAGCGCAGCGACCGGCGCCCCCGCGCTACGGCAGGAACAGCGACGTAGTTCCCAGTCCCAAGTCCCAAGCACGTGGCATCAGTTGCTCGACTTGGGACTGGGGACTTGGGCTTGGTTTAGGTCGTGCTCGAGGATGCGGTCGTCACGACTTCTTGGCTGGCCCAGGTGTTCGCTCAGCCGCGGGACCCTGCCGGTGCACCTACGTCGGCCGTCACCATGTTGCCGGCAGCGGCGCGCACTTGGTCATTGTCGGCCGCGCCGTCGGCGCCGTCGCGCAGGAAGAAGCGGGATTCGAGCTCCTGGTGGATGGTGACCAGCCCGGTGTAGGCCAGCTCGGCGTTGTGCGCCATCGCCGCGCCGAACCACCCCTGGCGGCGCATGGCCAGCCCCTTGCGCACCGCGTCCGTGCGGACGTCGTCCCACAGGGGATCGGCGAAGAAGTCGGTGATCTCGGACGAGAAGTGGCCCTGCGCGTCGACCGAGCAGCCGATGGCGGAGACGATCGGCTGGCAGTAGGCGAAGCGCACCTCGCTGTTGAGCGGCATCGGCGTGATCGGCATGACGTGGCTGCCCCGCGCGTCGCCCGTGACGTAGGGGCACAGCGCCCACGGCAGCAGGAGCTCCTCGGGTGCGGCGAAGATGCCCTGGTTACGCACAATCGCCACCGGGTCGTCCTTGCCGACGTACTTGCCGGCAATGTTGTGCAGGCGACTGGTGCTGGCCGCGGCTACCTGCTGGTCGGGATACGCCCGCGACCAGACGCTGTCGATGGCATAGCGCGTCTCGTCGCGCAAGAGCGCCACGATCCGGTAGTAGTCCTCAGGGGCGTGCAGGTCGATCAGGCGATCTCCGGCGGTGCAGTCCATGTCCATCAGCCGGAAGGTGAACCCCCGGCTCATCTCCGGCTTAAGGAGCAACCCGCCGCAGTACATCGGGTCGGCCAGCGCCAGGAACAGAGGCAGGTTGTACGCCCCGGGGCCGCACTTGTCGGCGTAGAGGAACAGCACGCTCTCCGCCGGGCGCACCTTGTTCGTCGTCACCGGGTCGTGGTCGAACTCGACCTCTGCGACGGCGGGCCCCGCGCCCCGGATGTTGCCGGAGGGCGCGTCGACCAGCAGGTCCTGGCCGGCGGCGTAGTCGCCGCGGCGCTGCGCCACGGCGGTGCCGGCGACGAAAGCCTCCCAGGCGAACTGGTGCACCTCCGGGGCGTTCGCCCCGCGGGTGTGGCTGCAGGTGATCGCGATGTCGTCGCCGGTGTGCGTGACGAGCGCGTCGACCAACAGCCCGCGCTCGACCGCCGCGTCGACCGCCCGTTTTACCTCGTCGCGCACCGCGTGCGCCGGCCGGGTGTGCCCGCCTGGTGACCCGATGTCTGCCTTGAAGATCGATAGCGTGAGCCGCATTGCTTGCACCCTCCTGTGATGGTGATGAGATAGATGGTGGGCCAGCCACGGCAACGTACGCCCACCTGTTCTGCACTATGCCTTGTGACTGGGCTCACGGTCGAAGCGATGCTGCGTCAGAGGGCGCAGATGTGCTCACACTTGTGCAGGTCGGTGTGAACGTGCATAAATAAGGCGCGGATGTGCTCACACTTGTGCAAGTCGGCGCGAATGTGGATAACTGTGGGTATGAGGACCAAGGCAGAGGACGATGCGCTGACGTTCCACATCGCGCTGAAGTACTAAGTGGAGGGCAAGACCACCCAAGCAGTGGCCGACGAGCTGCGCTCCAGGCGCAGCTCGTCGGCCGGCGCCTCAAGGAGGCGCGCCTGCGCGGTATGGTGCACATCCTGGTGACGCCACCGGTCCAGGTGCAGGAGCTGCGCGGGCTGGAGCGCCGGCTCAAGTCGCAGTACCCGCTCAGAGAAGCGCTGGTCATCCCCGGCCGGGAAGACGTGATGGACGAGGAGAGCAGCGCCGACAAAGAGAGTCTGGTGCTGGCCTGCTGCCAGGCGGCAGCGCAGTGGCTGACCGATACGCTCAAGGATGGCGATACCCTGGCGGTGCCGTGGGGACGGGTGGCTTCCTACGTCGCCGGCCAGTTGACTCCCACCTCCGGCGTGCGCCGCCTGCTCACGGTGCCCATCGTCGGTGTCACGGGGGTGATCACGCATCCATTTGAGGCCAACACGATTGCGGCGCGCATCGCGGACGTGCTCGGTGGCCAGTCGCTGTTGCTGGCCGCCCCCGCCGTCGTGACCCCGGCCGCCTACGAGGTCTTCACGCAGATTCCGCTGGTCGAGCGCGTGCTCGACCAGGCGCGTCGCGCGGACGTCGTGATCACCCCGATCGCGGCGGCCGATCCCCAGACGTCGACCGTCGTCCGCCAAGGACTGGCGAGCCCGGAGGAAATTAGCTACGTCATGGAGCGGGGGGCGGTGGGAGAGATCGCGAGCTTTTGGTGGTTCGACTGCATGGGGCGGCTGGTGGAGATACCCAACGCCCGGCCGATTGGTCTGGGCCTGCACGGGTTGGGCGACATCGTTCGGGACGACCGGATGGTGATGGCGATCGTCGCCGCCAGCCGGGCGAGGATTGCACCGCTGCGGGTGGCGCTGGAGCAGGAGCTGGTGAACGCGCTCGTAACCGACCACATCACCGCGCTGGAGCTGCTGAAGGACTAGGGACCGGAAGGACGCGGTCTCCCCTTTACAGCTCGACCGGCTGGCCCTGCGCGACCGACTCGTACGCTGCGTCGATGATGCGTACGAGCTCGCATGCTTGACGCGCCGTCAGGAGCGGCGTTGCCGTGCCGGCGAGGCAGGCGACGAAGTGGTCGACCAGGGCCGGCACGCCGGTGCTGTCGCCCCACGCTGGGATGTGGAAACGCGGCGCTCCGACGCTTGCTCCCGGCGCGGCGCCGCCGCGGAGCAGCACGGCCGGTTGGCCGCCGTCGAGCGCCAGCGTACCCCGCGTGCCGGCGGCGCGAACCGCCATCCGGCCGGCAGGATGACTGCGCCGTCCGGTACGACCCGTAGAGATGGTCACCACCTGGCCAGTGGCGAGCGTCAGCGTGAGCGTGGCGAAATCCTCCAGGCCAAGGTCACGGTGCTCGGGAAAGAAGTAGGCGCCGGCGGTGGCATAGACGCGCCGCACCGGCTGCGGACAGAGGTGCTGCGCCAGCGCCAGGGGGTACCAGCCAATCTCGGCCAGCTCGCGTTTGGCGATCACGTGGTGCGATGACTCGGTCGGATCGGTTGTCCCTCCGGCGGCGTCACGGAACGTCCAGACGTCGCGCGGCCCGATGCCGGCAGGGACGCGCCGGTCAGCCAAGCCGCGCGCGTCGCCCTTGGCGAAGTGGAAGTCGAGGTGGAGCGCGAGCAGGTCGCCGATCTCACCCTCGGTCAGTGCAGTGCGCAGTGCGCCGGCCCACGGCGCCGCCAGGTGGCTGAAGACGAGCGCCATCACGCCCGAGGCATCCACGGCGGCCGCGAGCGATTCAGCCTGGCGAGCGGAGGGCGCCGGCGGCTTGTCAAGCCAGAGCGGCTTCCCCAGCCGTGCCACTTCGAGCGCCAAACCGGCGCGCCGCTCGATCTGCGCCCCGATACTGACTACATCGACGTCGGGTTCCGACAGCCGGTCGAGCGACTCGACGTACGGCACGCCGTACTGCGCCGCCAGCGACCGGTTGCGGCCGGCCACGTATGGCTCCTGCCCCGGCTCGTCGACGACGGCGACAATGCGCAACTGCGGGTGCCGGGCGAAGGCGCGGGCGTAGGTGTCCTGGTGCATCGCATTGCTGAGCAATGCCATACGATAGATCCGGGGCTCACCGCTCTCCATCTGCCGCCTCGCTTTGGTTGATTGGGGCAAGTGGCTCGGGCCGGCCGCCGGCGAGCGATCGGCGGATGGCCGCCGCGTAGCGTTCGTGCGCCTTTACGGCCGGCGAGTCGTCGCGGCGGGCGCCGCTCGTGTCACGAACAGTGATGTCAGGGCCATCACTCGGATAGCGTTCCACCGCGCCTCGGTCGCCGAGCAAGAGCACGCTTGGCGGGGCGTATCGCCGGTACAGCAGCGATGAATCCGCGGGCTCTCCAACCGCGCCGGCGGCCCTTTCTGGCGCGGCGCCGAGCCCGAGCAGCGCGACCGAGCCGTCGCGGAAACGGACCGTCAACGCCAGGTGCGCCCACGCGCCGTCCTCGCGACGTACGCCGGCGGCGTAGACGTCCACCGGCTCGCCGAGCGTCCGGCGCGCGAAGTCGACCGCGCCGGCTGCCTCGTCGACCAGGTTGTCACCTCTACCTGCGCGACCCGCTTCGGCAGCGTAACGCAGGTAGACCGGTGCTCCCACGCGGCGCTGCACGGCGGCCTGGACGATGGCCTGGCCAAGTGGCGTTTCGCTGATCATCGTGGCGATCATAGCGGATATGCTGCTATCCTACAACCGCGCGCGGAGTCGTAGTTGTTGCACCATGTTCTGTCAGCCGGTCTCTTGTCCTTGTAACCCTTCCACGCTGGGTAACGCTTCCACACGGGCGCACCAACCAGGGAGGTTCGCGTGACCGCCGACGTCGCACGCGGTCGTCAGCACAGTCGTCAGCTCAAAGGCCGGCTGTACGAGGCGGCGCAGCAGGCGATCAAACAGTACATCCTCGAGCACCAGCTCAACGCCGGCGACCCGCTTCCCACCGAAGGGCGGCTGGCGCAGGAGCTGGGCATCAGCCGCACGTCGGTGCGCGAAGCGGTGAAGGCGCTCGAATCGCTCGGCATCCTCGAGGCGCGCCCCGGTGTCGGCCTGTTCGTGCGCTCGTTCTCGTTCGACCCGATCGTCGACAACCTGGAATACAGCCTGCTGTTCGACCGCCACACGCTGGCCGAGCTGCTCTCGGTGCGGAAGAAGCTCGAGGCGGGGTACATCGAGGACGTCGCCGCGCAGGTCACGCCGGAGCAGGTGCGCGTGTTGCGCAGCGTCGTCGATCGCATGGGCGAGCGGGCGGCGCTCGGCGAGCGCCCCGCGGAGATGCCGGAGGAGGACCGGTTCTTCCACCGGACGCTCTACCGCGGCCTGGGCAACGGGCTGCTCCTGAAGCTGCTCGACGTGTTCTGGGTGGTGTACCGGCGCCTGCGCCATCAAGCCAACGTCGAGGCGATCGATCCCGTGCGCACCTGGGAGAACCACCGGCGGATCGTCGAGGTGCTCGAACGCGGCGACGGTGCGGCCGCCCGCGCCGCGATGCTGGCGCACTTTGCGGGCATCGAGGAGCGCATCGGCCGGGCCGTCGGGCGTACCGAGCGCACCGACCAGGGGGACGCCGTTGCGCCATAGCTGAGGTAGAGAGCGCCATCGCGGCCATAGCGAGGGAGATCAGGTGCCAGACCGACCGAATATCCTGCTCATTCTGACTGACCAGCAGCGCGGCGATTGCCTGGGGCTGGCAGGGCATCCCGTGCTGCAGACGCCCAATATGGACTTCCTGGGCGGTACCGGGGCGTTCTTTCGCCGGGGATACTCTGAGGCGCCGACCTGCATCCCGGCCCGGCGCACGCTCATGTCTGGCCAGGCGCCGGCGGTGCACGGCATGGTGGGTATGATCGGCGGTCAGAAGTGGGATCCCCAGCACACGCTCGCCGGAGAACTCTCCCGTGCCGGCTACCAGACGGAGATGATCGGCAAGCTGCACCTCTCGCCACCCCGCAAGCGCTACGGTTTCGACCATATGCAGCTCGCCGACAGCACACGCGGTGCGAACAACGACTACCTCCGCTGGCTGGACGGCGAGTGGCCCAAGGACCGGTGGGCGATGGCGCACGGCGTCACGCCGAACGGCTGGATCGGACGGCCGTCACATCTGCCCGAGACGCAGACCCACGCCTTCTGGTGCGTCAGCCGCGCGATCGAGTTCCTGGACACGCGCGATCCTGAGGCGCCGTTCTTTCTCAACCTGTCCTTTATTGACCCGCATCCGCCGTTCACGCCGCCGACGTTCTTCTACGACCGCTACGTGGCCAAGGACCTGCCCCAGCCGGTGATCGGCGACTGGGCGCCCACGTTCGAGACGGTCACGCGGGGTGCCGACCCGGAGGTGATGCTCAACCGGCGCGCCCGGCTGGACGGCGACACGATGCACTACTGCCGCGCCGCCTACTACGGGCTGATCAATCACGTCGACAGCCAGTTGGGCCGCCTCTTTCAGTACCTGCGGGACAGCAAGCTGCTGGACAACACGTTCATCCTCTTCACCGCCGACCACGGCGAGATGCTGGGCGATCACCACATGTTCAGCAAGGCACGGGCGTTTGAGGGTTCGGCGCGCGTGCCGTTCCTGGTCAGGGCGTCCCGCGGCCTGGGCTGTCGCGCCGGCACCACGGTGGACCTGCCCGTTGGGCTCCAGGACGTGATGCCGACGCTGCTCGACGTCGCCGAGGTACCGATCCCCGAGACGGTGACCGGTCGCAGCGTGCTGCCGCTGATGCGCGGCGAGGTGCCGGCAGGCGGCTGGCGCGATGTGCTGCACGGCGAGCACTCGAAGAAGTACTTTGACGAAGAGTCGATGCACTACCTGACGGACGGGCGTATGAAGTACGTCTGGTACTCGCAGACTGGGGACGAGCTGCTCTTCGACCTCGACCGGGACCCGCAGGAACTCCACAATCTGCTGTTCGAGCCGGACGCTGCAGCGCACGTCGCGCCCTGGCACCGCCGGTTGATCCGGGAGCTGCGCGGCCGTCCCGAAGGATTCACCGATGGGGACCGGCTCATCGCCGGCCGGCCGCACGACTACCTCGTGCCCGGCCCGTTTCGTCCGGTGTGATCGCGGCGGCGCTCACCGAGCTCACTGAAGGAGGCATTAGGAGGCATGATGGGACAGACACTCGATCCTCGGCAAGGCGATCGGCAGATGAGCCGGCGACGCGCCTTTGCGCACGCCGCGACCATCGCGGCGGCGGGCGTGCTGTCTGCCTGCCAACTACCGGGGCAAGCCGGCGAGGAGACCAGGCCGGAAGCCAAGGAGGTGACGCTGACGTACGTCACCGACTGGAGCGGAGGCGTGCGCGGGGAATGGATCAAGGCGGCGATCCCCAAGTTCATCGAAGAGAACCCGAAGATCAAGGTGCAGGTGGACAACTGGGGCGGCGAGGTCACCGTCGTGGCGCTGGCCAACGCCGCCGCCGGCACGCTGCAGGACGTGATGCTCGGCTCGAACGACGTGTACATCCAGCTCGTCCGCGCCGGCGACATGAAGGACATCTCCCCGGTCCTGAAATCGCTCAAGGTCAAGATGGACGACGTCATCCACGTTCCATCGACCATCATCTACCAGGGCAAGCAGTACGGCATGCCGTTCCAGTTCGGCCCGATCATCATGATGATGAACAAGACGTTGTTCAAGAACGCGGGCGCCGCGCTGCCGGCGGAGAAGACGACGTACCCGGAGCTGCTAGAGCTGCTGCGCAAGGTGTCGAAGCCGGCGGAAAAGGTCTACGGCATGGCCATTGGCGGCAGCCCGGGCGCGTGGGGCCAGTGGCTGCCCTTCGTCTGGGGCTACGGCGGCGACCGGTGGACGCCCGATCTGAAGCGCAGCCTCATCGGGGAGCCGGGATCGGTCGAGGGGCTGCAATTCTTCGTCGACATGATGCACCGCCACGAGGTGGCCGCGCCGATCGACGAAAAGGGAGGCCTGCCCAGTGGCGTGTCGTTCAACAACGGGAACGTCGCCGTGGCGTTTGCGACGGCGCCGGGTACGGGCCAGGACCGGACGATCGCCGGCAAGTTTGAGTGGGACCTGATGTACCACCCAATCGGCCCGCGGGTGAACAAGCGCAACGTCTTCGTCAACGACCAGGCGAACACCGTCACTGGGACGGCGGCCAAGCGCGGCGTCTTCGAGCAGGCGGTGAGGTTCGTGGTGTGGTGCGCGGCGAGTAAGACGGCGCAAGATCTGGTGGCTGAGATCGGTCCCAACGCGATGCCGGTGCTGAAGTCGGTGGCCAACAGCCCGAAGTACCTGGCGGGGCCGCCGGCGAGCATGAAGATCATTCCGGATCAGGCGCCGAACTTTCGCGATCCCCAGACCTTTATCGGCTGGAACCAATGGCGCAACGACGTGGTGGCCGTCCTGCTGCCGGCCTTCGCCGGCAAGAAGGCGGTGAAGGACGCCGCTGCCGACGCCGCCCGCGCCGGCGACCTGGTGCTGGCGAAGATCCCCCGGTGAGCCGGCAGGGAGCAGTCCCCTTTTGTGAGATAAGGACCGAGGTCCAGGCAATGGTCAAAGCGAAGGAGTGACAGTGCTCATCTCACGGAGTACGAGATACGCGTATCCGAAGTGGGATCGGTGTTCGCTGAAAAGCAACTCACCAAAGTCGGTGTCAATTGTCACCAGAACCCGCTGTTCCGCAACTGCCCATTCGAGCAGCGTTCGATCGCCAGGATCGGCACCGCGTTCACGGCTCTCAAGGACATCGTCACCTTCGCTGCGCAGCCACACCGCGAGTCGGTGACCAGCACAGCGATCGATGAGGAACTTGAGCAGGCTCATTCGCCGGCCACTTGCACCGCCTCAAGGGATTCGTGGGCGATTACGGCGTGTGCGTAGGCGAGGCAGGCGCGGATGTCGGCTGGCTCAAGATTGGGGTAGTCTTCGAGCAGTGACTCTACCGTCTCGCCCTGCGCGAGCAGACTCAAGACCAACTCTACCGAGATACGCATGCCACGGATGATCGGTTTGCCGCCAAAGATTGCTGGATCGGCGGTGATGCGCGACAGCAATTGTGCAGGGGATGCCACCGTGGTCATGGAGGAAGTCCCGTGTTCCGCTACAGTATACCGTGTGGCGCAGGCCGCAGACGCGGTGCAGGATGTCTGGCACGGCGAGCATCGCCGTCCTCTAGCCAGTTCAGACCGAACCGGGCGAGCGTCAGGCGTTCGTACGGCGAGGTGACGCCTCGCTCGAAGAGGCAGAAGACGGACAGATCGTCGGTCACGGCGAGGTCGGAATAGGCCGAGGCGCCGGTTTCGAGTACCCGCTGTACCGGCCACGTGCGGCCCTCGTCGTAGCTGAGCCGCACGGTCAGCCTGTCGCGCGTCCGGCTGGCTGGATTGCAGAACAGCACACGGTTCCGATCATGTGCGCGGGCAGTGGTCAGCCGGATGGCCGTGGCCTGCGCGGGCGGCTCGATCAGCGCCTCGTCCCACCCGTAGTCGGCAAACGTCAGGCCGCCGTCTCGACTCCAGGCGACGCAGCGGCGCCCGCGGCCGCCCTGATCGCGGCAGTTCAGGAAGATGGTGCCGTCGACCATTTCCACCGCGACGCACTCGTTGGTCCCTTCCTGCGGCACCGACCCGCCGACGGCCCACGTCGCACCGTGGTCGTCGGAGTAGATGACGTGCGCGTAACGTGACGCGTCGCGGTTGTCCTCTCGCCTCACCCGGTGCGTGTACGACACGAGGAGGCGCCCGCTCCGTAGCTGTATGCCGTGGACCGGCCCGGTCGAATACCAGGTCCAGGAGGGGCGCTTCACCTGACCGGTGATCTCCACCGGCTTCGCCCACGTCACGCCGTCGTCGTCGCTACGCGTGAGCCACACAGGTCGGTCATAGCGCCACTTGTTGGCGCGTTGTGCTGCGTCGAACGCCGGATTCCTGCAAAACGGGAGCCAGATAGTATCCATCGTACCGTCGACGACCGGGGCAGGATTACCACAGGTCATCCCGGGATCGGTGGCCACGACCTGCGTGTCGCTCCACGTCCGGCCGCCGTCGACGCTGCGCCGCAGGAGGAGGTCGATCTCTCCCACGTCGTGGTGGCTGGGTTTACGCCCCTCGCAGAAGGCGAGCAGCGTCCCCTTCGAGGTGATGACCGGTGCCGGGATGCGATAGGTGTGGTACGCACCCGTCCCACTGATCCACAGGTCCTCAACCTGCACCGAGTCGCTGTGGCGCCATGCTATCTGTGTTGTCATCTGATAGCTAAGGCACCTATAATACCTATGCGCCTGGTTATCAGGCAAATCAGCTGCGGCTCTCGCTGGCTCTCGCTGGGTGCGGCAGCGAAGCAGCCCGCAGCACGGGCACAGCACACGCGCATCTTTACGAACATGACGAGAGCACCAAGGTCGGACAAACGCAGCAACGGCCGCCTCTATCAGATGGCGCAGCAGGCGATCCGGGAGTACATCCTGGAGCACCGCCTCGCCGCCCACGATCCGCTGCCACCCGAGGGGCGCCTGGCGCAGGAGCTGGGCATGAGCCGGCCATCGGTGCGTGAGGCGGTCAAGGCGCTCGAATCGTTGGGCATTCTCGAGACACGGCCCGGTGTTGGCCTCTTCGTCCGTCCGTTCTCGTTTGACCCCATCGTCGATAACCTGGCGTACAGCGTTCGTTTTGACCGCGACAGCCTGACCGAGCTGCTCTACGTTCGCAAGCAGCTCGAAGCCGGCGCGGTCGAGGACGTGGCGGTCCATCGCACGCCGGACCAGGTGCGCGTGCTGCGCAGCATCGTGGATCGCATGGCCGAGCGCGCGGCTGCAGGTCAGGCCTCCCCAGAAGAGGACCGCCTGTTCCATCGCACGCTGTACGCGGGGCTGGACAACCCGTTGTTGCGCCGGCTACTGGACGTCTTCTGGGAGGTCTACCAGCGGCTGCGCGAGGCAACGGGACTGTCGAACACGGTAGACCCGGTGCGGTCGTGGGAGAACCACCGGCGCATCGTGGAAGCCATCGAGGCTGGCGACAGCACCGCCGCCCGCACAACGATGCGCGCGCACTTTGCGGGGTTGGAAGGCCGTATCCAACAGGCGTCGTGGGACGGCGGCGGCGTTCTCGAGGCAGGACAGCGCGCCCGGCAGGCCAACCTGGGCGAGCCTGACGGCGAGCCCGACAGAGAGACACTGAGCAACAGCGGTACAGGAGGTACCGGATGAACAGCCGACGTGGTATGACACGGCGGGACGTAGCCGGCGTGGCGCTGCCATCGGCAGGGGCGGCGCTGCTGGCCGCGGCCGGCTGCGCCGGGCAGCAACGAGCGCCCTCGGAGTCCATCGGCCCCGCCTCGCTGCGATTCACCTTCTCGTCTGACGAAGGTGAACTCGTGCATTGGGAGAAGATTGTGGAGATCGCGCGGGCCAAGCTCCCCCAGATCAGCGTCACGAAGGAGGTCTACGAGCAGGGCACCGATACCCACTTCGCCAAGCTGCTCGTGCTGTTTGCGTCCGGGGACGCACCGGATGTCACGCAAATTGGCCCGCAGAACATCCCCACGTTCGTCCAGAAGTCCGGCGGCCTGGTGGCGCTCGACGACCTGGTCAAGCGCGACAAGTTTGATCTCTCAGACTTCTGGCCGCGAGCGATGCCTCTCAGCCGCTGGCGCCAGAAGCTGTACACGCTGCCGCTGGGCGGCGGCCCCAATCCGCTGTTCTACAACGCGACGCACTTCCGCCAGGCGGGGTTGGATGTGCCCGCGGTCACCGACGCCAAGGGCACCTGGACGTGGGAGACATTCACCGACACCGCACGGCGTCTCGCGGTGCGCGAGGGTGACGCGTACAAGCGCGCCGGCCTGCTTGTGGACCTGAACTTCTACCGCATCTCCCCGTACATTTGGTCCGCCGGCGGCGACTACCTTAACGCCGATCAGACCAAGTGCCTGCTGGCCCAGCCGCCGGCCATGGAGGCGATTCAGTACCTCGTCGATCTGGCGCACAAGCAGCGCGTCGGCCCTGTCGCAGGCACGCCCGCACCTGGCATCCGCTGGTTCCCCGAGCAGACCATCGCCATGCAGCTCCAGCCGATGACCTCGGTGTACTTATGGAAGCAGGACCCCGGGTTCGAGTTCGACGTCGTCGCCAACCCCAAGGGCAAGGCGGGGCAAGTCGGCTTTCTCAACAACTGGTCGTGCGGCATCCTCTCACCGACCAAGGTGAAGGACGCCGCGTGGGAGTTGCTCAAGCAGATCACCGGCCCAGAGTCGATCGCCTACTATGCCGGTGTTGGCCGCGCCTTCCCCTGGCGCAAGACCGTCGCGCAATCCAAGGAGTACCGCGACAGAATACCGCTCAAGAACCTAGACGTACTCTGGAAGCTGGGTGACAGGATAGGCAAGACGATACCGTATAGTCTGGGGTGGGGCGACATCCTGAAGGTCGGCAACAGCACCCTCGCGGAAGTAGGCGCCGGCAAACTCTCAGTACGAGAGGGGATGGAACGCATTGCCCGCGAAGCCGACCGAGTCCTCGTCGCTGGCTGACGGACCCACTCCCCTTTGGACAGGGAAGGCACGCGCGTGGACCTACAACTGGACGCCTCCGCCTCGGCGTCGCCCGACAACCCTACCTGGCCGGCCATGCCCGAGCAGGTGGAGGCGCTGTCGCTGCGTTGGGCGGCAGAATACCCCGCTCGTTGCCGTCTCGTGAGCGAACCATCTCCCAGCGGCTACGACGTCTATGTCGTCGACGTCAGGACCCCGTGCACCGCAGACACGCCGTCCAACAACGTCCCACATGCGCTCGTCGTCCAGCCGCACGCCCAAGAGCCGGCTGCGACGCCGGCCATCATGGAGTTCCTCTCCGAGCTCATCACCGGGCGCCGGCTGGATGGCACACGTACCAGCCTTCCGTCTAAGGCGCTGGCGGCGTGCCGGTTCTCGGTGAATCCCGTGGGCAACCCCGACGGCCGGAGCCGCATGCCCACCGTGTGCTGGACCCCCGCGTTCAGCCGTGAAGAGAAGCGATTCTACTGCAACGGCAAGGAGCGGGATGGCGGCGCGATCCTGGATGAGCGCAGCAAGGCGATGCGGCTGTCCGAGGTCGACCTCGATCCGCGCTATCCCGTTGGCTGCCGTCTCGAACACTGCGGTGGCGGGCTCTACGCCGACCCGCGCGGCTGGCCGGGTGACCTCGAGTCTAACCCCACCACTCTGGCTCGCATCCTCCGGCGCATCCTGCCGCAGCATCGCTACACGCTGGCGGTGGAGATGCACCAGTCGGAGGTCCATGATTTCCCCTACATTCTGCTGGCCGAGCACGGCGATGCACGCGCCCAGGCCAACGCCGCCGATCTGGGGGCGGCGATCGAAAACGCCTGGCGCGCCGCCGGCTACCCGGTGGGACCGTGCGTGCGGCTACCGGCGACAGGTTTCGTGCACGGGATCCACACCTTCGGTGCAGGGCGGCCGCCCGTCCTCTGCATCGAGGTTGGTGAGGGAATGAGTGTGTCGAATCCGTGGATGACGCCGGCTCGTCAGAAGGAGGCCGGCGTCATCGCGCTGCACGCCGTGGTAGGCTACCTGCTCGCTGCAGCGCCATGAAGCGATTGCGTGTCGCCGTCGTCGGTGCCGGGAATATCGCGCAGCAGCACCTGCCGGTGCTGACGCAGCATCCGCTGTGCGAGGTCGCCGTGTTGTGCGATGTCAACGCCGCGGTGCTCGCGGCGACGGCCGACCGCTTCGGCATTGCCGAGCGAATCACCTCACCGGAAGCGCTGCTGCGCCGGGACGACCTCGACGCCGCGTTCGTGCTGGTCAGCCACCGTGCCACGGTGGCAGTCGCCAGCGCCTTCATCGCCGCCGGTATCCCGACGCTCCTCGAGAAGCCGCCGGGCATCTACTCGTCGCAGACGGCGGCGTTGGCCGAACTGCAGGCGCACAACGGCACCATCGCCATGGTGGGACTGAACCGCCGCTTCTACGCCAGCCACCTCGCCGCGCGCGAGTGGCTGCGGGCGCACGGGCCACTGGCGACGCTCACCGTCGAGGCGCACGAGGATCTGACGCGTATGACGACGAGCCGGTTCACGCCCGATGAGCTGCCCGTGATGATGCGGCGCCGGGCGCACTCCAACGGCATTCACGCGCTCGATCTGGTCAGATACTTTGGCGGCGAAGTGGCGGAGGTGCACGCCGAACGCGCTGCCTTCGAGCACGACTTCGCCGACTCGTTTACCGCCACGTTGCGGTTCGCCGGCGGCGCGGTGGGCCGCGTGATCATGGATTTCTTCGCGCCAGGCAGCCACCGCTTCGAGTGTCGGACGGTAGGCGCGCGCCTGACGTCTGATACGTCGTTTGGCGGCGTGACGCTGACGGTGAGGGGGCAGCCGGCCGTTCGCTTCGAGCCGGATGAGGAAGACCGGCGCTTCAAGGCGGGCTTCTGGAAGCAGGACAGCGTGTTCCTGGAGGCGGTGCGCGCCGGTCGCCAGCCGGCCTCCCCCGCCGCGTCACTGGCCGATGCCTACGAGACGATGCGCCTGATCGACCGGATTTGTGGCGACGGAGATTGAGCGCATGTTAAGCCGGGATCAGTAGCTCGTCGCTCACGACCGTCGGGCACCAGAACTTCTCGATGTACTCGATCACCAGCCGCGTGCCCTCCTCGTGGCTGACGTACGGCGGCTTGGACGGGTGATACAGCGTGTCCGTCAGGTCGCGAATCAGCGCGATCGGCATGCCCCAGCGGACCATCTGCTTGATGGCAAAGGTGCGGTTGAGGATGCACATGCCGGTATGCACGCCCATGATCAGCACCTGCTCGATGCCGCGGTGCCGGTAGAAGCTCCACAGCTCCTTCCCCTGGTACGAGATGACGTCCCGGCGGTGGTCGATCTCGATCGCCGGGTGCTGGCGTGTGGCGGGCGGGCGCCGCCATACCGCCGGCCACGGGAACGGGTGCTGCTCGTCGGGGCACGTGTCGCAAACCGGGTCGGTCTGGTCCACGGGCAGCGGTGGATCGTCGTGGTCCAGGTTCGGCGGCGGTTCGACCTGCGGGCAGTCGAGGACGCGCCTGCGGGCCGGCGTGTCTCCGTAGAGTTCGACGTAGTCCTTCGTATCCGACGGTGCGTGGACGATGAGGACACCTCGCTGCCTCATCGCGGTGACGACCTGCTGCATCCGCGGCAGCAGCCGTTCCAGGCGCTCCTCGGCGCCACGGCAGGTGTGCCGGTCCCACACGTCGCACAACACCAGCGTCGTCTTTGTCGCGTCGAGCGTCCGCTGCGCTTCCTCGACCTGCCACACCGTATAGCCGGAGGCATTCTGGACAAGCCGTTGGGTGCGCAGCCGGACGGGAATACTCGGTCCAAAGCTCATGCTCGGTGCTCCCCTGAGGTCGCTGATGGGGCTCCGAACATTACGCCTTCTCCTGCGCCAGGATCGCATTCACCTGGCGCACCAGGTCGTCCAGCAGCGACTTCACCGGCCCCTTCCGGTCCAGGATGTTCTGAAACGTCTCCCTCCAGAGCCGGGCAATGTCCTGGTAGCTCACCGGCTGCTGCAGCGCACGCGCGGTCGCCGACGCCTCGCTCCAGGCCGCTTTGTCCTCCCACGGCTCCATGGATTGGTCGTACACCGGCAGTTGGGCGAAGCGCGGGCGGACAGGCAACACGGTCCTGCGCTTCATCAATATTGCCGCCGCCTGTGGCCCAGCCATGAAGCGCACCCACCGCCAGCCAGCCTCCGCCCCGTGCGGCCCACCCCGCAGGACACCGAAGGCCAGCGGGCCCGAGCTGCTGATCCGCCCCGCCTTCCCCTTGGAGAGCGGCACGACGCCAAGCCCAAACTGCGCCCGCTGTGTGACCTCAGGGCTGCTTCCCTTGCCCCTCAGCCAGAGCCCTACACGGCCGCTGTAGAAGCCGTTCGGGAAGTCGCTGGTGTGCGGCCCGTAGTTGACCACCTGATGTTTGAGGTACAGGTCGGCCCACCCCTGGATGGCTTCCGTCGCCGCGGGTGCGTTCAGCAGGCAGTTCTTTAGGTCCTTGCTGAACACCTCGCCGCCGTTGGACCAGACCCAGGCGACGGCGTAGTCCAGGTCATAGCCGGCTGGCAGGAAACCGATGGTGCGATCGGCGCTGCCTGCGGTGCCGCGGGTCAGGCCGCGCAGCGTGGAAACGAAGTTGTCCCAGCTCCACTTGCCGTCCTTTTCCAGCCGGTCCGGCGGGGTCACCCCCAGGCTCTCACAGAGCGTGCGGTTGAAGACGTACGCATGGCCATTGTTGGACCAGGGCAGGGCATAGGCGGTGCCCCGCCAGCGGAAGAAGTCCAGCACCCCCTGGTAGAAGTCAGACAGGGAGGTCGCGCGGTCGCGGCGCGCAAAGTCGTCCAGGGGCAGCACCAGCTTCTGCGAGGCCATCAGCGTGGTGATCGTGGGGTGGATCCACTGCGCGTCTGGCAGGTCGCCGCCCGCGTAGATGGTCAGTACCTTCTCCCGGAACTCGTTGATCAGCCCGGGGAACACGATGATGTCGGGCCGCAGGCCGGGATCCACCTCGGCCAGGGCGGCAAGGAACTCATCTTTGGGCTGCAGGAAGATGGGATTATTGAAGGCCAGCACCGTGGCCGTCACCGGACTTGCCGCTGGCTGGCTCTCGCCCGCCGAGCCAGCACGAAAAGGGACACAGGCCGTCAGCGCCGCGCCCATCCCCGCCGATTGTGTCCACACTGCTGCCTGCTGGATGAATGCCCGCCGCGATCGGCCTGCCATGTTGGTCTGCCTCCTTTTGTGGTGAGTATAGTGAGCGTATGCTCGACACGGAATAGCCGGACTTGCACAAAGGATGGACTCTGTTGTCTAGAAGGAAGGACAGAGATGTCTAGGACAGCACGTGTGACGCTCGTGCAGGCGAATGGGGTAGCCGCGACGACGGCACCGTACTCGCACGCCTTGATCGTCGAAGCAGGGCGGCTGTTGTTTATCTCTGGGCAAGGACCGGTTGATGCCAACGGTGACGTTGTCGGGATCGGCGACCCACACGCCCAGGTGCGGCAGGTGTTCGCCAATATCCAGGCGCTTGTCGAGGCCGCCGGCGGGAGCCTGGCCGATATCGTCGAGCTCACCGCCTACCTGCGCGACATGAGCTACCGGTCCATCATCACGGAGGTGCGGAAGGAACTGCTGAAGGCCCCGTACCCCACCGCCACCATGGTCGAGATTAGCAAGCTCGCATTCGATGACTGGTTGGTGGAGATCAGCGCCGTCACGGCCCTCTAATTAGGACCGGCTCTCGGCCAGTGCGCGGAACGAATCGCGCGCCGCGGTCACCACGCGGTCGACGTCCTCGTCGGATGCCGGTCACGTGATGCCCAGCGCCGCCGTTGCGTTGCGGTAGCGCACGTCCGCATCTTCTGCCTCCGATAGCCGGGCATCGCCCAACTCCATCACCGGCGACTCGGCTAGGATAAATGGGAGGTTGGTACCGAACAGCAGCCGGTGTACCCCGATCGTCTCTCGTAGCGAGCGAATGCAGTCCATCGGGCCCTGCACGCGCGCGATGTCGAACCACACCCGCGCGTCGCGCCAGAGGCGCGTCCCGATCGCCTCCACCTCCCGGTAGCGTCCGCCGGCCAGGATCCAGCGGACATCCGGCCAGCGGTTCACCAGATCGGCCACGACCGCCGGCTCGGGATTGGGCACCTGGATGGCCGGGTGGTGGATGCGCGAGTCCTCCAACTGCAGCGTCACCACGACGGGGAGGTCCAGCCGCCGGAGCTGCCGCAGCGCTGCCGCGAGGCGTGCGTCGTCGAGCGCATAGCGCTGGAAGCCGGAATGCAGCCGCACCGCTCCGGTCCCGGGAGCCAGGCCGTAGTCCAGGCGGCAGCGCGCCACCTGCTCCGCGCTATCCGGGAAGGTGGGATTGAGCGTGTACACCGGGAAGAACCGCGCCAAGTGGTCGTGGATCAGAAGGTGGAGCTCGGCATTGGCCACGTGCGCATCCTTGAGGAGCACGCCGTCCAGTATTGCCACGGCGGCCCGACGGATGCCCAGCTTGTCCATCAGCCGCAGGCGCTGGGCCACCAGCGCGTCGCGCGCGGGCGGCGGCGAGCCGTTAAGGCGCCGTGCCGGCCACTCGCCCAGGAAACTGTTCGCGTCGACCAACCCTCCCGGTCCGGGCTGTGGCGCCCGCGGGATTCGCGCTGATGACCAGGGGAGCACACCGGCGGGGTTCGCGGCCCCTGTGGTGTGTGTGGCGTCTGTGGCGTGTGTGGTCATTGGTTGAAGTGCTCCCGCCAGCTTTCGGGGAGGCGATCGGCCAGCACGTCCACCGCGTTCCGCCACAGCATGTCTTCTAATTGGGCGTCAGGCAGTTCGCACGCGACGATGCGCGACACCTGGGACGGGATCGAGCGTCCCCAGATGTCGGTGCCGAAGACGATCCGGCTCGGCCCCAAGGCGCGCAGCGCGAGGTCCATGAAGCCATAGATGGCCTCGCCGCCGCCCATGTCGAGCCAGATATTGTCCACCTGCTTGTAGGCGGCGAGGCCCCATTCCCAGTCGCCGCCGCCGTGCCCGCCGAAGAACTTCACTTTGGGGTGCCGCTTGGCCAGAGCAAGCAGCCGCTCGGGGGTGGCCTCGAAGGGGAAGTTGCCCGAACCCGGCCCCTCCGGCCCCACCTGCTTCCACGTGTGCTGCAGCACCGGCACGTCGTACGCGGCGCAGAACTCCATCAGCGGGTCGTAGAGCGGGTCGTCACAGAACGCCAGGCTGTGCAGCTTGACGGCCGCGAACAAGTCGCGCTGCTTGATCAGGCGCAGCTCGAACTCGGCCAGCGCCTGCGTGGTGTAGCCCGGGTGCGTCGTGCAGTAGCCGATCAACCGGTCCGGGTACCGGCGCACCAGGTCGGCGATGTAGGCGTTTCCGGCGTGCGGCCGCTCCCACGCGGCCAGAGCCTGCCCCTTCGGCAAGCTCAGGGCAGGCTCTGAGCTTGCCGAAGGGTCCGCCGGTGCACCCGGACCGGGACGGAGCTGGCTCACAACGGCTCGCACGTCGAACCGCGCCAGACCATCGAGGTAGGCCCTCTCCATGTCCTCGACGTTCTT
The DNA here is from genome assembly GCA_016199265.1 of Chloroflexota bacterium. Classification (GTDB taxonomy): domain Bacteria; phylum Chloroflexota; class UBA11872; order UBA12225; family UBA12225; genus JACQGX01. The sequence goes on along the minus strand of JACQGX010000231.1, from coordinate 1,867 downwards.
GGCGTCGTTTGTTCCCCACATCGCGGGAGGATGGGCATGCACGTCCAGCAGCATGAATCGAAGGTCTCCTTTCAGCGGGCACGCACGTCCCCAACCATCTCCGGCGTGCAGGTTATGCGGGTGAGCGGGCGTAGTGCTCGGCAACCTTGCGCACGGCGTCGGCCATCTCGACGGCGTCGTCGTCCGACATGCCTTCGTTGCACGGGAGCAGGAACGACCGGGAACGCGACGGGTCGGTCAGCTCCTCCGCAACCGGGCACAGCCCCCGGCGGTAATCCACGTCGTCGACCCGCCGTCCCGCGTAGTCGAACGGATAGTGGCTCGTGCCGAAGACCTGCTTACGCCGAAACAGCTCTTGTAAGTACAGCACCTCGCCCGAGTGGACGTGATTGGCGGGTATGCCCTCCGCACGGAGGGTCCGGATAAAGGTGGGCTGGTCGACCGACAGGACCGCCGGGTCGAACGTCACCAGATAGAACCAGTACACGGGGTCCGCTTCGTCTGAGAGCGGTGGCGTGATGATCCCCGGTACGCCGCGCAGGCGCTCGCTCACCAGGCCGGCCACGCGGCGGCGGTGGGCGACGAACGATGGCGCCTTGGCCAGTTGCGCCAGGCCAACCGCTCCCTGGAGTTCCGTCATGCGGTAGTTCAGGCCAAACGTGCGGTGCTCGCGCCGGCCTTCCTGCCGCACGGCGCGTGGCCAGCCCTTGTCCGCAAAGAGCGCAGCGCGTGCCGCCAGGTTTTCGTCGTTTGCGATAGTGATCCCGCCGTCGCCGGTCGTGATCACCTTGCTCTGCTGGAGCGAGAAGCAGCCGAGGTCGCCCATGGTCCCCACCAGGCGGCCGCGCCACCTGGCGAGCATCGCCTGCGCGCAGTCCTCGATCACGAAAAGGTCGTGACGCCGGGCAACGTCCAGCAGCGCGTCCACGTCACAGGGGAAGCCCAACAGATGGACGGCGATGATCGCGCGAGTCCGGCCGGTCACGCGGCGCTCGACTTGCTTCGGATCGAGGCAATACGTCCGCGGATCGACGTCGGCGAAGACGGGGATGCATCCCTGGGCGAGGATCGGTCCCACGGTCCCCCAATCCGTGATCGGCGTCGTGATCACCTCGTCGCCGGGGGTGAGCGGCAGTGCGCCGAGCGCCGCGTGGATGGCGGCGGTGCCGGAGGTCGAGGCGACGGTGCGCCCGACGCCGAATGCCTCCGCCCACACCCGTTCGAGCGCCGCCACCTTGGTGCCGCTGTTGCGGTTGAGCTGTCCCGATTGGATCACTTCCGTCAGGAGCGTCAGCTCTTCCGCACCGAGCCGCCGGCCCAGCGCGTCGTTGATCGTGGGAAACGGCCGCGACCGCACCGGCGTTCCCCCGTCGATTGCCAGGCGCTGGATGGTGGACGGCGTCACACTCCTCTTCTCCCTCATCGCCGGTCTCGATCATACACCAGGCGTGGACGGCACTGAATGGGGTACGTTGCCGGGGTTCGCGAAATCTTGCGTTCTTCGCCGTCCGGAGGTGCGGATTTGCCGGCGGCGGGCACGGTTGCTACGCTTGAGCCGTAATCCCGTGGAGGAAGAACGCCCGTTTCGCTCACCATCGGTCCGCTGCCTCCTGGAGGAGACCATCGTGCCGCGCCTGGAGCGAAGCGAGATCACCTTCCTTCTGTCAGACGTCGCACTGCGGTCGGCCGTGGCGGGCGGCCGCGGCTTGGACGCGGTCTGGGACCAGGAGCTTCCCGAGATGCCCAGCCGCTTCCTCTCGCCGCGGCACGCGCACGGGGCACACGAGGTCTGTTGGGTACTCCATGGGCGCTGCGTGCTCACCGTGGACGCGCGCGCGCTGGGCCTCAAAGCGGGGGATGTCTGCGT
>JACQGX010000234.1 GCA_016199265.1 Chloroflexota bacterium | reverse complement strand
GGCCCCAGCGTCGTCGCGGTCTTCGTCGGACAGGCGGTGGGGGTCTGGCTGTGGCGGCGGAGGTACTCTCGCGCAATTGCCCAGCCAGCGTCAGCGGCAGTCGGCGGGCGCTACTCGGTGACGGGACAGGAGGAAGACCTCAAGCTCAATTCGCCCGTGAGCCGCTCGGTACCTGCCAACGCTTCACCCATTTTGTGATCAAGGAGGACACGCACATGGCTGACCTGCCCGCGTACCGCGACTCCAACGGCGAAACCGGCGACGACGCCGGCGTAGGGTCCGACCGCGGATCGACCACCAGCGCGCCTGCCTATCCCGGCGCCCCGCGCTGGGTGAAGGTGTCCGGGATCGTCGTCCTCGTCCTGGTCCTGCTGGTCGTCATCGTGATAGTCGCCGGCGGCGGTCAGCACGGTCCCCGCCGCCACATGCCGTCCGGTGCACCCGGTGGCCACACACCGCCCGCAGCGCAGGCGGTGCAGCCGGCGTGACACGGCCATGATCATGGCACCCGGCCTCCGCAAGTTCGTGCTCACCGTCCATCTCACGTCCTCGGTCGGCTGGATCGGCGCGGTCGTCGCGTACCTGGCGCTCGGCGTCTCCGCGGTGACCAGCCAGGACGCGCAGACGGTGCGCGCCGCCTGGGTCGCGATGGAGGTGACCGGCTGGTCCGCCATCATCCCGCTGGCCCTCGCCGCGCTGCTGACCGGACTCGTCATGTCGCTGGGCACCCCGTGGGGCCTGTTCCGGCACTACTGGGTCCTGATCTCGCTCGTGCTGACCGTCCTCGCCACCGTCGTCTTGCTGTTGCACATGCCGGATGTGAGCGCCCTGGCGGACGTGGCGCGCGAGGCGGACGGTGCCGGCCTCGGTGGGCGCGGGGGCGACCTCTTCCACGCCGGTGTCGGCCTGCTGGTGTTGCTCGTGATCACGGTGCTCAACGTGTACAAGCCGCGCGGCCTGACCCCGTACGGGTGGCGCAAGCAGCAGGAGGAGCGTGCCCGGCTGGCGCGGCGCGCGTCGGCAGCCGGCCCCCAAGAAGTAGCAAGCCCCGCGTTTGCAGCGGTCGAATCCGACTGAACAGAAGGGAGTCACCATGGCCGCACCGTTCATCGTCATCAACACCTACGCGATCAAGGAAGGCAAGCTCGAAGGCTTCAGGCAGTTCGTCCCAGAGTTGTTCAAGATCCTCGAGGCCATCGAGCCCCGTGTGCTCGCCATCAACGCCTACGTCAACGAGGACGGCACGGAGGCGACCATCGTCCAGGTCCACCCGGACGCGGCCTCCCTGGAGCACCACCATCAGGTGGCCCACGAGCACACCGAGCGGGCACACCAGTTCCTGGACGCCACCACGAGCATCCAGGTCTACGGCAAACCCAGCGACGTCATTCTGAAAAGGGCAAGACAATTGGCGGGATCGGGGGTCGCTGTGAGCGTCAAGCCCGAGCACCTCGGCGGGTTCACCCGCCTCGCGGCAGCGGCGGGCTGAACCCGCGGCTCGAGATCCGGCGGAGCGGGCAACGGAAGGGCCGCGACGTGATCGCTTTCATGGATGCCCTGGGAATCACGCAGGCGGCGCTGGTCGGCCACTCCATGGGCAGCTTCATCGCCCACCTTGTGGCTGTGGACCATCCCGAGCGCGTGGCGCGCCTGGTGCTGATCGGCTGAGGGCCGAACAGCCCGACGACCCCGGCGGAGGTGCCCGCAGCACTCGACCGATGCGTAGCTGTATTCTGTCCACCAAACCGGCTTAACTCCACCTTCTCTTGACCGGCGATCTGCGGGCAGCCAGACCTGGACCGGCTGGCTGTCGGACGGCTGCGCGCGCAACTGGGGGAGTGGCACAAGCCGCGCTGTGGTTCACCATCGCGTCGGGGGGGGCACATCTTCGCGTCCCCTCGTAATCGGGCCACGATCGCGCCGTAATCGTGCCATCGATGGCACGATTGCTGGCACGATTACGCGCCGCCGTTCTCCCGCAGTCGGTAGGCCCTGCTCCGACCGCGCCCGCCGCTGAGCTCGAGTAGGTTCCGCTCCACGAGGTCCGCCAGGTCGCGCGCCGCCGTGCGTTCCGACACGTCGGCGAGCCGCACGTACTCGCGCCGCTGGATCGCGCCTGGTCGTAGCCCAACCGCTCCAGCGTGATCGGCGCCGGCAGCCGCCCAGGACTCCAGATTTCCAGCCGGTCGTCGAACAGGAACAGCCGCACCTTCGCCCCCTCGAGCGACCAGTCGCGGTGGGCCAGCGCGTTGGCCAGCGCCTCGCGCACGCTGTAGTCCGGGTACTCCGGCACGGCCACCCGCCGGATGCCCTCCATCCGCGGCACCAGCCGGCGGTTGCGCGCGACGAAGGCCGCGCCGTCGTCGATCACGTGGTGCAGCGGCCCGACCACGTCCGCCCGGTCGCGGAACTGGGTGCCCTGGTGCTGGCCGTAGAAGAAGGCGCATTTGAGTGTCGCGGCCGGCAGGCGGTCCCGCGGCCGGTGTGCCGGGTGGCGAAGCCCAGGTTCGCCAGCAGGCGGGCGCGCTCCTCCGCGTCCTCGGGGTACGGCAAGCGCCGCACGTCCGCGAAGTAGTCGCGCAGCAAAGCATCACCAAGCTCCGAGAGCTCTGAGTCGGGCACCGGCAGCCGCTCGTACTGCACCCGGCCCGACTCGACCATCAGGCGCGCCACTTCCTCGCGCGTCGCCTCGTGGACGTCCGTGTCGATACGCACGCAGCTTCTCCTCGGTCACGGTTCTCCCTCAGCCGCCGGCGCGGCACCGCTCGTGCGGCTCGGCTTCTTGCGCGACGCCTTACGCTGGCGCTTCTCGTAGATGTCGCGCACCCATTCCTCGACCGGCGCCTTCCACTGCTGCGTGGGCGCCGGGATGTTCTTGATCAGGCTCCTGGGGCCGATGCCCAGCTCCTTCGCCATCCGCACGGCCTCGTCGGACAGCCGGCACCGCCGCTGCGCCTCCACCCAGAGCTGCTGCTGGTCGGACTTCTTCAGCTTCATGCCGCCTCAGCTACTTTCCGAGTACTTCTCGAGTACTCCGCCCCCGGCAGGCCGCCGTGCCCGCGCGGCGCCTCTCCACCATCGTCCGCACGACCCCCCGCTCCAGCTCCTCGGTGAACGCGCCGCGCTCCTGCCAGCCGTCGGCCAGCACCACGGGGTGCCGGCATCTTTTCCAACAGAATCCCCGCTAAGGTGCCGCGGCACGCTCATGGCGTGTCCGGCGCCAGTCAGGGAGGCTGGGCGGCTCTGGCTTCAAAACTGCCGGCGAGCGGGCGCGGACGGCGAACCGGCGAGTTTCGGGGCAGACTAGCTTTCACCGATCTCACGCTGCGGCTGAGTGGCGGCCCGACGGAGCGACGCGACGCATCGTTCGAGCAGATCGCGGAGCTGGCGTTGCTCGTGCGGCGCCAGGTCGGCCAGCAGGCGGGCCTCCACGTCCATCATCGCCGATCGACAGGCCTGGAGGGTGGCGGCGCCGGCTGGTGTGAGCTCCGCCGGGAGAACGCGGCCGCCGGCTGGGTGCGGCCGGCGCGTGACGAGGCCGGCGGCCTCCATCCCGCTCAGGAGCTCGGCCATGCTCTGGGGCGTGATGAAGCTGCCGCGCGCCAGCTCGGCGTTGGAGAGGCCAGGTGAGCGCTTGAGCGCCACCAGGACGCCTACTTGTGGGAGCGTCAGGCGGTACGGCCGCAGCGCTTCATCGAGGGCCGCCCACAGTGCCCGGTGTGTGTCCCGGATCAGGGACCCCAGGGGCGGGGGGCGCTCCGCACCTGGATCCATCCGCGGGTCTCGCTCAGCTACTCGTCGAGCACTTGACACGGTGTCAGTATATCAGGTAGCCTGATGTAAGGTTCCCTGATATCACCGCCTACCGGTCCCGCTTGGAGAGGATGAATGTCCACTAGGCAATCGACGGCGTGGGGCGGCTCGAGCGGTGCCGGCACGGCCGCTGGTCCGGGCGGCAGCGGCTCGCGAGGACCCCGTAGCAATGGAAGAGGGCGCCGGGAGCGGCCAGACTTTGCAGCGCTGGGTCGCGCCATTCGTTATCTCGGGCACTACCGCCGGCTGGCAGTAACGGCGTACTTCCTCCTGCTGATGTCCGGCGCCGCCCAACTCGGCGTGCCGCAACTGGTCCAGAACATCATCGACGCCGTGACGCAGGGCGACACCGCCCAGCGCATCGCCGCCCTCCCAGCCGCCGCGCCGTCCGCCGCGCTTGTCTCACTCGGCGGGACGCCTGACCAGGTCGCGCGCTCCTCCAGCGGCGCCGAGCGCGTGCTGGTGACGTCAGGATGGCTCATCCTCGCCTTGGCGATCGCCCGCGGCTGCTTCGCCTTCTCGCAAAGCTACACGTCGGAGCGCGTCTCGCAGAGCGTCGCCTTCGACTTCCGTAATGAGCTGTACGCCCAGGTCCAGCGCCTCTCCTTCAGCTACCACGACCGCACCCAGACCGGCCAGTTGATGGTCCGCGCCACGGACGACGTGGAGAAGGTGCGCCTCTTCATCGGCCAGGGGCTGCTCCTGGCGGTGCAGGCGCTGGTCATCCTTGTGGCCACGCTCCTGGTGCTCGCCTTCACCAATCTCCGGCTCACACTCGTCGTCCTGCCCATCCTCCCCATCGCGCTTGTGGTGTTCATGGTCTTTGGCTCGGTCGCCCACCCCCTCTTCATGCAGATCCAGATCCGGGTCTCCCGGCTGAACACCATCTTGCAGGAGAACCTCGCCGGCATCCGTGTGGTCAAGGCCTTTGTGCGCGAGCCGGTCGAACAGGCGCGGTTCGCCGCCGCGGCCGACGACCTGATGGCCCAGCAGATCCACGTCGCGCGCACGCTCTCGTTCCTCTTCCCCACCGCCTTCCTCATGGGCAGTCTCGGGCAGGCCGCGGTGTTCTACTTCGGTGGGCGCCAGATCATCGGGGGCACGCTGTCCCTCGGCGAGTGGCAGAAGTTCAGCCTCTACCTGGTCTACATCTTCTTTCCCCTCGGCCAGCTCGGCTTCATCATCTCCCAAATGGCCCAGGCCGGCGCCTCCGCCAGCCGCATCTTCGAGATCCTGGACGCCCAGAGCGACGTCACCGACGGTCCCGGCGCCACCGACCTGCCGCCGGTGCAGGGCCGCGTCGAGCTCGACCACGTCACGCTACGCTACTTCGGCAGTGGCGACCCCGTGCTGCGTGACGTGAGCTTCGCCGTCGAGCCGGGGCAAACGGTGGCGCTACTCGGCGCCACCGGCAGCGGCAAGAGCTCGATCATCAACCTCATTCCCCGCTTCTACGATCCGACAGCGGGGCGCGTGCTCATTGACGGCCACGATGTCAAGACGGTGCGCCTCGATTCACTTCGCTCGCAGATCGGCATCGTCCTGCAAGACACCACCCTCTTTAGCGGCACGATCCGTGAGAACATCGCCTTCGGCCGTCCCGAGGCAACACAAGCGGAGATCGAGGCGGCCGCGAAGGCGGCGGCGGCGCACGAGTACATCATGAGGTTCCCGCAAGGCTACGACACGCCTGTTGGCGAGCGAGGGACGACGCTGAGCGGCGGGCAGAAGCAGCGTCTGGCCATCGCGCGCACGCTGCTCCTCGACCCACGCATCCTGATCCTCGACGACTCGACGAGCAGCGTCGACGCCGTCACCGAGTACCACATCCAGCAGGCGCTCGACCGGCTGATGGAGGGGCGCACTAGCTTCGTCATCGCGCAGCGCATCAGTACGGCGCGCAACGCCGCCCTCATTGTGATACTTGATAGGGGCGAGATTGTCGCTATGGGCAAGCACGAGGAGCTGATGGAGCAGAGCCCCATCTACGCCGAGATCCATAGCTCGCAGCTCGTGGGCGACACCGAGAAAGCGGGAGTTTCGCGTTCCGGGTTCCTAGTTCCTAGTTCCGCGTAAACGCCGCTCCGAACCCGAAACTCGAAACGAGGAACTCGAAACGAGGAACTGGACACAGCGATGGGCATGATGTTCGGCGGCGGGCAGAGCCGCCTGTTCCAGCAGGAGACGCTCAAACCGAAGCGGGTCGGCGAGACGCTCGGCCGTCTGGCGCGCTACTTCGCGCCGTTCTGGCCGGCGCTGGTCGGGGTCGCGTTCCTCGTCGTCGCCGGCACCTACACGCAGGTGCGTGCGCCGGAGCTGATCGGCCAATCGGTCGACTGTTACCTGACACCAGCTATGGCCAGCCGGCTTGGCGGCGCCACCGGCAGTGCGCCGAGCGCACCCGCCGGAACGGCGACATTCGCGGCTGGGGCCGCGCGCTCGTCCGGCAGCAACTGCTGGTACGCGCCGGCCAATCCCAACGCGAACACCGCCGACCTGATCCGCGGACTCGGCGCCCTCATTCTCACAGTAGTCGCGCTCTACGTGATCGGGGCGCTCTGCGGCGGCTTGCAGTTCTACCTCATGTCCTGGGCCGGCCAGCACGTGCTGCGTAATCTTCGGAACAAGCTCTTCCGCCACTTGCACCAGCTTTCGCTGGGCTTCTACTCCCGGAACGAGGCCGGCGCGATCATGAGCCGGATCACGAATGACACCGATACGCTCCAACAAGCGCTCAGCTTTGCCCTGGTCAGCGTCACCAGCGGTGGTCTGCTCATCGTGTGGATCCTGATCAAGATGCTCGCGCTGAGCGTGCCTTACGCGCTGGTCAGCATGACTGTGCTGCCCCTCATGCTGGTGGCGACGCTCTGGCTGTCCTCGCAGGCGCGTAAGGCGTTCCGCACCACGCGCGTCAAGATCGGCGAGGTGAACGCCGACCTCCAGGAGACCATCTCCGGCGTGCGCGAGGTGCAGGCGTTTGGGCGCGAACAGGCCAACATCCAGAGCTTCCGCGATACCAACGCCGCCAACCGTGACGCCAACATTCGCGCCGTGTCCTACACGGCGGCGCTAGCCCCCTCCCTCGAGGCGCTCGGCTACGTCGCCGTCGGCGTCGTCGCCGCCGCAGGCGGGCTCGCTCTGCTGCGCGGCCAGGGACTCTTCGGTACCACCGTCTCGCTGGGTCTGATCGTCACCTTCCTGGGCTACGTGCAGCGCTTCAACCAGCCCATCTCCCAGATCGCCGTGCTGTGGACCAACATTCAGAGCGCCGTCGCCGGTGCCGAGCGTATCTTCGGCCTGCTGGATGAGGTGCCGGACGTGCAGGACGCGCCGGGCGCACGCGACATGCCCACGATCGCCGGCGAGGTCGTCTTTGACGAGGTGAAGGCGGCGTACAAGACGGGCGAGCTTGTGCTCAGGGGAGTGAGCTTCCGTGCCGAGCCGGGCCAGACTATCGCCATCGTCGGCCCGACCGGCGCCGGCAAGACCACCATCGTCAATCTCGTCCCCCGTTTCTATGACGTCGCCGGCGGCGCCGTGCGCATCGATGGCGTGGACGTGCGTGATGTGACGGCGGCGAGCCTGCGTACGCAGATCGGCATCGTCCTTCAAGATACGTTCCTATTCAGCGACACCGTCATGAACAACATCCGCACGGGAAAGCAGGGTGCAACGGACGATGAAGTCAAGACGGCGGCGCGGCTGGCGCACGCGGACGACTTCATTCCACGGCTGCCGCACGGCTACGAGACGATCCTTGGCGAGCGAGGCAGCGGTCTGAGCCAGGGCCAGCGGCAACTACTGGCCATTGCGCGCGCCGCGCTGGCCGATCCGCGCATCTTGATCCTCGACGAGGCAACTTCGAGCGTGGACACACGCACCGAGCGGCAGATCCAGCGCGCACTTGAAGAGCTGCTCCACGGCCGAACGAGCTTTGTCATCGCCCACCGCCTCGCCACCGTCCGCCACGCCGGCCTCGTGCTCGTGGTCGAGGAGGGGCGCATCGTCGAGCGTGGCACGCACGACGAGCTCCTGGCGCAACAGGGTGTCTATCACCGCCTCTACCTGCGTCAGTTCATCCGCACCGACGACGCGGCGGACGGCCGCGCCGCTCTTCTCGCCGGTGCAGTCGTCCCAGCGTAGGCCGTAAGCGAGCGCTGAGGGCGCCCAGCACGGGCGGGCGTTGCCTCGCCGCGATTGCGATTCAACGAGCGCCTACGGAGCGCACGGCGATTGGCCGCCCGGAGCAACCCATTCCCGGCTCAGGCAACGCACGCACGCCTTTGGATGCGCCAACTTCACCACCTCGCTCAACCCGAACGTCATCAGGAGCATCCCCATCACCCGCTGGCGATAACGGCGGCCAGCTCCCACGAGCCAGAACGAGGCCCGCCGTCACATACGACTGAATCTTGTCAATCGCGTCCAACATGTGGCGCAACGACGGGCGATCATCCTTCACAAGTCGACCGTTTCACTCAAGATCTGGTCACACAGGTACGGACTTATCGCCGGGCGGGTGACCACATCGACCCGGTGACCCAGCAGATCCTCCAACTCGTGCTTGAGAGCGATGAGGTCGAGCAGGCTGCGGCCTGGCTCCCGAGTGCCAAGCACGTCGATGTCGCTGTCGGGGTGCGCCTCGCCCCGAGCAACCGACCCAAGGACTTTCACGTCCAAGACTCCGTGTTGCGCCGCGGTACGCAGAATCTCCTCGCGCCTCTCCCGGAGCATCTGTCCCATTGTGGAGCCGGCTGTTGCAGATTTCATCAGCCATCTCCGTACTTCTGTGGTCAAGTAGCTCACGTCCGCCTGCGAGGCCGGCACCGCAGCGCCTCGGCCACGTGCAGGCAAACGTTCCGGCGGCGTCGGTGTCCTGTAGGGGCGTATCGAGATACGCCCAGGGGCGGCGGGCGGGCGTATCTCCATGGCCCCTACAGCCAGTGGCGGTCCCCGGAACGTTGGCCTGCACCTGAGGAAGGGCGAGCGTTGGGAACGACGCTTTCGATGCGCTATCGTCCATCCGATGGCTGCTCGGAGTGGGCCGGTGAGTCTTGGGGGCTTGACGCTCGAGAATCGCGTGCTCGTCGCCGCTGGGTGCCTGCCGGAACAGGTGCGGCTGCCCGACGACGTGGGGCTCGGGGCGATCATCCTCCGTGGTGTCGCGTGGCGCCGCCGGCGTGGCGCGCCGCCACGCCTACGCGAGACCGCCGCCGGGGCGCTCTACACGCCGGGGAGCGCCAGGGGCGGTGTTGCCGAGCTGGTGCGGCGCCGCTCGGCCCCGTGGGCGTCTCGACCGGAAGCACTGATTGTGAACCTGATCGGCGATTCTCCCGACGAGCTCGCCGCCGCGGCCGCCCAGTTGGAAGGAGTCCGTTGGGTCGCCGCCGTCGAGCTCAATCTGGAAGGCATGCGCTCAGAGGTCGACCCACCGCGCGGCCCGGCGCCTGAAATGGTGTTCGAGGCCGTGCGCGGCGTGCGTCGCGGGTGTGGACTGCCCGTGCTCGTCAAGGTCGCCGCCGGTGACTCGGCGGTGGACGAACACCTGCGGGCGAGCGCTACGGCCGGCGCGACCGCCGCCACCATTGGCGGTGGCCTCTATGCCGGCAGCGGATACCTCGTGGGCCCGGCGACGTTCCCGCTCGTGCTCGCCGAGGTGACGCGGCTGGCGCCACTCTCGCCGCTACCGCTGCTGGCGTGCGGCGGCGTGGCGACGGCCGCGCACGCGCGGGCGTATCTCCAAACCGGCGCGGCCGCCGTCCAGGTTGGTTCGGCACACCTCGCCGATCCGTTGGCGGCAGTGCGGGTGGTCGAGGAACTGGGCTGATCAGCGGCGGAGCGGCCAGGCGCGGCTGCCGTCCAAGGGGTGCATCACCAATCCCGTAACCGGTTTGGGGAAGAGGAACGTCGACTTGGGAGGCATGCGGTCGCGCGCGTCGGCGACGGCGCAGACCTGGTTGAGCGGCGTGGCATTGAGCAGATACGCCTGGTCGGCGCCGCCGAGCCGCACTGCCGTAACTGCGCCAGGAAAGTCGGAGACGTACGCCAGGCGGTCCGAGGGCGCGTCGCTCGTCGCGTCGGCGCGCGCCGACTCACCTTCCGCCACGATGCCCAAGACGTCGCGGATAGCCAGCGCGTCGAGCACGGCGACGTCGAGCTGCTGCCAGACCTCCGAGTGCCCAGACGGCAGACGGGCCCGCCAGTCCACGTCGTCCCGCGGGCGCAGCAGCCACGCTCCCTCGCGCTCGTAGAGACCGAAGACGTGGCTGCCGGCACGCCCCACCTCGGCGAGCGCCCGCTCGAGCGCTTCCCCCACGATGGTGTCATCACCGGTGGGGAGCGACAGCGGCGTCAGCGTGAGCCAGCGGCTCAGCGCCTGCCTAATCTCGTCGGATGAGCGACCGGGCCCGCGGACCACGCGGTGTGTCGGCAAGACGATCAGCCCGGGATCGTCGAGCGCGACGAGGAGCATCAGCGCAAATTCGTGTCCGGCGTCCGGATCGGGCGTACGGCCGGCGGCTTTGGCGGCGCGCCGGCGCTCGTCGCGGTAGAGCTGCGCCGTCTCGTAACGGTGGTGGCCGTCGGCGATGTAGAGCGTGCTCCCGGCGAACCACCTCATCGCCGCGTCGACGGTGGCGAAATCGCTCACTCGACGCAGCTCGTGGCGCTCGCCGGGTGTCTCGGCGACGAGCAGTGGATCGGCGTGGCGTGCCGCCGCGACGGCGGCCGCGACAGTGCCATGAGGGTCCCGGCAGAGCAGCCACAACGGGCTGACGTTCGTCTCCACCGCGCGCATGAGCGCCAGGCGGTCCTGCTTGGGGCCGGCACGGGTCCCTTCGTGCGGCAGCACTACGCCCTCCGACCAATCGTGCAAGCGACCGGCGACGAGCAGACCGCGGCGCGTGCGCTGCCGGCCGCCGTACACGAACGCGTGATCGTAGAGGTAGAGCGACGGCGCCGCGTCGCGTACCAGGATTCCCGCGCGCTGCCAATCGGCCATCGCCTGGGCGGCGGTGTCGTAGCGGTTGTTGGGTTGAGCGGCGTCGGCCGGGCCAAGACCGAGCTCGATGCGAATGGCATTGTGTGGATCGCGCTCGTGGTACGCCACTTGTTCCGCCGGCGAGATGACGTCGAACGGCGGACAGATCACCTTACTGACGTCCACGCGATCGGGGTTGAAGCGCAGCCCGGTAAACGGGCGAACGTCTGCCATGAGACGATGAGTCCTTTCTGGGTACGGGCGACGGCCATATGGCGTCGGCGGCCGAAACCCACGCGTCGGATGCCGGCCGTTCTCGCCGGTCGCTCCGGTCGTCGTCGAAAGAGCCGGAAGATGACGCGGTTGCCCACGTATGATCATAGCTGGTTACGCTCTTAGCGAGACAACAACGAATGGCCACCAGACTTCCGCGACGCAGATCGGTTCGCCTGGTTCGGCCGGCCAAGCGCCCCGAGCGGCCGGCGCCCGATACGACCCGTGCCGCCGTCGAGCCATCGGTACAGGATTGGGGCGATATTGGACGCATTTACGATCTCGAGCACCCGGCGTGCCGGGGGACAGAGCTCGCGTTCTGGGATCGGGAAGCGACCGATGCCGGCGGCGAGGTGCTCGAGCTCGCTGCCGGTAGCGGCCGGGTGGCGATCGCGCTGGCGCGCAAGGGTCATCGCGTGACAGGGCTCGACTCGTCGGCAGGGATGCTCGCCCGGGCGGCGGCGCGTACCGGTCGCCTTCCACCCGATGTGCAGGAACGGCTCACCTGGGAGCAGGGAGACATGGCGGACTTCGACTTGTCGGGACGCCGCTTCGGGCTCGTCTTCATCGCCTATAACTCGTTTTGGCTGCTCACCGACGAGACGCGCCGGCGGCAGTGCCTGCGATCGGTCGCGCGGCATCTGGCGCCCGGAGGGCGGCTCGTGCTCGATCTGTTCCCGCCGAATGAGGACGACTACCAGGACGAGACCGGCATCGCCCAGCAGTTGCCGACGCCGATCCGCGGCCGGCCAATCGTCCGAATCAAAGACTACTGCTACGACTCGGCTCGACAGGTGGCGGTCTCCGACGTTCGCTACTACGCCGAAGACTTGGCCACCGATGAGCCGGCTCAACTGCTGGCGACCTTCCGCTACGAGCTAAGCCCGGCGCCGCCCGAGACGGTCGTCGCGCTGCTCGAAGGCGAGGGCTACACCGTCCGCGATGTGCACGGCAGGTACACCTGCGAGCCACTCACGCCGGTATCGCCGCGAGCCATCTTCGTCGCCGAGCGGGCCGAAGGACGACCTTGAGGCACTGGAACGTCCCCAGGCAGCGAAGCGGGCATTCAAGTAGCGCCGCGGCCATCATCTCGTACGCAGCGCGCGCCTCGCCGCTGCGGCCGGCCCATCCGGCGCCACGCGGCGCGTCAGCAGCCTGCGCAGACGCTCGCGCCGGGCGTCGACGTTGGCCCAGGCGCGGGCACGCTGCCGGACGGCTTGGCCCGTGGCGATCAACTGCAGTTGCCCGGCTGCCATGCAAAGCAGCAGCAAGTCGTGTGCGTCGACGAGCCACAGCCGCTCGCGGACTTCTGCTTGCCGCCATCGCGCCGTGAGCTCGGCGTAGTGTCGCGCGCTGGCTGGACCGATTACCGTGGCAAAGTTCCCCGCCGGCGCGTGATCGGTGGCGGTTTCGCCGGTGCTCCGATGGCCGCGTGATTCGGGCGCGTTTGCATCAGGGGGCGGCTCGTCATCGCCGGCAAGCTCTGCGCCGCTACCGGTGGCCGTACCGTACTGTACGAACCGCCGTTCCGGCCAGTCGACGCCGACGGCGGCGAAATCGACGATCACCAGGCCGCGCTCAACGACGACGACGTTGCGCGCGTTGTAGTCGAGACTGCCGATGTCCGGATCGGCGTCGATCGCGTGCTCCAGCGCGGCCCGGACGGTGCGGACGGCCGGCGCACGGAGCGGACGTCCGAACAGCCAGGCAAGCGCCTCCGGCGTGGCCTCCAACCAGGTGGCCGATTGTGTGCGAAGCGCCGCGACACGCGCCTCCCAGGATTGGCGATCAGACTGAGTCTGCGCCGTGAGCGGCGCAAACCCCTGTTCCAACAGCGGAATCGTGGCCGCCAGCCGCCGGCCAAGGCTCGCCAGCCGGTTCGGCGAGGCCGTCTCCGCTTCGTCGTCAAGCGTGCGGTCGCCACACCATTCGAGCGTGATCCACGCCAGCGGCTGCTCCGGAGAGACCGCTAGGACGGACGGCACCGGGCACCGGTGTGCCGCCAGCCAGCGCAGCGCCTGGGCTTCGGTTTCCAGCGGCGCGCCCTCCGCGGCGAGCTTGAGCGCGAGCGCCCACCCCGCACCGAGCTGCACCCGCCAGACGCGCGCCGATATCGCGGTCGCATGCTCGGCCAGCTTCACCTCGGAGGCCGCCGCCTGCCACGCCGGAGGGAGCCGTGCGACCACCGCGAGCCAGTGCTGGGCGACAGGAAGCGGCGCAATCATCCGTTACGGCGACCTCCGCTCACTCTGACAGTATGAACCGTTCTACCTCGAGCGTGCGCGGCGAGTACGTCTCGATCGGATTGGTGGGTAGTCATCGCCGCCGGATTTCTTCGTTCGGTACCATCGTCCTAACTCAGAAAGGCACATTACGAGCGGATGCAGCAACGAGTCCACGTCAAGCAACCGGCCGAGCAGGTGCTGAACGACGCCGCCGCGTTTTTCACGAAGAGACGCGCGAAGATCGACCAGCGCACTGAATCGGGCCTCTGGTTCGGACTGCAAGGGGCCGGTACGCAGGATGGCGGTCGAGTGGCGGTCGCGCCGGCGCCGGGCGGTGGTACCGACGTCACCGTCGAAGCGGATAACATCGCCCTCGTCGCGATGGCCGATAACTACGTTCGGGAGCTGCGCAAGCAGGCGCGCGAGGCGGAGCGCCAACGCCGTCCCGAGCCGGCCGGTACGTTGCGGGGTGGGTTCGGCGATCTGCGCCAGCGGCTCGGTATGCCGGCGCCGCTGCCCCCACGTCCACGGCCGAGCGGGCCACCGCGCGGCGCTGGAGCGCCGAGCGAACAAGCCGAACGAACCGACCGCGGCGAGCGCCCGGAAGGGTACCCGCGCGGCGAACGTGGTGAACGATCAGAGCGCGGTGAGCGTCCGGAACGCTACCCCGGTGGCCAGCGCGGCGATCGTGGGCGCCGGCCCGTCGCCCGTCCCACCGCCGCTCCGGCCACGCTGCCTGTCGCGCCGGCTGCCGTACCGGAAGAAGCACGGACTGAGGCGGCCGCACAGGAAGCGTTCGTCATCAGCGGGACGCGGCACGTGCATCCTGACGGTTCGGCGCCGGAGAAGGCTCCCATCGTCTCGCCGGAGACGGGGCCGCAGTCACCGCCGGGGCGCCCATCGCCGGTCGAGGCGCCCCATCCCAGCTTCGTCGGGCCGGAATCCGACCAGGCCGAAAGCCAGGAGTCCCCGCCGGTGAAGGACAGCCTTGCTTCGACCCCGCCGAGCCCCGAGGCCACCGGTGGCGTGCCGAAGCCCGAGGCAGGGAACGCCAAGGGAGCGTCTCCCACCGCCTTTGCTCCCACCGCGGCCGGCAGTGAAACGTCGCCGCCCACCACCGATCCCAGCGTCCAGCCGCAGCCGGAGACAGACGAAGGCGCTCCACCGCGCTCAAGGTGAAGGGTGCGCGCAAGAGTTCCGGTGACATCCTCCGCTCGCCCTGAGCGTGTCGAAGCGCGCCCTTCGACACGCTCAGGGCGAGCGGGAGACTTCCGGACGTTTTGCTTGCACTCCAGGGTGAGTCGAAGACCCGTCCGGTGGCGGCGGACACTTCGGGTCTTCGGCGTCAACCGGCGAGCTCTGGCTCCTCGGGCGGCGCCTGCGCTGCCTTCCGCCCCACCGCGTCCCACCGCTTCTTGAACCTCTGGACTTTGGTGTCGATCGCCGTGTCGTCGAGGCCCTGCGCGCGGAGGTTGGCCCGCAGCGACGCCTCGTAGGCGGGCCAGCGGTCATCGGCATAGATACCGCGTTCCAACGCCCGCACCGCGGCCGCGGTGCGGCGCGAGCGATCGCGATTCTGCTCCACGAACGCAGCGGCGGCCTCCGCCGCTGCGCCTTCGCCGTTGGTCGACACCCACACACGGCACCACTCGGGCCGCAGTTGCACCGGCACGGCGGCAACCTGCCCGGTTCCAGGAGACAAGGGCCCGCCGGTACCGGCCCCTTGGGGATCGCTGCCGGCGCCGGCGGGCAGCGCCGGCGCCGGCAGCGTCTGGACCGACCACGGTCGAGCCGCATCCGGGCCGGCAAAGGAAACCGAGTACGGTGTACGATACGTGATGGGCAGCCCGCGCGATCGGAGAAACCGATCGGCATCCGTGATCGCCGACGCAGCCGTTTGATCAAGAATGAGCAGCGTTTCTTTCACACCGCGTCACCAACTACATCAGATAGCAACTAAACCAACGCCACGGTGGAATCCGCGGGCCGCCTCACTTTGCACTTTGCATTTCCCACTTTGCACTTGGTTTAGGCAGCAGCGGCCTTCTTCGCGGCGCGCGTTGCGCGTGCCTTCTCGATACGTGCCTGGCGCGCCTCAGGTGAAATGTTGACCGACCGTTTCTGTTGTGGAACAACTTTGAACCGCACCGAACGTTCGTCAGACGGTAGCCTCGAGATGCGCATTTCACATTCCTGCGCCGCCGCGTTGAGTGCCCGCATAACCTTGCGGGTTGTCTCACCTTCCTCGAGCGGCAACGTCACCACTTGCCCTATTTCGAGTTTTCTCAGAAAGTTCTTGTAGCTGGTCAGATCTTCGGTCGTAGTCGTAATCTCAGCGCGGGCAAAGTCCGGCATGGAACTGCGTGCCTCCTCTTCTGCGTAAACTGCTGTACGATGAACGCGACACCTAAACCTAGTGTAGCGCGTTTTGTACCGACAAGTCTACGTCGATGCCGATCAGATCACGAGCTGTAAAGCTACGACAACGTCGCTGGCAACGGAACTGCGGTAGAGGCTGCGACCGATTGTGCGCGGCAAAACTCAATGGGGAGCGTGAAGCACGATGGCTGGCCCTGGCATGGACGAGATTAACATCGGAGACGAGGTGACATTTGCGAAAACAGTCGGCGAGTCCGACGTCTATCTTTTCGCCGGAATCACCGGCGATCTCTATCAGAACCACACCAACGAAGAGTACATGAAGACCACTCGCTACGGCGGGCGCATCGCCCACGGCGCGCTCCTCGTCGGGTTCATGAGCGCCGCGTCCTCCAAGCTGATCGAGCGCTGCCGGCAACCGGTGGTGTCTTACGGCTACGACCGCATTCGCTTTATCAAGGCGGTGTATCTTGGCGATACCATTACCGTCAAGTACCGTGTCGCCGAGAAAGACAACAGCCAAGACAAGATCTTCTCGCAGATCACGTGCACGAATCAGCGAGGCGAGGTGGTTGCGGCGGCAACGCACATCCTAAAGTTCGTCTGAGGCGGACGAGATCGGCTGACTAAACCAAACCCACGGTGGAATCCGCCGGCCGCCTCACTTTGCATGTTGCACTTTGCACTTGGTTGAGTGGTGGTGTCACGCGGTACGCTTATTGCGGAGCGGATTGCGACGATGGCCCAAGCGCGTACGACCGAGCTGTCTTGGCACACCTTCAAAGACGCCCCACCGAGAGTCCGTTTACGCCCGGCGCAACCGGAGGAAGAGGGCGCAGTGATGGCGCTGCGCCGCGCGTGCGGCTGGAGCGCCGAAAGCGTCCCGCAGCAGTTTCGTGCGATGCGGGACGGCCGTCGAACGATCTACATCGCCGTAGGAGATGGCTACCTCGTCGGTACGATCACCGTCGAGTGGGTCCACGAAGACCGCGAGCTGGCCGACGGCGTGACCTGCGCGCATATCTCGAACTTGGTCGTACACCCGGCGTACCGCCACCGCGGTATCGGCCGCGGCCTACTGGCCGCCGTGCAGCGCGCCGCCGTCCGGCGAGGTTGCCGGTTGATGACCATCGGCGTCGATCACGGGAACGATTACGCACGCAGACTTTACGAGCGGCTCGGTTACTCCTTCCGCAAAGATGTGAACGCGCCGTGGGGGGCGATCCACGTCCTTACTCGGCCGCTCTCCGACCACGCGGTGGCCTGACGCGTTGGGCCAGTTCTCGCGGCATCTGAGGTGCAGACGAAGCACCAAGTACCAAGCACCAAGTACGGATGAAGCTCGAACGTTCGTCGTTCGTCCTGCGTCGTTCGTCCTGCGTCCTGCGTCGTTCGTCCTTCGTCATGAACGCAGCACCGGCCGGAAGAAGTGGACGGCGACGCGTGCCCGACCCGCGTCTGCCGGCCAGATTCGCTCGAATGCCGCCTGCTCAGCCGCCCAGCCGGCGGCTGATGCGGCCTCGACGAAATGCCCGCTCGTCGTACGGCCGGGCTCGGCGAGCCAGAACTCACCACCCTCGGCCACCAGCTCAGGAACCAAGCGCAGCAGGGGCGCGATGTCCTCCGCTTCATAGAGCACGTCGGCAGCCAGCACGAGATCGAATGGGCCGGCCTCGACGACCCGTGAACGCACGCGGTCCTCGCGCCAATCCGCCAGGAACGTTCGCGGCGCTCGGCCGGTGTTCCGCAGCGCGTTGTAGCGGCAGAAGGCGAGCGCCTCGGAAAAGCAGTCGGTCACGACGAGCTCGGCCCCGACCTCGCACGCGGCGGTGGCGGTGATTCCCAGGCCACAGCCCAGCTCGAGTACGCGACGCCCACGCACGCGCGCGGATCGCTCGAACACGACCTCGGCGAGCGCGATCCCGCTCGGCCACGGCCTCGCCCAGTACGGCATGTGCGGCTCGGCCGCGGCTCTTCCAGCTCGGGCGCCCGTACGCGTTCCCGCGCGCTCGGCGACCGCAACCACGACGGCCGAACGAAACGATTCGGCCACCTCGTCCAACACCGCATCCGGATCAGACGGCACGGCGATGACGTACGTCGCCGCGGCTCTCGGGATCGCCAGCCGCACCTCCCGCACGCGCCGCCGCCGCTCCAGCCGCGCCCGCCACGTGGCCAGGAGCGCCCGAATCTCAGATCGAGAGGGCATTGCCAACATCTACTATTACAGCACAATCGAGCGAGACGAAGGAGCCCTTCTCAAATGGCAGCTTTCAATCTGGGACCGCACGGACGGCGAAGTGAGGCGCACCGACCGGTAGTGATGGGCCGGCATGGTGTCGTCTGCGCCGGGCACCACGCCGCCGCGCTGGCCGGCGTCACCACGCTGCAGCGCGGCGGCGACGCAGTGGATGCGGCGGTTGCGGTCGCGGCGGCGCTCAACGTCGCGGAGCCCAACATGTCCGGCATCGGCGGCGACGGCTTCATCACGCTGTACCGGCGGGCGGCGAACCGTGTCGAGGTCGTCAACGCCACCGGCCCTGCGCCCGCGCTCGCCACGCTCGAGAGGTACCTCCCGGATGGCATTCCGATGAAGGGAATCCGCTCGGCCTCAGTGCCGGGGCTCCTCGACGGCTGGCTCGAGGCGCAAGGCCGCTACGGGCGGCTTTCGCTGCGTACGGTGTTCGAGCCGGCGATCGACCTCGCCGACAACGGCCTGCCGGTCAGCCACAAGCTCGCCGGCGCGATCGCGGGTGAAGCAATGTTCGGCGAGTTCGCGACCTCGCAGCCGATTTTCTGGCCGGAGGGCCGGCCCGCGGCCGCGGGCAATCTGCTCTTCCAGCGCGAGCTCGCCCGTACGTTCCGCGGCTTGGCCGATCACGGGCGCGACTACTTCTACCGCGGCCCGGTCGCCCGCGCCGTCGACGCGCTCTCCCGCGAACACGGCGGCGCGCTCCGCTACGAGGACTTCGCCGGCTACCAGTGCCGCTGGCAGGACCCCATTCAGACGACCTATCGCGGCCGCACCGTGTTCGAAAGCCCGCCGAACTCGAGCGGCCACGTGCTCCTGCAAGAGCTCAACCTCGTCGAGGGCTTCGACCTTGCGTCGCTTGGCTGGCTCTCGGCCGAGGCGATCCACATGATGGTCGAGGCGAAGAAGCTCGCCTTCGCCGACCGCGAACGGTACCTCGCCGATCCGGACTTCGTCGCCGTGCCGGTCGATGCGCTGCTTTCGAAGCGCTACGCAGCCGAGCGGCGCCGCGCGATCGACCCCGAGCGGGCGGCGCCACCCAATTCGGTTGCCGCCGGCACGCCGGTTCGCGCCCAGCGCGTGCCCGAAGACACCACCTGCTTCGTCGTCGTCGACGGCGATGGCAACGCCGTCTGCCAGTTGCAGAGCCTGCAGACCGGCTTCGGCTCGGCGCTCGTCGCGGGAAATACCGGCGTCCTGCTCAACAACCGCATGACCTACTGGCACCTCGATCCCGACCATCCCGACTGTCTTGCGCCCGGCAAGCGCGTGCGCCACACGATGAACACGGCCATGGTCTTCGACGCGCCGCCGGCCGGCTCGCCGGGGCCCGGCCCGCTCCTGCTCGTGCTGGGAACGCCCGGCGCCGATACACAGGTACAGACCAATCTCCAAATGATCACCGCGGCGCTCGATTTTGGGCTCGATCCGTCCGAGGCGGTCGAAGCGCCGCGCTGGCGCCACCTCCAGAACCCAACCGAGTCGACCGTGCCGCACACCTGCCGGGACGCGCTCACCCTCGAAGCGCGGTTCCCGACAGAGGTCCGCGAAGGCCTCGTCGAGCGCCGGCACCCGGTGCAGGTGATCGGTCCATGGGCCGCGACCGGCAGCGCGATGGTGATCCGGCACGATCCGGGTACGGGTGTGCTCTACGGCGCGGCCGATCCACGCCGCGACGGCCATGCGCTGGCATGGTGAGTGCGATCAGGTGGTGATCAGGTCGTTGTCAAGTCGTGATCGCGTTGTATGCGGAGGGGATCACCACCTGATCACCACCTGATGACCATGCCTGGAAACACTACACCTGGATCAGTTACCGATGCCGACGTGATCGTCGTCGGCGCAGGCGCCGCCGGGCTCACGGCGGCGCGCGTACTCGGCGAGGCCGGTCTGCGCGTCGTCGTGCTGGAGGCACGTGATCGGGCCGGCGGCCGCATCCACACGCTGCATGAGCCCGCCTCACCGGTGCCGATCGAGCTCGGCGCCGAGTTCGTGCAGGGCCGGCCACCGGAGATTCTCGAGATCGTCCGCGCCGCCGGCCTGCCGCTCGCGGAGATGTTGGGTGTGGCCTGGCAGTTTCGCAAGGGCAAGTTGGGACCGCGGCCGTCTCGGCGGAGACTCATGGGAGAGATCTGTGCTCGTCTGCGCGAAGCCGTCGCGTCGGGGGGCCCCGATCGCTCGTTTCAGGAGTTTCTGGACGCCGAGTTTCCCGGCGCGCGCGACGCCGAAGCCAAGCGGCTCGCCACCGCGTACGTCGAGAGGTACCACGCGGCGCGGGGCGAGCGGATCAGTATCCAGGCGCTCGCGGCCGGCGAAGAGGCCGACGACGCCATCGAGGGCGACCGCTCCTTTCGTATCCAAACGGGTGACGCAGCGCGTACTGGCCCGTCCGATCGAAGACACGCTGTTTTTCGCTGGCGAGGCAACCGAATACAACGGCCACTTTTCGACCGTCCACGGCGCCATCGCCACAGGGTACCGGGCGGCAAGGGAAGTGCTCGGAAGTTCCTAAACCCAGTAACCCAGTGCAAAGTGGAACCGGTAGTACGACAACGTGATTTTCAAGTGTTCTCGGAGTAGACGTGTACACGTAAGCCCGCCGGAAACGGGAGGAGTTGATGAGCACCAAAGGCATCAGCGACGCGGTGCGCCAGGAAGTGGTCCAGATCATCGAGCAGTTCAACCGGGACGTCCTCCGTGGCGCAGCGGTGCGCTACGTGCCCCGGTTTCGAGGC
>JACQGX010000224.1 GCA_016199265.1 Chloroflexota bacterium | reverse complement strand
GGGACTCCTGCACGCAAGTCGTGCTCGACGCGGCGCGCGACCTTGACGGCGTCGTCGCCGAGCGCATCTTGGCGCGCACGATCCCGCAGGCGAAGCTGACGATAGATGCAGCGCGCGCCGGTATCTCGGCGCGCGAGATCGCGGCGCGGCTACGCGAGGGCGATCCAAGCATCCGCCTGGCGCAGTCGGGCGACACACTCATGGTCAACCCGCACAATCTGGCGGACGGCGAAGCCGAGCTGATCGCGCACCGGCTGCGCGACATCGTTCGCGCGGCCGGGTAGTGAGCCGCCATTGCCCGCCGACCGGTCTGCCTCGGCCATGAGGCGATAGACTTCCCGACGTAAGCTGGGACACACACCATGAAGATCGCCGACATCGAAGTTGCGTGGATCCAACTGCCGCTGCCTGTGGGGCGTGGGTTATCCGGCGGCCCGATCACGTCGAGCACCGACCTGGTGTGCCGCATCACGACGGCCGGCGGCCTGCGGGGCATCGGCGAAGCGCGCGGCGCGTCGCTGCCGGTCATGGCCGAGATCGTCGACAAAGGATTGCGCCCGCTCTTGATTGGCGAGCACGCGGCGGCGACGCAGTATCTGTGGACGCAGGTCGAAGATGCACTGCTTGGGGACGATCACCCGACGCGGCCAAAGACCTGGGAGCGCAGGGCGGTGCTAGGCGCGATGGCTGCGGTCGACCTGGCACTGTGGGACGTGAAGGCCAAGGCGGCCGGTCTCTCCATCTGCCGGCTGTTGGGTGGCAAGCCGCACGCGATACCGGCATATTCGTCGAGCGGCTTCTTCGTCGAAGGGCAGTCGCTCGAAGCAATGGCCGAAGAAACGCTGGAAGAGCTCAACGCGCGCGGCTTTCGGGCGACGAAGACTCGTGTCGGCCGCGGCGAGCCCGAAATCAGCGCAGCGCGCGTACGCGGCGTCCGTGAAGCGGTGGGGCCGGACGTGCAGATCATGGTCGACGCCAACCAGGCGTGGGACACCGGCGAGGCGATCGCGCACGCGCGCGCGATGGAGCCCTATGACATCGCGTGGCTGGAGGAACCGCTGCCGTCGCCCGGCCGGCCGCATCGCCGGACAAGGGAAGTGAAAGACTGGGACGCGGAGACAGGTCGGGTCGCGGCACACACGACCATTCCGATTGCCTCCGGCGAAAACCACGTCACGCTCGAAGAGTGCCGCGACCTGATCGACAAGGGGCACGTGCGCTACGTGCAGTTCGACTGCACCAAGAACGGCGGCGTGACCGAGTTCGTCAAGGTGGCAGCCTATGCCGAGGCGAAGGGCGTGCTCCTGGCGCCGCACCACGTGCCGCACTTCCACGTGCAGATTGCGGCGGCGTTCCCGCACGCCTGCTGGGTCGAAGCGTTCGACAACGCCAAGCAGCACGTCGCCTGGGCGCAAGACCTCTTCCCCGGCTACCCCGAGGTGCGCGACGGCCACATGGAGTGCCACGACAAGCCCGGCTGGGGCCTCGACGTCAACGACCGCCTGCTCAAGGAAAAGGGCACGCTGGTGCATTGGCGGGCGTGATCCGACTTTGTATTCTTGAATTGCTTCCAAACTCCCCACCAGTCCCCGTCGGGCAGCCAGCAGCGGACGATAGGACCGGCACCGACTATGACCGGTTGCTCAGGCTCACCAAGCGCGCGGCGGCGCTGCCACGCTATGATCCGAGTGGACCATGGTCGCAGGCAATAAGGAGGCGGCACTATGACGACCACGCTGCGCTGGACCCTCAGGGACTTGGATCTCTTCCCAGAGCCGCTGGACGACACGCGCTACGAGATCATCGACGGAGAGCTGTACGTGACCCGGCAACCGAGTTTGGAGCACCAAAGTGTGTGTGTCAAGGTGGGTACGGCACTCGACATCTGGAGCACCGAGAGCGAAGCCGGAGCCGTCTTCACTGCGCCTGGCGTAATCTTCCCCACAGATGAGGCCGTGGCGCCAGATATCGTGTGGATTAGCCGGGAGCGCCTGCCGCTGATCCGGGGCGCCGACCGCAAGCTGCACGCAGCGCCGGACCTGGTCGTGGAAGTGCTGTCACCCGGTCAGGAGAATGCGGCGCGCGATCGCGAGATCAAGCTCGACCTTTATTCGCGCCAGGGAGTGCGCGAGTACTGGCTCGTCGATTGGGAGCTGCGCGCCATCGCCATCTACCGGCGCGAGGCGGCCGCACTGCGTCTGGCCGCCACGCTCTACGATGGCGACGTGATCGAGTCGCCGCTGCTGCCGGGCTTCCGCTGGCCGGTCGAGCGCATCTTCGCCGGGTTGGACTGATCGCAGCTCGCAGCCGCGTTTCCCCAAGCCTGCTGGGTGGAGGCGTTCGACAACGCCAAGCAGCACGTCGCCTGGGCCGAAGACCTCTTCCCCGGCTACCCCGAGGTGCGCGACGGCCACATGGAGTGCCATGACAAGCCCGGCTGGGGCCTCGACGTCAACGACCGCCTGCTCAAGGAAAAGGGCACGCTGGTGCGCTGGCAGGCGTAAGCTACGTCATGGCATACGTTAGGCCGGCGCCGGACCTACGTCATCGTCAGACCCGCAGCGTACAGGTCGTCGGGGGTGACGAGGTGGAGGCGTTCTGCCGGGTCGCGGGCGAGATCGCGGAGTTCCAGGTCAAAGCCGCTGCGGGAGAAGAGCACGCGCCAGGGGCGATCAACTGGGTGGAGATCGTCGCCTGCTCGCCGGAGTGCCGCTCTGAGTCCATCCAGCACGCGGCGATCGATCGGCACGTTGGACCATCTACAACTCATGGTTCGCTCAAATCTGAGCGTGATGGACGAAATCGGTGTACGCTCTCGGCATGACCGAGACACTGACCATCACGAGTGAACGCGTGGATGGTCTTCCCCTGCTGCTGGCCCAGATGGAGCGGATGGGGCTCGCCGCGTTGCTGGACGCGCACTTCCCGACGC
>JACQGX010000223.1 GCA_016199265.1 Chloroflexota bacterium | reverse complement strand
GGCGCAGGGGTCGCTTCGATGTGCACGTCGTAACTGAGCCGTTCCAGGAACTCGATGAGCTTCTCCAGAGAGAACTGCCCGGTTTTCCCGCGGACGAGCAGCGACACACGCGGCTGGTCAATGCCCAGGATCTCCGCCGCGGCGCGCTGCGTCAGCTTGCGCGCCGTAATCTCCATGGCGATCTTGTGTGAGAGGTGCGCCTTCGCTAGCTCCAGCTCGGGTTGGTCGAATCCCAGATCGGCGAAGATGTTGCCGCTGCTGGGTACGATCGGTACGTCGTCCACGTGGTCAGGGACGAGATCGGTGCTGTGCTTCACGATACGCGGCATAGTGCTCCTCCGCGGCGCGTAGACGCCGCCTGATCACGTCGATCTCCTTCTTCGGTGTCGCTATCCCCCGCTTCGATTTCTTCTGAAACGCGTGCAAGACGTACACCACGTCTGCCAGTCTGACCGTGTAGATCGCGCGGTAGGTGTCCCCCTCGTGGTCGTCTACGATCTCCAGCACGCCGGCACCGCCGAATCCTTTGAGCGGCTTCGCATGGAGATCCTTGCCGCCGCGCTGTGCCACTGTGAGCGCACGACCCATGGCGCGCTGCACCTCGCGCGGAAACTCCAGCAGGGCCTCCTTGCTCTCGCCAACCCAGAAAAGCGGCTTTACACGACCCTCCAATTATATGAGTTCTCACATACCCATGCCAAAGGATGCGCCGGCTTGGGTGCCCGTCAGATTCTTGCGTCCGGCCGCTCCCCCTCTATCCCCCGGCCCCTTTCCCCCACCCAGGAGGGAAAGGGGAGTGCGCCGTGGAGGGACCAACGGTCCCCACCTCGCGCCACCACCGCTGCTTGGACCACCATTCCCCCTCCCCCCTTTGTGGGGGAGGGGGCCAGGGGGAGAGGGGAAACCTGCGGCGCAAAAATCTGACGGGCACCCGGCTGCACCCTCGTGGATGACAGAATGTGACATTGAGTGGTAGAATGCGCACTATATTACACTGGCACTGGCCGCGACCGGCCAGTGTGATGGGAGAGGAGCCGTTCAACATGGAGCGCATAGACCGACAGTCTTGGCACGGTTGCCGGGCACGCCACACTCGACGTCAGGCGGCACGAGTAGGGTTGCTCGGTACGGCAATGGCGGCGGGAGGCGCCGCCTCGTTCGCCGCCTGCCGTCCGCCGTGGACTGGGCCCTCGGACACGCCGGCGGCGGCGCCCATTACCGTCTCCTATGGCACCGATTGGACCGTTGCCGGGGGCAACCAGCCGCGCGCTGAGATCATGGACAAGGCGCTGACCCTGTTCGCCCAGAAGTACCCGAACATTACACTGAACACCACCGACCTGGCCGGCGGCAACTATCGGGACAAACTGGCCGCGATGTTTGCGGCCGGTACACAAGACGATGTCATCTCTCCTGATGTGCTGTCGCAGGCGCACTACAGAGATGTCGGCGCGCTGGTGGATCTCGCGCCGTACGTCAAGACGGCCAAGATCGACCTCAAGACCTTCACCTATGTCGATCCGGTGTGGTCCGTGGGGACGAAGCTCTACTATCTCCCGTTCCAGGTGGGTGGCAATACCTGGTACTTCAACAAGACGCTGTTTCAAAGAATGGGCGTTCCGCTGCCGGCCGAGAGCTGGACCTGGACCGACTGGGCCGATTCGGCCAAGAAGCTGAGCAAGCCGAGTGCGGACGAGGACGGACAAGCCCAGTACGGGCTCCTGATCAACCTGGCCAACCCGCAAGGGACCATTCTGCCGTTCCTCGTGGCCAACGGCGGGCACCACATCAGCGCCGACTTCAAGCAGACGCTGCTCAATACGCTGGAGTCCCTGGAGGCGCTCCGCTGGGTCGCCGACCGGCTCCTGCGCGACCGTTCCTTGGCACCGCCCCCGGCCAGTGGGGGAAAGCGCGTCAATTTCGACGACGGCGCCGTAGGCATGGAGGTGGGGGGATCAAAGAACATCGGCGCCCGGCTGACGACGCTCGCGGGGAAGTTCGAGTGGGACCTGATGCACATGCCAAAGTCGCCGAGAACCGGCAAGCGCGCGGCGATCTTCAACCAGGGGCCGAACGGCATCACCGTCAGGCCGACCGGCAGCACCGCCCGCGTCGAAGCGGCCTTTACCGTCGTGCAGTTCCTCGCCGGCAAGGACGTGCAGTTGCTGATCGCGAGGGACCGCGCCAATACTCCCGCCTTGCGTGAGCTGGTCACCACGTCCCCCTTCGCCGACCCGCCGCCGGCGAACATGAATGTGTTCGCCAAAATGCTGGATTCGGTGCTGGACTTCCGCTACTTTTCGCTGTATGGCGAGTTCACCGCCGCGTACACTGCGGCGCTCAACGACATCTGGAACGGCAAGGTGTCGGTGGAGACCGGCGCGCAGCAGGCCACCGCCGCCGGCAACGCCGTGCTGGCAAAGGCGGGCGGGAAGTAACGCCAGCAGGGGTACAGGCTACCGCAGGCGGCGGGCGAGGAAGTCCACCACCAGGTCGCCGAACGCCTGACGGCCGGCGAGCGAGGAGAGGCCGTGACCCTCGCCGGGGAAAACGCGGAACTCGTGCTCCTTGCCGGCGCGGGCCAGCGCGGCGTCGAACAGCAGCGTGTGCTCGTAGAGGTCGTCCTCGGTGCCCACCGCCAGCGAGAGCGGGCAGTTGGTGTGTTCGGCGAAGAGGCTCGGCGTGCGGGCGATCATCTCGTGCCGCGCCTGCGCGACGCTGATACGGCCTTCCAGCAGCGGGCGGAAGATGCGCCGCAGCACCGTCTCCGGGCCGGGATGGGGCTCTGGCTCGATCGGGCGACCGGCGACCAGGCATTCGACCCACGCGCGCATCGTGCCGCGGGGCCCCTGGCCGCGAAAACAGAGCTCGGCCGGCGTGCCGCGGCAGACGCCACCGCGCAGGTCGGCCAAGCGCTGGGCGGCCAGGGCGGTGATCCAGCCGCCGTGCGAACCGCCCCACATCCCGATGCGGGAGGAGTCGACGTAGGGCAGGGTCTTGCCGCATTCGAGCAGGTTGAGCACGTCGTTTACTTCGCCCTTGGCCAGCTCGATTTCGCCATCGGAGAAGCCGAGTGGCGTGCGTTCGCCGCGATAGCCCGAGACGAGCACGACGTACCCCAGCCCTGCCATCGCCCAGCTATCCGGCGGCGCCGGAAGCACCGCGTCCTCCTGGTGCACGCTGATAGGTCCGATCCCCTTCACGGCGCCGTGGTTGTGCAGCAGCAACGGAAAGGGGCCGCGGCTGAGGTCAGCCGGCCGGTAGAGCTGGCCATAGACCTTCAGCCCCTCACTGTAGTATTCCAGCCACTGCGCGGCGACGCCGTGACGGACGATTGGCGGTCCCAGGAGTTGGAAGCGGTCGGCGCGGAACTCCTTGGGGAAGGCATCCCAGACGGCGGCGATCTCCTCCCGTGTGGCGGGCGCCAACAGCGCGTCCAGATCGACGGCGACGGCTAAGGCTGATGGTGACATCGTGTTATGGCTTACTCGCTGGATTCCGGTCCCAAGTGCAGAGCGTACACCGTAGCGCGCCTAAGGTACAGCCGCAGCCGCACCTGCTGGCCATTCAGCCGAGCCAGGTCATAGGCGTCGTCGGTGCCTGCAGACTCGCCGCCGCGCCACGCCAGGGCGGCGTCTAGCGCATCGGCGGCAATGGGAACGGCCTCGGCGCGTCCAAAGCCGGGTAGCGGCATGCCTTCTAGGTCGCACAGCTCCGCGCGCACGTCGCCGCCGGCCGCGTCGACGTTCAGAGTCAGTTGGGCAGCGGCGAGTGCGAACGGCCGGGTCAGGATGACGCCTCCGCCGGCAGTGGCCGCGGTGTAGCCCGCGAAGCGGTCCCGCTTGAAGAGCGCCAGGCAGGCCGCCGATTCGCCCACGCGGTCGGCGTTGTGGCGGCCGGTGGAGCCGCCGTAGTAGAGGCGCACCGCGTCGCCCACCGCAATGGGCCGCATCGCCGCGTAGCGGCAGCCGCCATCATATTCGCCCAGCTTCCCGTGGGGCACCAGGTCGGTGCCCGCGCAGACGCGCTCCCAGCTGACGGTGTCTGGACTCCAGGCCAGCTCCAGGTGGTTGCGATCCTCGCCCCAGTAGAAGACGGACAGCACGCCCAGGTACACGCCAGCGCAGCGCCAGACTTGGAGTTGGTAGAAGTCGTGGGTTGGGTAGCCTAGTGCGGTGTGGCGTGGCACGTTCGCGTGCAGCGCCAGCTCGGGCGGGCTCCAGTGCCCGAAGTCGGCGCTCTCCGACCTACCGACGCCGCGCTCGCGGCGCTGGCCCAGGCCATTGTAGATGTTGGTGCGGAAGAGGGCGACGTACACCTGCCGCTCGGGACACCAGATCAGGCTGGGGAAACTGTCGCTGCCGTCCCAGCCAGGATCGCCCACGCGCCACCAGCGGTGGTCTGGATGCTCGGTGCTGGTGACGACGACGTTTGGCTCCGCCCACGTGTGACCGTCCGCCGACCAGGAGCTGACCATCTGGCGCGTGCCGCGCTCGCCGGCCGCCTCCCGCCGCCGCATCTCGGCCCGCTGGACCGTGACCAGGTTGCCTTGCGCGTCCCGCTGCAGCAGGCGTTGGTACACCGACTTGAACCGCCGGCCCGGATCGGCCTCGCCTGGATCGAAGAGGATGGTCCGCTCCTTGCCAGGAAACACCGGCTCGCTGGCGCTGCGCCAGCGCAGTCCGTCTTCCGACCGCACCGGAACGAGGTGCGCGTACCAGTCGTCCAGGCTGCCAGCGATGCCGTCCACCACTCGCTGGCAGTACCAGCCCCAATACGTCCCGTCGTCGGAGTGGTAGTTGCAAATAAAGTGCAGGTTGCCCCGCGTCCAGACGCGCTCGCCGTCGATGGTCAGTGGGTTGGCCGGATGCTGTCTTCCCTGCGCGATGGTCAACCGGACGCCCTCGGTGCACTCGATTAGCCGGCGGTCCAGCAGCAGGCGCGTGCCGTTGACGGCCGTCCCGGCTGCCCCCGCGGTGGCGTTGCCTGTGGACCGGACCGGCGCGCCGGCAATTGACGTCATGGCACGATACATCGAACAGCTTCCACGGGTGTTACTTCCCTTCCTTAAATAGGCGCTGGTGCTCGGCCAGGATAGGGTCGGTACGCTGCCGGATACGCGTGGCGACTTCCTGGCCCCGGCGCTGGCCGCGCCAGAGATAGGACACCTCGTCCTGGATGGCGGCGTTGAAGTCGCTCCAGTTGACGAGCTTGGCATTCGGCACCAGCAGCTTGGCGCCATCAACCGTGGGGCGCTTGTGCGCCGGCGGTTCGCCCGGGCGTTGCCACTCCGGCGAGTTGATCACCGAGACGCGACTCGGCGGCCAGCCGCCGGCGGCTATAGACAGTCAGATAATGTTCTGGAATCCAGCGCCCCTTCCACCAGGAGTGGAGACGGCTGAGTTTTCCAGAAGGTTTTCTGACGATCTATAGGATGGATTATACGGTACCGGCCCCACTTCGCGCCGGTCGGCTTCGCGCCGGTCGGCCTCGGTGAGCGCGGCCGGCCGGACCGTGCCGCCGGCACGATCGCGCCTCTGACGCCCCTCTTGCCCCTCGTCGTGCTCCTCGTGCCCGTCGCGCCTCTCCGCCGCTTGGGCGGCCTCGGCTGGCTGGGGGACTGCCGGCGTCTGCGCGAGCGGCTCGGCCGGTGTGAGCAGCACGGGGTGCTTGGCCAGGCCGGTGACCTTGAGGATTTGGCCCTCGTCGAGCGATTCGCGCTTGAGCAGTGCCTCGGCCAAGGCGACGAGCCGGTGATGCTCGCGTTGGAGCGTGGCGCGCGCGGTAACGTAGCACTCGTCGATGATGCGCCGCGTCTCCTCGTCGACGAGCGAGGCGAGCTCTTCGCTGGTCTCGCGGCCCATCTCGGGCATGAATCCTTCGCCGCCCAGGAAATCGTCGCCGCCGCGCGCGATGTAGATCAGGCCGACCTTGTCGCTCATGCCCCAGCGGGTGACCATCTGGCGCGCCACCTGCGTTGCCTGGCGCAGGTCGTTTTCGGCGCCGGTCGAGACGGCGTCGAAAATCAGCTCCTCGGCTGCCCGGCCGCCCAGCGCGCCGGTGATCCGCCCGCGCAGGTAGCGCTCGCCGTAGTTGTGGCGGTCGTCCACCGGGAGCTGGTACGTCGCGCCCAGCGCCTGGCCGCGCGGCACGATGGTGACCTTGTGGACCGGATCGGCTTCGGGCAGCAGCAGGCCCAGCAGCGCGTGCCCGGATTCGTGATACGCGACGCGCTTGCGATCCTCTGGGGTCATCACCAGCTTGCGCTCGGTGCCGAGGATGATCTTCTCCATCGCGTTGTAGAAGTCATCTTTGGTCACCGCGTCGCGATCCTTGCGCGCCGCGAGCAGCGCGGCCTCGTTGACCAAGTTGCGCAGCTCGGCGCCGACCAGCCCCGGTGTGGCGGCGCCGAGGTCGGCGAGATCGACGTCGGGCGCGAGCGGCACGCCGCGGGTGTGGACGCGCAGGATCGCCTCGCGGCCGACGCGGTCGGGCCGCTGGACGACCACCCGCCGGTCGAAGCGGCCGGGCCGCAGCAGCGCGGGGTCGAGCACGTCGGGCCGGTTGGTCGCCGCGAGCACGATCACCGCCTGGCGGGCGTCGAAGCCGTCCATCTCGGTCAGGATCTGGTTGAGCGTCTGCTCCTGCTCCTGGTTGGCGCCACCAAAGCCGATGCCACCGCGCCGGCGGCCGATGGCGTCGAGCTCGTCGATGAAGATGATGGCGGGCGCTTCGCGCTTGGCGTTGGCGAAGAGGTCGCGCACGCGGGCGGCGCCGACGCCGACAATCATCTCGACGAACTCGGAGCCGGAGAGCGAGAAGAACGGCACGCCGGCCTCCCCGGCCACCGCCTTGGCGAGCAGCGTCTTGCCCGTTCCGGGCGACCCGACCAGCAGCACGCCCTTGGGGATGCTGCCGCCGAGGCGCTGGTACTTTTCTGGGCGCTTGAGGAAGTCGACAATCTCTTCCAGCTCGCTCTTGGCTTCGTCAATGCCGGCGACGTCGGCAAAGGTGATGCGTGCCTGGTTGCTGGCGGTCTCGTCGTAGCGCCGGGCGCGGCTGCGGCCGATCCCGAAGATGCCGCGTTGCGCCTGCTGGGCGCGCGTACTCAGCCACATAAACATGGCGAAGAACAGCAGTGCGGGGCCAAAGCTCAGCAAGATGGAGAGCCACCAGGCGCGCGCGGACTGCGGCGGCTTGGCCGAGATGACGACGCCGTGCTGATCGAGGAGCCGCTCGAGGTTTTCGTCGGTGAACGGCGGCAGCCGCGTCTCAAAATGCTCGGCCGGCTTCCGTTCCCGGCCGGCGGCCGGCGGCAGCGGCACCGGCCGCCGGAAGGTGCCTTGCACGAGATCGCCGCGCACGGTGATCTCGGAGACGTTGCCATTCTGCACCTGTTCCTTGAACGTGGTGTACGGGACGGTGACCCGGTCGGTGCCGCCTTCAGGCAGGAGCAGCGGCACGACGAACCAGTTCAATACCAACAGGATCACGAGCAGCCAGACCCAACGGCGATCCCTGAGTGGCCACATTCGGCGGGGCTCACCGTCGTCACCACCGGGGGGGCGCCGGCCGGGCGGGACGGCGCCGCGATAGCGGGGCGCTTCGGGGCCCGGCGGGCGCGGACGAATGGCTTCGTCGCGTCCCGCCGGTGGCGCCGGACGCGGCGCCGGGCCGCCGTTGCGGGCGTCACGCGGTGCCCGCGTATCGTTCTTCTTATCGTCTTTGGGCTTGCCGAACCACGGCGGGATATTCATGCCCTCTAATCATCCCACATCGCGGTAGGGACCGGGAGCCGGGAGCCGGGGGCCGGAGATCGGGGATTCACCTGGTGCAAGAAGGGCTTCCTCAAAGGACCCGGAGGACTCGGAAATCCGGAAATGCAGACAGGCGAGGTGCTCGTTGCCGTGCTCGAGCAGCGCGGCGACGGTGTTCTCGACCTCGATCTCGTGGATGCGTGTGAGCGCGGTCGACTTGACGCGGTTGGGCAGGCCGCCAAGCCAGCAGTAGAGGTCGAGGTGGTGCGGCGCCTGGTTCATGATCACCCCGCCGCCCTCGCCCGCCCAGGTGCCGCGCCAGCCACCGCTGTCGTAGTACGACTGCGTCCGGTACCAGGCGCTGGCGATGAAGTTCACGCGATAGAGCTTGCCCAGCTCGCCGCCGACGATCATCTCGTGCGCACGAATCACGACTTGATCACCACCCGATCACGATTATGCCGGTCACTCGGGGATCACTGCCGTCTCGACCAGGTACGCGCGCAGTGCGTCCGGCCAGGGGCGGAGATCGTCGGCGCCGAGGGCGCGCAGCGCATCGGGGCGGAGCACTGAATATGCCGGACGCCTGGCCGGCGCATTGAACGCCGTCGACGTGGTGGGGGTGAGCCGGGCGCGTATGCCGGCGAGGGCGAAGATGGTACGGGCGAATTCGTACCACGTGCACCAACCGGCGTTGGTGATGTGGTAGAGGCCATAACAGGCGCCGGTGGTGATCAGCCAGGCGATTTTCTGCGCGAGGTCGAGCGTATACGTCGGCGTGCAGGTCTGGTCGTCGACGACGGCGATGGGCTCGCCGGCGCGGGCCTTGCGCACCATCGTTTGGACGAAATTGCCGCCTTTGCCGCTCGAGCCAGCGATGCCGTACAGGCCACATGGGCGGACGATATAGTGTTTCGACCAGGTGCAGCGGATGAGGTGCTCGCCGGCGAGCTTGGAGACGCCGTAGACGCACGTCGGCGCCGGCGTGGCCGATTCGCCCAGCGGCTCACGCTCGGGCTGACCGCCGAAGACGTAATCGGTGCTTACGTGGACGAGCGCGGCGTCGACGTGACGGCACGCTGCGGCGAGAGCGCGCACCGCGAGCGCGTTGACGCGGAACGCGGCTTCGGGCTGGCATTCGCAGTCGTCGACGCGCAGAAAGGCGGCGGTGTTGATCACGACGTCCGGCCGGTGCGTTTCGAGCGCCCGCCACACGGCCGCGCTATCGCAGACGTCGAGGTCGGCGCGCACGAGCGGAATAGTCTCGTGGCTGCCGCCAGAATCGTCGCGACCGCTATGCCCGCCGTGACCTTCGAGCACCCGTTGGAGGTCGTAGGCGAGCTGCCCGCCGGCACCGGTGATGAGGATACGCACGAGAGGCAACTATAGCGAAAGCTCACCGGGTTGCCTCCCCGCCGTCGTCCCGCAGTGGCGAAGTATGCTACAGTGCACGTGCGAGAAATGCCACAGTCCCGCTTCAATTTCAAGCTACGCACGCTGTACACGCAGCGTGACGACCTCCGCCGGCGGTTGGCGGAGGTCGAAGGAGAAATCGCCGTCGTGGAACAGGCGCTCGGCCAGCAGTTGGCGGCCGGAGACGAGGGAGCGCTGGCGCACTTCGCGGCCGAGGTCGAAGACTACCTCGGCGCGGTGGTCATCGACCGTGCCGGCGACCGCGTACAGCTCCGCCGGCGGGACGAGCGCGGCGACGTGCTCTGCATCGCGCTGGCTTCCGGCCGCGAGTCGGACGGCACCTGGTGGTCGGAGATTCACCGGGTGCGCGACTATTTGGTCGCGGTCAAGAACGAATTGGCCAAGCAGGGACGGCTCTAGCAGAGTTCCGAGTTCCGAGTTGGGAGGCCCGGAATCGACCGCTCCCAACCATCTCCCAACTAGGAACTCGGAACTCGGAACTCGGAACTGAGAACGATGGCTGATCGACCGGTGGCGCTGCTGGCGGGGACGGTGTTGACGCCGGAACGGGCGCCGGGAGTAGTGGGGGTACTGGCCGAGGATGGGATCGTGCAGCGCCTCTTGACACATCGGGAGGCGGTGCCGGACGGCGCCGAGGTGCATGACCTGGGCTCCGATGCGATCTTGACACCGGGACTGATCGACGTTCACACGCACGGCGGCTGGGGGCTGCGCTACACCGACGGGCCGGAGACGGCGCACACGATCCTGCGCCGGCGGGCAGAGTCGGGGTGTACCGCGCTGCTGATGACGGTGGGTGGGCCTCCGGCGGAGATGGTACGGTGGCTGCCGGCGCTGGCGGACCTCGTGGGTCAGCCGACGGCCGGCGCGCGGGCGGTTGGCTTTCACATTGAGGGGCCGTGGCTGAACTGGGACGCGTGGGTGAGCTGGGGCGCGCGCGGGGGTAGCGGGCGCGAGCTGTTCCCGCCCGATCCGAACGACTTCTTGCGCGTGCAAGACGCGGCGTGCGGCCACGTCAAGCTGGTGTCGTGTGCGCCGGAGTTTCCCGAGGCGCTGCCGTTCATCGAGACGCTCTCGCGTGCCGGGGTCATTCCGTCGATCGGGCATACGACGGCCTCACCCGAGATGGTGCGCGACGCGATCACGGCCGGCATCCGGCACGCGACGCACACGTTCAACGGCATGCAGCCGCTGCACCACCGCGCTCCCGGCGCCGCTGCGGTGGTGTGCACCGATCCGCGGATCGTCGCCGAGCTGATTCCCGACGGCGCGCACGTCCACGCGCTCTTTCAACAATTGCTTTACCGCTGTAAGGGACAGGACGGGGTGGCGCTGGTGACCGACGGCACGCGCTTCGGCGGGTTTCCTCCGGGGGTCTATCACGACGGCGAGCGGAAACTGGAGATCCGCGATGACCTCGGCTGCTGGACGGAGAAAGGCACGCTGGCGGGGAGCGGTTCGCCGATCGACCGTGACGTGGCGGTGCTGACGACCGATGGCGGTGTGCCGTGGGAGCACGCCGCGCGGATGGGCGCGACGGTACCGGCGATCGAGCTCGGGCTGGCGACGCGCAAGGGCCGTCTGGCACCCGGTTACGATGCCGACGTGGCTGTGTTTGGTCCGGTCCCGGGCACCCGGCTCGGCGGCGGATTGTGCGAGCTACCCGGAAACGATCGCCGGTGCGTGTTAACGATGGTGGCGGGCGAGGTGGTGTTCAAGCGCGATCCGGCGACGGAAGCGGCGCGGGCGGCAGAGGACGAGCAGTTGGCGATGCGCTATCGCGTCAAACGCGCGACGTAAGAGACGTGAAACGTGATTTGGCGCTTGGCGTCGACATCGGCGGAACCAAGGTTGCCGCTGTTCTCGTAGGAGAGAGCGGCGCGGTCCTGGCGCGGGCGCGTGGACCGGTGGCACCGGAGAACAACGTGGCCGGGCGGGAGAGCATCTTTCGCGTGGTCGACGAGGTGCTTGCCTCCGTGCCGCGGGCACGGGAGCGGCTGAACGGGATCGGGGCCGGTTCACCCGGAGGGATCGACTGGCGGGCCGGCGTCATTCGAGGCGCAACCAATCTCGCTTGGCGCAATCTGCCGCTGGCGGCGTCGCTGCGAGACCGCTATGGGGTCGCGGCGTTGCTTGACAACGACGTGAACGCCGCCGCGTGGGGGGAACGGTGCTTCGGGGCCGGCGCGATGTCAAGCACAGAGCTAGCTTCAGTCGTTGGCGAGCGATCAGGCAGCCTACCGGCCCTCGCCGGGCAGGAAAAAGGTGCAGGGCTTGCATCGCCCGGCCAGCGAGTCAGGCAAGTGGAGCATCTCGTGTTCGTTACGCTTGGGACGGGCATCGGGTCGGGGCTGATTGAGTCGGGACGCATCGTGCGCGGGAAGCGGAGCGCAGGGGAGATTGGGCACATTCCGTTGTTGGAAAACGGTCCGCGCTGTAAGTGCGGAATGGCCGGCTGCCTCGAGGCAGTGGCATCGGGACCGGCGCTGGCGGCGGCGGCACAGCATCTGGCCGAGACCGGGCGTGCGCCGCGGCTGCTCGACCTAGCGGGGGGGCAGTTGGGCGCGATCGGCGCGCCGCACGTGGTGCAGGCGGCGCAGGAAGGTGATCCCGCTGCGCGGCACTTGCTTGACCGTGAGGGCTACTACCTGGCGCTGGCGGTGCTGATCGCCGGCCGGATGCTCGACCCGGAGGTGGTGGTGATCGGCGGCGGGTTGGCTGAGGCGGGCGCACCGCTGTTCGAAGCGCTGTGGGCCAATCTCGCGCGGCTGCGGCCGCATGGGCCGGAGCCGCAGACGTACGCCGTGCCGTCGCCGTTGGGAAGCGATGCGGGCGCGATCGGCGCGGCGGCGCTCGTGCTCCGGCCGGAGCCAGGCTTCGTGGCGGCGGGCTTGATCGCGTAAGGCCGGGAGGAAATCGGCTGGCGGATGCTGGCTCGCATCTCCCGCTTGACCGGTCTCACGCCGGAAGACGTGTAGCGCGTTCAGCCGCCTGCATGGGACTAGCTCGTGGAACGGGGCTCCTACGGACCGGGAAGCACCCGTCCGGCGTTGTAGAGTTTCGGAGAGATGCTCCCGAGGCCGCCGCCCGTTGGAAGGCGTACGGTGACAGGGAATAGATCAGATGTTCTATAATAGAACGTAGCAGTGGTAGTTCACGAGGGGGTGAGGAGGTATCGTGGCACAGCAGCTTGAGTTGACGGACGTGGCGCTCGCACTGGCCACCGGGGAGCGAGACGCCGCCGGACGCAGCAAGGGCGGGAACGGCCGAGCGCAGAGCGCCGCGCAGGCCGTCGCGGCCGAGAAGCTGGCCGAAGGAAAGGCGACGGCACCCGGCAAAGGCGGCCGCGCGCGCGGCGGAGCGGCCGGGGCAGCGAGCTATACCGCGTCCGACATTCAGATCCTGGAGGGCATCCAAGCGATCCGGCACCGGCCGGGCATGTACATTGGCTCGACGAGCACGTCGGGGCTCTGCCACCTCATCTACGAGGCGGTCGACAACGCGGTCGACGAGGCCAACGCCGGGTACGGTACGCGTATCTCGGTCAGTATCGACCGGGACGGCTGGGTGACGGTGCGCGACGAAGGGCGCGGCATTCCGTTCGACCTGAAGCCGTATCAGAACAAGCCCCTTCCGGCGGCGACGCTGATCATGACGGTGCCCCACTCGGGCGGCAAGTTCGAGGAGGGCGTGTACAAGACGGCCGGCGGCCTGCACGGCGTCGGCGCGACGGTGATCAACGCGCTCTCGGAGCAGCTCACGCTCACCGTCTGGCGCGACGGGCAGCAATTCCGGCAGTCGTTCCGGCAGGGCAAAGCCGGGCCGCACACGGTCATGCCGGCCGAGACGCAGCAGCGCGGCACCGAGCTGCGCTGGCTCTACGACCGCAGCATCTTCGACAAGGACGCGCACTACGCGCCGGAGCTGATCGAGAGCCGGCTGCAGGCGGCGGCGTATCTCAACCGAGGGCTGACAATCGAGTTCAGCCACTGGGACGGCGATGCCGGGCAGTTGGTGACGAAGACGTTCGTCTCGAAGGACGGTGTCTCCGACTTCGTCAAAGCGCTGACGCCGTCGGACGCGACGGCGCTGTTCAGCAAGCCGATCGCGCTGGCGAAGAGCCGCGACGACGTGGCGGTCGAGCTGGCGTTGCTGCCGAATACGGGCTACCGCACGACGATATTGAGCTACGCCAACGGCGTGCGCACACGCGACGGCGGCGTCCACGAGACGGGCTTCAAGGCGGCGCTCACGCGGGTGCTCAACGACCAGGCGCTGCGCATCGGCGTCATCAAGGATCGCGAGAAGCAAGGCTTTAGGGCCGACGTCATCCAGCAGGGGCTGGGGGCGGTCGTCTCGGTCAAGCTGGCCAATCCACAATTCCAGGGGCAAACGAAGGACCGGCTCAACAACGCGCCGGTTGAAGGCATCGTCCGCTCGATCATCGACGAAGGGCTCAAGGAGTGGTTCGAGGCCAACGCCGGAGGGGGTGGGCGTGACTGGCTGCGCAAGATCAACGAGATGCAGAAGGCGCGCAACGAGGCGCTGCTGGTCGAGGAGCTGGCGCGCTCGGGACAGAAGAAGAGCGGCGAGCTGATCGACTCGACCGTCTCGAAGAAGTTCATTCCCTGCATCACGAAGGACCCCGACCGCGCCGAGCTCTTCCTGGTGGAAGGGGACTCGGCCGGTGGCACGGCCTCCCAGGGCCGGTTTTCCGAATTCCAGGCGGTGCTCAAGCTGCGCGGCAAGCCGCTCAACGTCGCAAAGGCCGACTTGAAACGAATTGTCGAGAATGAAGAGATCCGCACGATTTTGAGCGTGCTGGGGTGCGGCACCCGCGCGTCGTTCGACTACAGCCGCCTGAAGTTCAAGCGGATCGTCTTTCTCACCGATGCCGACGTCGACGGCCTGCACATTCAGTGCCTGCTGCTGACGCTGTTCTACCAGGAATTCGGCGAGTTGATCGAACGCGGGCACGTGTTTATCGGCTGCCCGCCGCTGTACTCGGTGCAGTACAAGGGCAAGACGATCTGGCTGGCCGACGACGAGGCGCGCAAGCGCTGGCAGGCGCAGAACCGGGGGGCAGAAGGGCTCGACTTCCGGCGCTACAAGGGCTTGGGTGAGATGACGGCCAAGCAGTTGCGCGAGACGACGCTCGACCCGGCAAAGCGCATGCTCAAGAAAGTGACGCTCGAAGACGCCGCTGTGGCCACGAAGCTGGTGTCGGCGCTGATGGAAGAGGGCAACGCCGAGCTGCGGCGTGAGTTCCTTGCCAAGCATGCGCGTGAAGTGGAAGAGGTGGACGTGTAGAGTCGTGATCAAGTCGTGATCAAGTCGTGATCAAGTCGTGATCAAGTCGTGATCAAGTCGTGATCAAGTCGTGATCACCACCTGACCACCAGAAGACGATGGCAGACACAGTATTCAACGACCCCAACAGCACGGGGGCGGTCAAGCTCGAAGAATTCGGCGTGCTGCTCGAGCGGGCGTTCGCGACGTACGGGTTGTCGGTCGTCACCGACCGGGCGTTGCCCGACGCGCGCGACGGGCTCAAGCCGGTGCAGCGGCGCATTCTGTATTGCATGTGGGCCAACCGGTACTTGTCGAGCCGGCCGACGGTCAAGAGCGCCGAGGTGGTGGGAAAGGTGCTGGGAGATTACCACCCGCACGGTGACGGCTCGGTGTACGACGCGGCGGTGCGCCTGGCGCAGGACTTCACGATGCGCTACCCGTTGATCGACGGGCAGGGCAACTTTGGGTCGATCGACGAGGACCCGGCGGCGCACTACCGCTACACCGAGATGCGCCTT
This sequence comes from Chloroflexota bacterium, assembly GCA_016199265.1. Taxonomy (GTDB): domain Bacteria; phylum Chloroflexota; class UBA11872; order UBA12225; family UBA12225; genus JACQGX01. The sequence continues at coordinate 17,380 of JACQGX010000223.1, read as the reverse complement.
TCGGCGCTCGGCGAGCTGATGCTGCGCGACATCGAAAAGGAGACGGTGCCGCTCAAGCCGACGTACAAGCAGGACGCGCGCGTCGTCGAGGCGGAGTACCTGCCGGCGCGGATTCCGCCGGTGTGCAACCCAGCGAGCGGCATCGCCGTCGGCCTCTCGACGAGCATTCCGCCGCACAACCTGACGGAAGCGTTGCGCGCCTGCATCGCGCTGTACGGCAAGCCGCAGATGTCGGTGCTGGAGCTGCTCAAGTACATCCAGGGACCGGATTTCCCGGGCGGCGGCATCGTCGTCGGCGAGGAGGGCATCCGCGAGTACCTCGCGAACGGCAAGGGACGGCTGATCGTGCGCGGCGTCGTCAAGCTCGAGGAAGGGCCGCGCCAGCGCTCGCTGGTCATCTCCAAGCTGCCGCCGATCAGCAAGGCGCGCTTGAAGAACAGCATCGTCAAGGCGTTCAACGAGCGCCGGCTGGACGGGCTGGTGCCGGAGATCCGCGACGAGTCGGACACCGAGAAAGGCATCCGCATCGTGCTCGACGTCAAGCGCGACGGCGACCCGGCGCAGATGCTGAATGCGCTGTACAAGTACACCGAGCTGCAGACGAGCGTGGCGGTACAGATGGTCTTCCTGTTCGGCGAGAGCTGGGAGCCGGCGCGCCAGCCAAAGCAGGTGGGCATGGTGGAGCTGCTCAACCACTACAACGCCCATCAGCTCGACGTGCTCGAGCGCCGCTCGCGCTACGACCTGGAACAGGCCGAGCAGCGGCTGCACGTCGTGCTGGGGTTGATCATCGGCGCGGCCAACGCACAGGAGATCGTGCGGATTTTCCAGGCCTCGCGCGATCGCAACGAGGCCAAGGCGCAGATTCGGGCGCGCTACAACCTGTCCGAGGTACAGGCGCAGGTCATCGCCGATATGACGCTGGCGCAGGTGACACGCCTGGACGCGTCGCGCTACGCGACCGAAAAGCGCGAGCTGACGCAGAAGATCGCCGCGCTCAAGGAGCTGCTGGGCAGCCGCGAGAAGATGATCGCGGCGGTCAAGGCGGAGATGGAGGCGACTATCGAGGCACAAGGCGACGCGCGCCGGACGCGGATCGACCGCGAGGGCGATGCGACCGTCGAGGTGACCGAAGTGGCGCCGAGCGTCGAGACGGCGCCGATCCTCGTGGCACTCGGCGCCGATGGGACGATCAAGGCGACGCCGCGGGGCGCGTACAAGCGGGCGGTGACGCGCGAATCGGCGCTCGTCTCGCTCGCGCCGGCGACGACGACCAACTACGTTCTGCTGCCGACCACTCGCGGGCGTGTCTTTTACCTGCGCGGCCACGAACTGCTGGAAGCGAACCGCACCAGCCGGGGCGAGGCGCTGCGTAAGCTCGTGCGGCTGGATCCGGGCGAATCGGTCGTCGCGGCGCTCGCGGTGGCCGATCTCAACGGCAGCGGCGATGAGGCTGGTAAAGCCGGAGCGTCCGGCGGCGGCCGGTATCTGACGCTGGTGACGGCGCAGGGCAGGATCAAGAAGTCGGCGCTCGTGGAGTACCGGGCGGCGGCGCAGACCGGCGTGCAGGACTTCAAGCTGGCGACGGGCGATCAAGTGGTCGCGGCGTTCCTATCGGGCGGCGAGGGCGAGTACCTCCTGGTGGCGAGCGACGGCAAGGCGCTGCGGTTCGCCGAGTCCGACGTGCGCCCGACCGGCCGGGGCACGCAGGGCGTGGCCGCGATCTCGCTGGCCAAGAGCGCGCGCGTCATCGCCGCCGGGACGGTACGGCCCAGCGACAAGGGCGCACTGACGGTGCTGTTCGAGAACGGCATCGGCAAGCGGACGCCAATCGGCGAGTTCCCGGTGAAGGGCCGGGCGACGGGGGGCGTACAGGTGGGCACGGCCGGTCTGGCGCCGGCCGCCGCGGCGATCACGCTGCCCGATAGCGACGTGATCGTGCGCACCAGCGCCGGCCAGGCGGTACGCCTGGTGGCCCGGGAGATCCCACTCCTGGGGCGTGGCTCACGAGGCTCGGTGCTGGTCAACCTGGCCGATGGCGACCGAGTCGCTGGTCTGGCGGTACTGCCGGCGGAAGCGTAAACACCTTACGCGGCGCGGGCGATCTCTTCCTCGAGCTGTACCTGGCGCGGTAATGGCACGACGATATCGTCGGCACCATCCACCTGCCACTCTTCGGCCTGGAGAACGGCGCGGCGCAGCCGGCGACGCTGCTCGAAGAGCGCCTTCGCCTCGTCGAAGCGCTTACGCAGGAGTAACTCTCCGTAGCGCGCAGCGAGCTCGCGCTCGTAGGCGCGCAGCTTGCCAATGCCAGTCTTCCGTGCGGTGTAGAGCATCACTCGCCTCCTCGCTCCAAGGGCCATCCGGCGTTGGTTGGCCTCCTACTCAAGTATAAGTCCCAACTGGTACTTATGCAAGGGTTTTTTCCTGATTTCCGAAGTGGGGAGAGGCGCGCGGTCTCAGCCGTCGTGGCGGGCGGCGGCGCGGGCTTCGAAGAGGCGGCACGCGGCGGCGTAGGATTCGGGCGTGCCGACGTCGTACCGTTCTTCGGCGAAGACATGGCCGAAGACGGGCGCGTGGCGGTGCAGCCAAGCGATGAGGTTGCCCGGCGCGTCGGCCGGCTCGCCGGCGGCGAGGTAGGTGGGGACAAGCGCGAGCGCGGCCGGTGGAAAGACGTAGAACGGTGGGCAGGTGAGATCGGATGGTGGGTCGGCCGGTTTCTCCACGAAGCCCATCACGCGGCCGCTATCGTCGAGCGTGACGACGCCGGAGCGCCGGAGCTGTGCCGGGTCGAGTGTGCGCACGAGCGCGATAACGGTGGCGTCGCCACCGCGGCGCTGGAAGGTCTCGACGAGGTCGGCGAGCCGGAAGTCGACGAGGTTGTCGCCGCCGAGGACGAAGAGCGGCTCCGCGGCGAGCGCAGGAAAGCGCGCGAGCGTGAAGGCGATGTCGCCAATCGCGCCGAGCCGCGTCTCGTTCGTTTCGGATTCGTCGTCGACGACTTCGATCGTGAAGCGCGACGGCGCGGCGGCGGCCCAGGACTCAAAGCGGCCGGCGAAGCGGCGATTGGTCACGACGAGCAGCCGGCGCAGACCGGCAATCGGATCGAGCTGGTCGACCATGTACTGGGCAATCGGCTTACCGGCGACCGACAACAGTGGCTTGGGCGTGTCAAGCGTCAGCGGGTAGAGGCGCGTGGCGTACCCGGCGGCGAGGAGAAGAGCATTCATGGCGAGGAGACAGGAGGAGACAGGAGGCAGGAGGCAGGTAGCGGTTAGCAGTTGCGGGCCGTCCGGAGGCGGGCGCTGGGGCCCGAGGCGCAGCGGGAGAAGCCGAAGGTGCCGGCGTATTGTGGGAAGGCCCGCAGATAGGCGTCGCGCACGCGCTGGCCGGCTTCGTCGAACGCGGCGGGATCGACGAGAGCGAGGCACGAGCCACGGAAGCCGGCGCCGCTGAATCGGGCGCCGTAGACGCCGGGAGTGGCGAGCAGCGCTTCATAGAGCGCGATGAGCTCGGGCGCGCCGCATTCGTAGTTCTCGATCGAGCTGCGGCCCGATTCGGCGACCAGCCTGCCGAAGCGCGTGACGTCACCCTCGGCCCAGGCGGCGGTGCCCGCGACGACGCGCGCCTGCTCGCCGAAGTAGTGCGCGGCGCGGCGCGCGAGTGGTGCCGGCAGTTGCGCCCGGTGCCGATCGAACACCTCGGGTCCGACGTCGCGCAGGCGCGGGCCGGCCTCCGGCGGGGTGATGCCGGCGAGCGCCAGCAGCCGGGCGGCGGCTTCGCGGCACTCGGCGACGCGCTGGTTGTACCCGGTGCCGACGAGCGCGTGCGAGAGGCCGGAGTACGCGACACCGATGGCCACCGGCAGCGCTGCGCCCGCTGTGCATGGGTCAGGCGGCGCGCTCGACGCGCTGGACGCGCTCGATACGCTCGACGCGCCGAAGGCGACGTACCGGCGCGCGCCGGTGCGGCAGTCGAGCTGCAGGAGGTGGTTGTCTCGGGAGAGAAGGATCATCGACTGGTCGAGCACGCCGCTGTGCAGCCCGACGTAGTCGTTCTCGATGGCACGCGCCAGGGCGACGTTCTCTTCAGGCGTGACGTCGAGCTCACCGGTGGCTTCGAGTGCGAGCAGCGCGCCGACGCCGACCGCTGCCGACGAGCTCAGCCCACCGATGGGAAGCTGTCCCAACAGAAAGAGGTCGAGGCCACGTGTGAGCCGGTGGTTCCGGCTCAAGGCGGCGGCGGCGCCGCGGATGAAATTGCCCCAGTCGCCCGCGATGGGGCCGGGGATTGCCCGAACGTCGAACTGCACCTCGCCGGGGAAGTTGGCGCTGGCGGCGCGCACGATAGTGTCATCGCGCGCGGCGAAGGCGACGACGACACCCTGGTCGATCGCCATGCCGGTGACCAGACCATCCTGGTGGTCGACGTGGGCGCCGAGGGGGCAGATACGGTAGGGAGAGAGGACAAAACGGAGGTGCCGTCGCTCCGGCGCACCGAAGCGAGCAGCAAAACCGCCGCCGGCGTGTTCGATTGCGCTCTGCATCGGGTGGTGAGGATACCGGGTGGGAAGTAGAGGGTGAAGATTGAAGGGTGAAGATGGTAGAGTGCGGCGGAAGCACGCAGATGGAAATGGGAGGGAAGGTACGGCGATGAGCGAAGTGGCCGGTGACTCGGCGGCGTGGGCTGAGGTGCGACGCCTGGCCGAGGTGGTTGGGGCGAAGCTGAGAGCGCGCGGGGAAACGGTGGCGGTGGCCGAGTCGTCGGCGGGTGGGTTGATCGCCGCGGCCCTGCTGGCAGTGGCGGGAGCATCGGCGTACTTCCGTGGCGGCGCAGTGGTGTACACGCTTGACGCCAAAACGGTGCTCTTGGGCCAATCTCGAGCGGTCATGACCGAGCCGCGCGCGGCGACCGAAGCGCACGCGCTGGTGCTGGCGCGGGCAGCCAGGGAACGGCTCGGCGCGAGCTGGGGAATCGGCGAGACGGGTGCCAGCGGCCCGACCGGCAACCGCTACGGCGATCCGCCCGGGCACGCGTGCGTCGCCTCGGCCGGCCCGGCGGGGGAATCGGCGGCGCGGACGGTCGCGACCCTCTCGGCTGAGCGGGAGGCGAACATGCTGGCTTTTGCACGCGCCGCACTGCACCTGCTGGCCGATATGGTCGGCTAGAAACCGCCCCGGCACGCGGCGTGCAGACTTGGGTGCCGGCGCCGCACTATGAGATACTTTACGAGCTACTTGATCTTGGGGAATCCGGTGATATACTGGGCTAATCTCCCAAGTGAGATGGCGCCGTTAGAGAACGAAAATTGGAGAAGTCAAGCGGCGTCGTGCGTGCTGAAAATAGGAGGCTTTGCGCTGAGTTACCAGGATCGAACCATTACTTGCTCCGACTGTGGCAAGCCGTTCGTCTTTACGGCGGGCGAACAAGCGTTTTACGCCGAGAAGGGGTTTGGCACTGGCCCGAAACGTTGTAAGCAGTGCCGTGATGCGCGTCGCGCAGAGCGGGAGGGGGGGGTGCGCCCCAGCTACGGCGGTGGGCCATCCGGCCCGCGTCCTAGCACCGGTTACGGTGGGGCACCGTCCGGTCCGCGTCCGGCGGGCCCCGGTGGTCCGTCGATGCGTCCGGCCACAAGCGGCCCGTCGGGTCCGCGCCCGGGGGGGCCAGTGCCGTTTATGCGGGGGCGTGGTGGCCCGCGACCGGTTCTTCCAGTTGAGGAGCCGTATCGGGTCAACCAGCGTATCCGCGTGCCGGAGGTGCGTGTCATCGTCGAAGACGACGATGGGGAGGAGGAAAACCTCGGGGTCATGCCCACGTACCAGGCGCTGAAGCTAGCCGAAGAGCGTGACCTCGACCTCGTCGAGGTAGCGCCGAACGCCCGCCCTCCGGTGTGCAAGATCATGGACTACGGCCGGTTCAAGTACGTCACCGAGCGCAAGAACCGTGAGGCGCACCGTGCCGGTCGTGCCGGCAAGGCGGCATCCGACATGAAGGACGTCCAGATCTCGCCACGTATCGGGGCGCACGATATGGAGTTCAAGATCGACCGGGCGGAGGACTTCCTGGCGCAAGGGCATCCCGTGCGTCTGGTGGTCCGCTTCCTCGGACGTGACATGCGGCACCCCGAAGTCGGCATGAAGGCGCTCCAGGACGCACTCGAAGCGCTAGGCCAGAAGGTCCCGATCACGGTTGACCAGCAACCGCGGATGGAGGGCCGGCAGTTGTTCGCCCTAGTCAGGCTGGCCAAGGGCACCGGCGCGAAGGCGGGCGAAAAGAAGCTGGCCGCCGAGAAGTCGCCGGCCGTCGCCGCACCGACGGACACGGTCGTCGCGCCGTCCGAGCAGCCGGTCGAGGTTGCGCCGGCGGCGGCCGAGGCCGAGCCCGCACGGGCCGAGCCCGTCCCGGCCGCACGGTAGAAGATCAGGGCAGGCGGCGATCGAACGGCGATCGAACGTACGCCGCACTGACGAAGGACGAGCGGCGGAAGACGTAGCCGTCTCCGCGGCCGTCCTTCGTTTGTCTCTCGCGTGTCCGCGCGTTCGACTCGTCGTAACCGGCCGCTTCCGGGCTCGACCAACTTGATCACCCGACGCCGCGCCGCGCATACGCGGCGCCCGCGCGGCCGGAACGGTGGCGCGGGCGCCCTCGCCGCGGCGGCGGCCGCGGCGGCCGTCGCTGCCGTCGCGCTGATGGCAGCCGGTCTCGTCGCGAGCGGCGCGGGAGAAGCCGTCGTCTGGTGGCTGTTCAACGCGCAGCCGCCGGCAATCACCGCACAGGCGCTCGCCGGCCCGCGACGGGGAACACTCGAGGTGCCGGTTGACGTGCGACCGGCAGGCCGGGCCGGGCTCGCGACGGTGCAGGTCGACGGCGCCGAGATCGATCGAGCGCATGCCGCCGCGGCGGGCGGCGCCGGGGCGGCGCCGACGACGCATCGCGCGGTCTGGTGGGCGCGGCTGTGGTATGTGCTCGTCCGGCGCGATGGGCCCATTGGCGGCGAGACAGAAGCGAGCAGCGCAGCGGTGCGAATCGACACCACCGCGCTCGCCGATGGGCGCCACACGCTGCGGCTCGAGGCCGTCGACCACTCACGCCGGCAACACCGTACGGCGGTCGAGTTGGCGTTCACGACCGACAACACGCCGCCGCAGCTCACGCTGGAGGCGAGCGCGCCGCGTGTTCCGGCCGGCCGGCCGGCGCTGCTGCGGCTGCGGGCCAACGAACCGGCGGAGATACGGGCGACGGCCGGCGAGGCGGCGCTGCCGTTGCTGGAAGAGAGGCAGGAGGCGAGAGGCGAGGGGCGAGACGGGAGCAGTCCGGCGTACGTCCCGGCGTACTTGGCGCTGGTGGCGGTGCCGGTGCACACGGCCGGCGGTGAGCTGCTGGTGGCGGCCAGCGGACGCGACGCGGCCGGGAACGTCGGGGAGGCAAAAGAGGGGTTGGCGATCGAGCCGGTCCCCGCCCGACGCCAGGCGCTGATTGTGCCTCCGGCACTCGCCGGGCTCGCAACAGGGCCGGTCGCGACGGCGGAGGCAGCGCAGATGACGGCGCTTACCAGCGAGGTCGGCCCAGAGCGGCATTGGAAGGGCGCATTCGCCTTGCCGTTGCCGGCTGCCTACGCCCGCACGACGGGGTTCGGCGAGCGGCGCGACTACGCCGACGGGTACGTGGCTTACCACTCCGGGTACGACGTCGCCGCCCCACTCGGCACGCCGGTGCTCGCCGCTGCGGACGGGCGTATCGTCTTTGCCGGCGCGCTGCAGCAGCGGGGAAACACCGCCGTCGTCGATCACGGCTGGGGCGTCTACACGGTGTACGCCCACCTGGCCCAGATCGACGCACAGGCCGGCCAGCCGGTCAAGCAGGGGCAGCCGCTCGGCCTGGTGGGCAGCACCGGGCTCTCGACCGGGCCGCACCTCCACTGGGAGGTGCGGCTGCGCGGTATCCCGATCGACCCAGACGCCTGGCTGGCGCTCTCGCGGAGCATTCAATAGAAGAGGTAGCCACAGAGAGCACAGAGTGTTCTCTGTGGCTTTCATCAAGGCTCAGTGAGCAACTCGCCGCCGCAGATGGTGTGGCGGGCGACGAGGCAGCGGGAGGCCTGCTCGGCCTGCTTGTAGGAGTCGGTGAGGGGAAAGCTCCCTTCTTCGAGCGCGAACACGGCGACGTCGGCCAGCATGCCGGGCTGGAGTGAGCCGATGCGATCGTGCCAGCCGATGGTGCGCGCCGGCTCGTCGGTGGCGGCGCGCACTACCGCCTCGAGGTCCATGCCGAGGTGCAACAGTTTCGACATGGCGTTGGGCATGTCGATCGAGATCGGCGCCTTGATGCTGCTCGTATGCACGTCGGTGGAGATCGTGTCGGGCCAGAAGCCCTGCTCGGCGAGCTGGTGCGATACCGTCCAGGAGAAGCTGCCGCTGCCGTGGCCGATGTCGAATAGCACACCCTTTTCACGGGCGGCGAGCACCTGGGGTTTCACTTTCCCGCGATGATCGACCAGACGGGTGACCGGTTGCCCTTTGAAGCTGTGCGTCACGATGTCGCCAGGGCGGAGCACCTTCAACCCTTGCTCGAGCGTCGGCGGGGGATCGCCGAGGTGCATGATAACGGGGACGCCGCCGGCCGCCGCGGCGGCGACCGCCATCCAGACGGGCTGGATGGTGTTGTCCTCGCCGAAGGCGTTGCGGCTGCCGCGCACCTTGACGCCGACGACGAGATCGCGGTGCTCTTCGATGCACCGCAGCGCGGCGTTGCTGTCGACGAAGCGCCCGTAGCCGCATTCCGGCATCGCGGCGAGACCGATCACCGAGATGTTGACGAAGGCCAGCACGCGGCAGCGTGACGGCTCGACGACGAAGCGCCGGAAGCCGCCGAACGTGTTGGCGCCGACGCTGCCGCAATCGACCATCGTCGTCGTACCGCTGCGCGCCGCCAGCGGGTCGGGGTCGATCGAGAGGGGCGTGCAGCCGGGGTAGACGTGGGCGTGCAGGTCGATGAGGCCAGGGGTCACGAGCAGCCCGGTGGCGTCGAGCGTCTGCTTGGCGTGGCCGGGCAGGCGTTGGCCGACGGCGGCGATCTTGCCGCCGGAGATGGCAACGTCGGCTACTCCGTTGAGTCCAGTAGCCGGATCGATGACTGTTCCGCCGGCGATGAGGAGGTCGTATTCCTGGGATGTGGTCATGAAGGGCTCCGTTTTCGGGTGGTGATCGGGTGGTCGGTGACGGGGACACGTTACCATGCCGCGCTGCATCGGCCCGGCCTGGCTGGGCTGGCGAGAGCTCCGCCGCCACTCCCGCCATGGCATGATAGGTGAACGGCACGTCCGAGTGCTCGAATCCTGAGGCATCGCCGGGCAGGACCACACTCCCACACTCCCACACCCACGCCCCCGCGCCCGGTAGCGTCTTGGGAGGCACCATCGGCACGGCCGAAGAAGAGGTCATGATGGAAAAACTCCGAGTCGGCATCCTCGGCCTCGGCCGAGGGTTCACGCACCTGCGCAACTTCCTCCTGCTGGATAACGTCGACGTCATCGGCGCCTGCGACCGCCTGCCCCTGCGCCGGGAGCGCGCCCAGCACCGCATCGACGAAGCCGGCGCCGGGACGCGCGTCCTCCCCGAATTCGACGAGTTGCTGGACCTGCGGCCCGCCGCGGTGGTCGTCGCCAGCAACGGTAAATTGCAGGTCGAGCACGCCATCCAGGCCATGGAGGCCGGCTGCCATGTGCTTTCCGAAGTGCCGGGCGCCTATGCCGAAGAAGAATGCGTGCGCCTGCGCGCGGCCGTGGAGCGCACCGGCAAAACGTACATGCTGGGCGAAAACACCTGCTACTGGGATTTCTTCCGCTACTTCCGCAAGTGGATTGCCGAAGACCGCTTTGGCCCGATCTCCATCGCCGAAGGCGAATACATCCACTACCTGCCCGCTACCCTCAGCTTGCCCGACGGCACACGCCTCACGCCCACCGCAGCGGGCGCCCAGGGCCGGACGGACGCCGCACCGACGTGGCGCGCCGACCAGCCGCCGATCCAGTACCTGACGCATGATCTGGGCCCACTCCTGGAAGTGCTCGACGACCGCTGCGTCTCGGTCTCGTGTCGCAGCGCGCCCTGGCGCTCCCCAGACGCGCCGCTACGGTCCGACGGGCAAATCGCCCTCTTCCAGACCGCGAAGGGCACCCTCATCAAAATCATGGTCACGCTGAACACCCGCCGCCCGGCCGAGCACCGCTACCGCATCTTCGGCGTGGCCGGCGGCGTCGAATGGTTCAGCTACGAGAAGGTCTGCCGGCGCTTCTCGCGCGATGCCGAAGAACGAAGCGGCTGGGAAACCGTGCCCATCGGCCTGGGTGCCCGCGGCGACGACATCAGCGCCGGGCACGGCGGGGCCGACCTCAAACTCGCGCGTCATTTCGCGCACACGATCCTCGACGGCCGCCCCGCGCCGATCGACGTGTACCGCGCCATTGACTACATCCTGCCGGGCATTCTGGCCAACCGCTCGGCCGAACTGGGCGGCACGCCCGTCTCCATCCCCGACCTGCGCCGGCAGCCATTCGAACACTCCACGTTCTGGAGCACCGTGCCGCTGCCCGACACCGAGCCGCCGGCAGCGCCGTACCAGCCGCCGGGTCCGTGATGCTGCCCTCGGCGGCGGGTACTGATGGGACAGCACGTGACCTGGAGTGCGTGGGTGCTGGCGCTCCCCTCGAGTTGTTCGAGCGCAAACCCGCGAATCGTCTCCAACATCCCGAACCGCGGCTCGCTCGTATCCCCTGTGGCCGGCCGCTCCCGGTAGATCAAGCTCCCTTCGGCCAGCGAGGCGAGCCCGCACCCGCGGTGAGGCTAGTAGGGATGGGGCGCGCCGCCGGTCAGCTCGAGCAGTTTGAGCACGGTGCGCCAGGTGCGCACCGTGCCGGTCGTGCCGAGCTTGCGGTCGAAGTAGTCGGTGGTGAGCTTGGTGCGCGCGAGCCCGTGGGGGCAGTGGAGGTAGACCTCGCGACCGCGCACGGCGAACGTGTCGGGCGGCGAGCGGTCCGGATCGAGCGCGCCGACTCTGGCGGCGCTGGGCGTAGCGGCCAGGAACGCGACGTGCAGCGTGGCTGGAGCGGCGCCGTCGCGCAGGAACGGGTTGCTCTGGGCGACCTCGCCGATCTCGGCGGCCGTGCGGGTCACGATGGGAGCGTGGAACCCGAAGCGCTCGGCGATCGCGATGGCGATCTGGCTGGGCACGCGGCGGAGCGGAGTGAAGGACCTCGAGGTCCTTCGCTGGCGCTCAGGATGACAGGAGGCGGCGGTCGGAGCCTGGCTGGTAGACTTTGGCGGACGGCGGCAGGATAGGTCACGCGATGCAACCGGACGAGAACGCGAGGCACCAGTATGACGGCGCCGCCACGGCCGCTGAGCGGACGGTGCCGGATCTAGACCAGTTCACGCATTGGGCGTTCATCTGCGAGGCCTCCGACTGCCGCTGGCGCGGCTCGCCGGCGGTACGCAACGCGCTGGCCGAGGCGGTTCAGCGGCAAGGTGGCCGGCGCGTCGCCGTCGTGCGGACGGGGTGTCTCAGCCTGTGCGGCGCCGGGCCGGCGGTGGTGACGTATCCGGCGGGAGAAGTGCATCTGCACGTCGAGCCGGCCGATGCACCGGAGATGGCAGCGCAGCTCGCCGGTGGGAGTGGCCTCAAGCGGCGCCTGGTGCGCGCGCCGCAGTGGTACCGTGATGCAATAGTCAGCCGGTTGGGCTACATGATCGAGCTGCTAAAGCGGCGGGCGGCGGCGCGTGGGCGGGCACCGCAGCCCTCAGCTTGAACCAAGTGCTAGGTGCTAAGCAGATAGCGGAAAGTTTGGCACGCTCTCCACTCCTGGTAGTCAGGGCAGAAAACTTACGGCGACGTGCTTAGGTGCTGAGTGAGGAAGCCTGCGGGCTCCACGTTGGCTTTGCGTGAGTCGATCGGCTGCGCTCAGGGCAGGTTCCGCTTTCTCCCAAAGGGAGAGGGAACGATGGTGCACCGCTCTCCCGTTCTGAGCACCTAGCACCTAGCACCTGCCTCCTGCCTCCTGCCTCCTGCCTACTCGTCGGCCCAGTCGGGGTAGTCGAGGGTGCAGCCGCCGATGCCGACGGCGCGGCGGAGGATCTCGGGATCCCTGACGCCCCACGCCCAGACGCGCAGGCTGGCGGCGCGTGCTCGGGCGAGCATCTCAGGATTGACGAGCTCGGCGCGGGGGACGACTTCGTTGGCGCCGGCGTCGAGAGCGGTTTGGATGATGGTGTTGTCGAACACTTTGGCGCCGGAGAGATAGGCCGTTTGGGCCTCGGGGGCAGCGCGGCGGATCGCCTTGAGGCTCTCCGGCTGGAACGAGGTGAACACCGACGAGTCGATCAGCCGGCGCGCGCGGACCAGACGTAGGGCGTGTGATTCGACGCCGCGCGCCTTGATCTCCAGCCGGAAAGTGGTGCGACCGCCGTAGCGGTCGAGGAAGTCGTCGAGCCGTGGGACGCGCTGGATGCCGAAATCGTGCCGGCCATCCCGGAAGCGGGCGGCGGCGTTCAGGCGACTGATCGCATCCCACGTCAGCTCGGCGACGGCGCCCGAGCCGTCGGTGGTGCGGTCGACGGTAGCATCGTGCACCAGGACGAGCACGCCGTCGCGCGTGGCGCGAATGTCGGTTTCGACGCCGCCGACACCCATGGCGAGACCGGTGTCGAACGCGGCGAAGGTGTTCTCCGGCGCGTGTCCGGCGGCACCGCGGTGGCCAATCACTTTGAAAGTACGCGTCATGGTGGTGCGGTCTAATGGATAGGGTGGTTATGTGTATGAAACCGCCGATGAACCCTTCGGCTGCGCTCAGGGCGGGCTCTGACGAACGCCGACTGCTTCGGTCGTACTGAGGCTGGCCTCCGTTCGTGCTGGGCCAGTCGAAGGGCGGTTGTCGGTTGCCTGCCGGCACGAGTGGTTGGCTAGGGCGCGGGGCGGCCGCCTTCGGGCGGACCACCATCGCCTTCGCCGGTGTTGTCGCCTTCGCCTTCGGCGCCGGGCTGGCTCTGGGTGCGGCGGCGCAGGAATTCTTCGAGCTCGCGCACGATGTCCTGGGGATCGACGTTGAGCGGGCCGCGCTCGGCCTCGGCCTGAGCGCGCCGCTCGGCGCCGCGGCGGACTTCGCCGGGCGCGAGCGGCGCCGCCTGCGCGTCGAACTGCGCTTCGAGCTGCCGCACGTGGTCGCGGAACTCGGTGCGCTCGTCCATCGCGGCGTTGGCCTGCTGGACCAAGGCTTGGCCTGCCTCCTCCAGCGGTGCGAGGTCAACTTGGATGCCGAGTATGCTCGCGGCACGGCGGAGCAGCGCGTGTGAAAGATTGGCGTTGGGGACCGGGAGATAGTGCGGTGCGTTGCTGAACAGGCTGACACAGGCGATATCGACCGCTCGGCACGCCTCGATGGCAGCCGACTGCATGCTCGATGGCCCTTGGTATGCCGAAAACGGAACGTCGAGTGCCTCGAGCTTGGTGCGCAGCCGGGAATCGGTGGCCCAGGCGGTGACGATCGGCGGGCGCGTGTGTGGCACGTCGGCGTAGGCGGCGCCGAAGAAGATCGCTTGTGTCACGCCGCAACGCTTGATGAGCGATGCGAGCTCCCGGCTGTAGGCGCGCCAGCGCAAGCGCGGCTCGTGCGCCAGGAAGAAGATGAGGCTGCGGTGGTCGCTCTCCTCCTCGCCGGCGGCGCTGCCGCGGTTGGCCGCGAGCGGCACGTTTCGCGCAACCCAGAACTCACCGTCGGGCCAGATGAGCGTACGGTCGCGCGGTGGCACGACACGGGAAATGGGGCGCAGCTCGACGAAATCGTAGTAGTCGTCGCCGTCCCACGTGGCGAGGGGCGCCGCGCGCAACGATTCGACGAGATAGCGCACGGCTCCCGATGCGCCCATTGAGGCGTCGGGCCAGTTGAGAAATGCACCGAGGAAGGCCGGGTTTCGGAGGCCTAGCTCTTCCGGAACGAGTTCAAAGGAGATTGCCATTGCGGGTAGTCAGTGGTCAGTAGTCAGTGGTCAGGTATCGGAGGGACGACCGCTGTGTGAGGAGATGGTACCTGGACGAGTACGTTTGGCGCAGGAGACGGGTCGGGGGTCAGGCGTTACCCGGTAGAATGCCTCGGCGTTTCGTCGGCGTGTCAATCGTGCCTGCCAGTATGGGGCCTATCAATCCAGTATGGGGCCTATCAATAAGGCAGCGATGGCGGTGAAGAGACGAGTACGACGAGAAGGGCAGGAACTGTTCATGAGCAAGACGTATCGGGTGGGGATTGCCGGCGTGACGCACGGTCACGTCTCGGCGCATCTGCGTGAGTGGAAGGAGATTCCCAACGCCAAGGTTGTAGCGATCGCCGATGCGAACGCGGCGGAGCGCGAGCGCTACGTGACGCGCTACGAGATGGGCGACGTGCGCCAGTTCGACTCGATCGCCGGGATGCTGGAGAAGGAAGAGCTGGACATCGTCTCGGTGTGCAACGAGACGTCGAACCACGCAAGTGTGGTCGAGCTGGCAGCGGCGCACCGCGTGCACGCGATCGTCGAGAAGCCGCTGGCGTTCTCGCTGGCCGACGCCGAGCGGATGCTCGCGGCTGCCGGGAAGCACCGTGTGTACGTCCTGACCAACTATCCATCGCGGTGGGGCAACCGCGCGACGACGCGGGCGCTCGAGTTCGTCAAGCGCGGCGGTATCGGCCGCCCGTACGAAGTGCGCCACCGCGGCGGCGGCACCAAGCCGCGCGCAATCGACGCCAACACGTTTTTCCAGTGGCTCTACCAGCCGGTAACTAACGGCGCGGGCGCCTTCATGGACTACTGCTGCTACGGCGTCGACATGGCAGTCGGCATTTTGGGCTCGCCGAATGCGGTCTACGCCGTAGCCGGGCGGTGGCAGCGCAATGACCTGATCACCGACGACAACGCGCGGATGCTGCTGCAGTACCACCGGGGTGGCGCGCTGGTCGAGGCGACGTGGAGCCAGTTCGGCCACCTGCCGTTCAGCACGCTGTTTCTCGGCGAGGAGGGCACGCTGGCGATCGGCCACCACGGCGCGGTGCTGTACAACGCCGAGAACGAGCACAGCGGCGGACGCGAGATTCCGCTCGAAGAACTACCGGCGCCGGTGGCCGAGGCAAGTCTGCCGGCGCACCTGATGGCCAGCCTCGAGCGCAGCGAGTGGCCCGTCGACTGGGCGGGAATCGCCTTCCACCGCGACGTGACCGAGGTGCTCGACGCCGGGCTGCGGTCGGTCAAGACGGGGCAGGTGGTGCACCTGCCGCTGCCGCTGCCGTTGATGCAGGCGGCGGACTATTGATGGCGTGGTGATCAAGTGGTGATCAGGTCGTGATCAAGTGGTGATCAAGTGGTGATCCCACCGGCTGCGACCTGGTCACGACCTGGTCACGACCTGATCTCCACTCCTCGAGGTGCGCTGACTTGAAACCGACAAACGGATTGTTTATCTGCTCTGACGAGCATAGCCGGCGGGTGTTGGGGTGCTATGGCAACCCGGTGGTGCGCACGCCGAACTTGGATGCGCTGGCGGCGCAGGGGACGACGTTTCTGAACGCGTACACGCCGACGCCGATCTGCGTGCCGGCGCGGGCGTGCCTGGCGACGGGGCGGTACGCGCACACGATCGATTCGTGGGACAACGCGACGCCGTACGTCGGCACCGAGGCGGCGAGTTGGGGGCATCGCCTGAGCGAGCAGGGGCACAAGGTCACGACGATCGGCAAGCTGCACTACCGCAAGGTGGGCGATCCGTCGGGCTTCGACGACCAGCGGCTGCCGATGCACGTGCTCGACGGCGTGGGCGATCTCTACGGGCTGCTGCGAGGCGAGATGCCGGTGCGCCCGTCGAGTCGCGAGCACGTGCTGAAGGCGACCGCCGGAGAGGCCGAGTACACGCGGTACGACCGTGCCATCGCCCAGACGTCTGCCCGGTGGCTGCACGAAGAGGGTACGGCGCAGGCGAAGCCGTGGGCGCTGTTCGTCTCGTTCAGCTACCCGCACTTTCCGCTGATGGTGCCGGAGGAGTACCTGAACCTGTACCCGCCGGAGTCGGTGCCGCTGCCGGTGAACTGGTCGCCCGAGCAGTGGTCGCGCCACCCGGCGCTGGTACACAAGCGGCACCAGCAGGCGCTCGACGAGCCGTTCGACGAGTGGACGGTGCGCAAGGCGGTGGCGACGTACTACGGGATGGTCACGTTCCTCGACGAGCAGATCGGGATTGTGCTGCGCGCGCTCGAGGAGAGCGGCCAGCGCGAAACCACGCGCATTCTCTACACGAGCGACCACGGCGACATGATCGGCGAGCATGGGCTGTGGTGGAAGAGCGTGATGTACGACGGCGCGGTGGCGGTGCCGATGATCCTCGCCGGCCCCGACGTGCCGGCGGGGAAGCGGGTGCGCACGCCGGTCTCGTTGGTGGACTGCTTCCCGACGATCGTCGAGGCGGCCGACGCTGAGTTTACGCACGAGGATGCCGACCTGCTGGGCACGTCGCTGGTGCGCCTGGCGCAGCAGGACGATCAGCCGCGCACCGTGTTCAGCGAGTACCACGCCATCTTCTCGACGGGCGGGATCTTCATGATCCGTAACGAGCGGTACAAGTACGTGCATTACGTCGACTACCCGCCGCAGTTGTTCGACATGGAAAATGATCCCGACGAGACGCACGACTTGGCGGGCGATCTACAGCACGCCGACGTGTTGGCCGCGTGCGAGCGCGAGCTGCGAGCGATCTGCGATCCGGAGGAGGTCGACCGTCGGGCGAAGGCCGACCAGGCGCGGCGGATCGCGGCGGCCGGCGGTGTCGAGGCGGTGAAAGCGGGCGGCGTGAAGATCCCCTACACGCCGGCGCCGGACGAGTTTGGCCCGGCGGCGGTGGAGGCGCGGGAGCGGGTGACGCGGCACTGAACCAAGTGCAAAGTGAGGGTCCCTGCGGGTTCCACAATGGCTTTGGTGTAGAGCAAGGCCCAGGTCCCAAGTCCAAAGGCGACGGGCAAATGCGGCGTGCTTTGGACTTGGGACCCTACGGCTGCGCTCAAGGCGGGCTTTCGACTGTGGACCTGGTTTAGACGTCGGAACCGCGATGAGCGCGCCGGCGGGTCTGCCAAATCTCAAGGTGTGGAAGATACGCCGGAAGAACCGGCGGGAGGTGCCTGACTCTATTTTCTCAGACTGTTACACGCTATCGCAATAGCCTCCCGGAATTGGCCGGTCCGCGGAACCAGCCTAGAATGGCCTTCTGCTGCCACGCGTGGCACGCACACACCAAGGCAAAGGGAGGTCACTCGGCGGACTATGGCGACCACGACTGGAGAGCGGCCCCGTTCCACGCTCGAGGGTGCGCGGCGGCG
>JACQGX010000216.1 GCA_016199265.1 Chloroflexota bacterium | reverse complement strand
CGCGATTGCGCTCGATGAACCGCAGTGCGTTGGCGAACCAGACGTCGGTGCAATAGCCCTCGAACGGCTCCCACGTCCCGTTGTGACAGTAGGTGTCGTCGTTGTAGTTGTTGCCCCAGTAGTCCGGTGTGTTCCCCACGCCACCGCCACCGTGCGTGATCACATCCTGGAACCCGCGATCCTGCGGCCGGTACGGGTAGGCATCCCCCAGGTGCCACTTGCCGAACATCCCCGTCGTGTAGCCCGCCGCGGCGAAGACCTCCGCCATTGTGCGCTCGCCGCGCCGCAGCAGCGACCGTCCCCCAATCGTGTGCCACACCCCCGTGCTGTTGGCATAGTGCCCCGTCATCAGCCCGGCGCGCGTTGGCGAGCACGTCGGCCCCACGTGATAATCCGTCAGCCGCACGCTCTCGGCATACAACCGGTCCAGGTGCGGCGTCCGGATGTACGGATTCCCGTGACACCCCAGATCGCCATACCCCTGATCGTCGGTCAACACAAACACCACATTCGGCCGCTCAGAACGCTCTTTCTCCATAGCGCCTCAGCATACCGCACGGACGGTACCTCACCACGGAGACACGGAGTCACGGAGACGCCGGGATAAGGAAAGCCACAGAGAGCAGAGAGTTCACACAGAGAGAACATCTCGATCTGTAAGCTCTCATCTCTGTGCTCTCTGTGGCCAAGACTCCAATGATCTCCGTGACTCCGTGTCTCCGTGGTGAAACATCAACCCCTTTCTCTTTTCTGCTCCACGCACCTCAACGGCACTGGACACCTGTGTCCCGTTGCGTCCACAATCACCTGCGAGAAAATCGCCGGCATCAAGCTCTGCATCCTACCCACTGACGGCGCCACGCTTCCCTGCTCGGCGCCAGGCCAACTGGGCGATTGCGAATTTGGAAGAATGGTGACAATGGACCGAACGACAACGACAGATACCGCAGGGAACGCCCCAAGCACAGAAGCGGAAGGAGCGCTGGGCACGCGCACCGGCACGCCGACACGCCGGCCTGGCACCGACGGCGCCTGCATCGTTCCACTTCCGGGCGGGTACCACTGGCAAAACCCCGCGCTCGCGCCGCGCGAGGTGCCCGACCGGCACCAGGAACAGGCCCAGCGGGCGCCCGAGCTCAAGGTGCTCTACCGCATGCTGCCGCTGCCGCCCGACCGTCCCTGCCGGATCCTCGATCTGGGCGCCGGGTACGGAACGGTCGCCGGCGCCATCCTCGACCGCTTCCCGCTTGCCGAGGCGGTGTGCGTCGACTTTGCCGAGGCACGCATCGCCGTGGGGCACGGCTACCTGGCGCCGTTCACGGGGCACTTCCGGTACGTCGCCCGTGACCTCAACCACCTGCAGTGGGATCAGGACCTCGTGGGGCCATTCGACGCCATCGTCTCGGCGTACGCCATTCATCACGTCGACGACGCCCGCAAGCAAGCGCTCTATCGCGAGATCTACGCGCACCTCGTGCCGGGCGGCGGCTTCTTCCACTTTGAGTGCATCCAGGCGCCGAGTGCGCCGCTCCGGGCACTCTACTGGGCGAAGGAGGGAACGACTGCGTGGGAGCGACGAGCCCAACTCGCCGCCGCCTCGCCAGAACCCATTCCCGCGCAACCGCCGGAACAGCAAGTGCCTGCCCTCGAGACGCACCTTGCCTGGCTGCGCGAGACCGGCTTCGTTTCGGTCGACTGCTACTGGCGCGCGCTCCCGCTCGCGCTCTTCGGCGGCTACCGGCCGTTGGGTGATGCATCATGACCAACCGGCCCAACATCCTCCTGCTGATGGCCGATCAACACCGCGGCGACGCGCTGGGCGCCGCGCAGGTCGCCTCGGGTGCCTGGCAGCAGCCGGCAATTCAGACACCCCACCTCGATCAGCTCGGCCGCGAGGGTGTCCGTTTCGCCCGTGCGTATACCGAATCGCCGGTGTGCGTCTCCGCCCGCGCCACGCTGCTCACCGGCCTATTGCCGCATCGCACCGGCGTCTTCGACAACGGCTACAAGGTGGGCCCAGACGCCCAGACGCTTCCCAAGCTGCTGCGCGAGCGCGGCTACTTCGGCCAGGCCATCGGCAAGATGCACTTCTCGCCCGTGCGCGAGCACCACGGATTGCATCGCCTCTGGCTCTCGGAAGAGATTCCCGCTCGACCCGAGAACGACGAGTTCCTGACCGACCTCATGGCCGCCGGATACGGCCACGTCGAGGAGCCCCACGGCATCCGTCACGAGATGTACTACGTTCCTCAAGTGAGCCAGCTTCCCGAGCACCTGCACACGACGGCGTGGACAGGCCGGAAGACGGTCGAGTTCCTCGAAGAGCACGTACGAGAACGGCGCGGGAGTGGCGGGCGGCGCGGTGGAGGCCAGCCGTTCTTCTGCTGGACGAGTTTTGTCAAGCCCCACCCCCCGTTCGATCCACCGGTGCCGTGGCACACGCTCTACCGGCCGACCGACCTACCGCTAGGAATGCCGGTTCGGATCGAGGCTGAGCTTGACCGGCACACCTACTACCACCGCACGCAGAACCGCTTCAAGTGGACCGACTACCAGCCGGACACGAACCTGCTGCGCACCATGCGCGCGTACTACGCCGCCTGCGTCTCGTTTATCGACTTCTGGGTCGGACAGATCCTCCAGACGCTCGAGCGGCTCGATCTGCGCGAGAACACGCTGGTGCTCTACGTCGCCGATCACGGCGAGTACCTCGGCGACCATTACGCCTTCGGCAAGCGCGGTTATCACGACCCCGCCTGCCGCATTCCCTTCATCGCCTCCTGGCCGGGCCAGCTTCCCCAAGGCGAAGTGCGTCACCAGCTCGTCGGGCTAGCCGACCTGTTGCCCACCTGCGTCGTCGCCGCCGACGGCTCGCCGGCCGCGCGGCCGGCGCTCGACGTCGACGGTATGGAGCTACTCAGCCTCGCCCGTGACGGCGCCGTGCGGGGCCGCGACGTGCTCATCGGCCAGCTCGCCGAGAAGGGCAAAGGGCTCTACCTGGCGATGGACGAGCAGTGGAAGTACGTCTACAGCGCGCCCGACGACCGGGAGTACCTCCTGCACCGCGGCGGCGGCGAAGGTCCTTCCTGCGACCGCAACGAATACGACGACCACGCCGCCGATCCGGCGGCGCAGCCCATCCTCGAGCGCCTGCGCGCCGCCCTCGTGGAGCGCTTCCGGCGCGACGGCTACGCCGATCCACTGGACGACGCCGATCCCGCCGGCCTGCGCCGCTTCCCGGGGCCCCAACTCCCCTGGGAGCCCCTCGACGAAATGGAGGACCGCAGCGTCGTCGCCCGTGGCTGGCAGTACGCCGCCTGGAACCGCAACGCTCCCTACGACACCGCCGCACACGACCGCCGTCTCCATCCCGCCAAAGCCGTCTACCGCTTCCCCTCCCGCCAGGTCCGGTATTGACTCTGCACCGCAATCGCGCCAGAATGGAATGGGGTCTACTGCCGGTGTGCCCGTTGCCACCGGCAGCGGCCCGCAAAGGAGGTACAGACCATGCCAACTTACGTGACACTTGGACGCTTCACCGAACAGGGCATCCGTAATGTCAAGCAGTCGCCCGACCGCGTCAATCGGGCCCGCGCAGCGATCGAGCAGCTCGGCGGCCGCATGACGTTGTTCGTCTACACGCAGGGGCAGTACGATTTCGTCTCGGTCGCCGACTTCCCCGACGAGGCCTCCGCAATGAGCTTCCTCCTGTCGATCGGCGCCCAGGGCAACGTCCGGACGGAAACCCTCCGGGCCTTCACCCCAGAGGAAATGCAAGGCTTCGTCGCCAAGCTGCCGTAGCGGCCCTCCCGCCGGTTGAGCGCCTCGGACAGAGAGCAGCGGGCGAGTTTCCGTGCGAAACTCGCCCACTGCCCACTGCCCACTGTCAACTGGTCAGTGCCGCCCGCAAACGCTCGGCGATCACCAGCTCGTCGCCGTCGTACACCGTCGTCAGGTTGAACCGGATCGAGTCGCCGCTCTGGCTCGCGACGATACTCGGCGATCCTGCTCGGAGCGCCGCTGCCACCGTTTCCGCACTTCGGCCGTTTGACGGCGCGATCTGCACGCGCAGTGCCGGCGCGCCGAAGTGCGCCTCGGACATGCTCGTCGCGGTGATCAAGGGGATGCCCGCCAGGCGCTCGATCACCGCGTTCACACGCTCCTGCACCCGTGCGATCCGCGCCGCGTGATCCATCGTCACCCACTCCCGCAGCGCCAGCGCCACCGCGACGATCTCACCGCGATCGAGCTTGAGAGGCCGGCCGAACGTCCGGTATTGCCCGCGCTCGAAGCCGATGAACCCCTGCTGCGCCGCCGATTCGACCAGGTCTTTCCGGCCGCAGAGCAACCCCGACGAATGCGGCGCGCCAAAATACTTCGCGCCGAAGCACACCAGATCGGCGCCCATCTTCGTCCAGCCGCGCATCCGCTCCACCGGATAGATCTGCGCCGCCGCGTCCACCAATACCGGCACGCCGCGCGCGTGCGCGATCTCCAATACCTCGGGCAGCCGCACCGTCCCTTCCTGCCCGTCGAGGTGTGCCGGGAAGAGCACCACCGCCGTCTCGGGCCCGATCGCCGCTTCGAGTTGTCGCGCCGTCGTGCCGGCAGCGGCGCCCGCTTCCCGGAGCTTCGCGCCGACGATTGTTGGCGGCCGGTCGTACTTGTAGCGGTGCCTCGCTTGGATCAGTAGCTGGTTCCGCATCCCCGTCGTATCCGGCAGACGCTCTATCTTCGCGCCGTCGCCGCCGGTAATGCACGCCGCCGTGCCGAGCGCCAGCGCCGCGGCGCATCCCGGCGTGACGTACGCCGCCTCGCATTGGACCAACTCGGCCGCCATCTGCCCCGTACGCGTGAGCAACGCGTCCATATCCACGAAGTACCGGTTGGCCTCGTCCATCGCCGCTAGGATCCGCGGCGAGAGCAGCGCACCTCCCAGTACCGTCTGGTTGCCCCGCGCATTGATCACCGGAGTGATCCCCAGCTCCGTATAGATCTCGGCCCCCACCGCCTCGCTCGCTTCGCGCTGCGCCGTCTGCGACGCCGGCGGTACTTGCACCGTCTGCACCTGTGCACCTCCTGGGCTAAAGTAGCGGCGGCCGGTTGCCGGCCGCCATTGTCCATATTACGCCCGTTCGCGCCATAGATCAAGAGTCTTAGAGCGCCGGTCCAGGAGTTGTTCTGAGCACGGCGCCCGTACAATTCCACCGACCGGTTAAACACCATACTCCTTCGAGGGAGCACTCCCTACGAGCACAAAGAGCAGACAGAGCAGGAGGCACACAGGAGCACCGCCGTCGAACACGCCGCCTGGGTT
>JACQGX010000215.1 GCA_016199265.1 Chloroflexota bacterium | reverse complement strand
CGGGCACTCCTACCAGGAGTGGCAGGCTAGCCAGTTACGAACGAAGAACGAACCAGTACGCCGACGACACCCTTTCGTCTTTCGTCCTTCGTCACTCGTCGCTGGCCAGAAGCACAAGGTTGTTCCGATGAATGACCTCGTCGCCGTAGGCGTAGCCCAGCATGCCCAGGATGCCTTGCGAGTGCACGCCCTTGATCTGGTCGACGTCGGTGGACGAGTAGTTTGCCAGGCCGCACGCGATACGCTCGCCGTCGAGAGCGATCACCGAGATGGGATCGCCACGGCCGAAGCGGCCGCTGACCGACTTGACACCGGCCGCGAGCAGACTGCGCCCGCGGCGGCGAATGGCATCAGCCGCGCCGTGATCGACGTGAACCGCGGCGTGGCTGGCGAGCGCGGAGAGGATCCAGCGCTTGCGTGACTCGCGCCGGCTCGCGGTTGGCCGGAAGCGCGTGCCGATCGGCTCACCGGTCGCCAGGCGCAGCAGCACGTCGGGCTCGAAGCCCGGGGCGATGATCACGGTGATGCCCGAGGCGGTCGCCAGCTTGGCGGCCTCGATCTTCGTACGCATGCCGCCGGTGCCCTGGGCCGTCCCGGCGCCGCCGGCGAGCGCTTCGATGCACTTGTTGATGCGCGCCACCTCGGGGATGAGCCGGGCATCCGGATCGAGCCGCGGATCGGCGGTGAACAGCCCGCCGGCGTTCGTGAGGTTGATCAAGGTGTGCGCGTCGACCAGGTTGGCGACCATCGCCGCCAGGTTGTCGTTCTCGCCGAAAAGCCGGTCATTCTCGGCGAAGCGGATTTCGTCGACGGCGATGACGTCGTTCTCGTTGATGATCGGCAACACGCCGTGCTCGAGCAGCCCAAGCAGGGTATTCCGAGCGTTCAGGTAGCCGAGACGATGGCGCAGGTCGGCCTTGGTGAGCAGTGTTTGCGCCACGGCAATGCCATATGGCGAAAGGAGCTGATCGTAGGTCTGCATCAGCAGGTGCTGGCCGATCGCCGCGAGCATCTGCTTCGTCGGAACGTCGCGATGCATCCGATCGAGCGGCAGCCGAGCGCGTCCGGCCGCGATGGCGCCGGACGACACCAGGAGCACCTCATAGCCGTCGGCACGCAGCTTGGCAATCTGCCGCGCCAGGTCGGCCATCCGCTCCAGATCGAGTTCAGCGCGGCCACCGGTCAGAACCCCGGTGCCCACCTTGACGACGACGCGGCCGCCCGAATCCATGCCTCAGACGATTATAGTGCCCACCCGCTGCATCTCGGTGATTCGGAGCGACGGTGAGCGACGGTTAGCGCAAGCGAGCGATGAGCACGTCGTCGGGCTCGAGTCGAACGCGGAGCCCGTTGCCGGTAGCGTCGGCGCTCGAGCCGGCACCGCTGAAGAGGGCTTCCGCGCGCAGTGGCTCGCCCAGGTTGAGCGCGCTCGGGTTAGGGAAGTGGATCGCCCCCTGCTGGCGGCCGAGGCGGTTGATGACGAAGAGTAGACAGCCGCCGTCGGGGCTCAGGCGCGCGATGGCCTCGACTTCGAGATCGTCGTCCGGGACGATCTGGCGCGTGACGCTCGGCTCAACAAGGCTGACGGCGAATTGCCGCAGCGCCCGGCGCTCGGCGGCGGTGAGCGCGTAGTAGCGTGACGTGACGAACGACCCGCCGAGGAACGTGCCCAGCAATGTCGAGACACCGTCGCGCACCGGCACGCGGTACCCAGCGGGCCGGCTGCCGTGGCGCAGCAACACCTCGGCCCGGACCGCCGATGGCGATGGATTGGAACGGTCAAAGGGATTGGGGACTGAGGCCGCGCCGGCGTTCGAGGCAGCGCTGTGCCCCGTGGCAACCCCGGCAGCGTCCTTCGCGGGGATGCCGCCACCGGATGCATCCGACCCGCCGGCTTCGGGGAACTCGACGAGTTGATAGTCGCCGCGGACGGTGCCGCCGGCGGTATGCAGCCTGATGCCACGCAGCGGCGCGGCCTGGCCGGCGAGAACGGCCTCGAAGAGATCGCTTAGGTGCAGCGCGCCGGGCAACGCGCGCGTGAGCCGCCGGCGCGTGCGGAGATGGTAGGGCAGCGCCCACCGCATGGCGAGATGGAAGAGCATCCGGCCGCGATCGAGCCAGCGCCGCCGCGCCGGACGTACCGGCCAGAGAAAGGCTGTTCTGAACGGCGTGCCGTCCTGCTGGCGCGTAACCGGCTCGGGGAACGTCACCAGGTGGCCTCCGCGGAGGGTGAAGACGACGAGCTTGCCGTAGTTTTCTAGATCGAGATAGCCACGCGAGGGAAAGATGGCGACGAGGTAGTCCGCGAGAGACTCCTCCGTCGCGCTCACGAGATCGACGACGATTGGGTTGTAGCCCGCCGTCAACAGCACCGCGTGGAGGCCGGCCAAGCCACGACCGGCGAAGTAACGCAGCGGATCGGGCAGGGCACGGGCGCCGGGCAGGTGTAGGTGATCGACGGGAGTAAGGCGGGTATACGGCTGATAATCCAAATACGCGATCGGATCGTGGACTTCGACCGAGGCGGTCAGCTCTTCCTCGTGCGCCGCGACGAACTCGTGGAAGCGCCCCACCACATCGAAGCACGGTGTCGGTTGCCCCGCGGCGTCGAGCAGTGTGCCGAATTGGTAGCGGTCGGAATCCTGCGCGACGTAGAGATTGTACGCTTTCAGGCCGTGGGCCACACCGGCGGCGAGGCCCTGTAGCGTGGTTCTTGTGGCGACGCGCGCGCGCGGATCCCACCGGCCCGTGCCCAGCTCCCAGCAGGAAAGTGGGCGCTCGTCGGTCGTGAACTGCTGGAACCGCAGCGGATGCAGGCTGCCGGCGAACGGGAAGTCGGCGGTATGGGCGCTACCGCTGGCCTTGGCGTACGAGTCGTAGCCGTACAGGTCGGCGGCCGGTGCCTTGACGCGTGGATTCTGCGGACTGACGTAGCCGGCCGATTCGTTCACGACCAGCGGCAGCGTGATTCCCTGCCGCCGGACGATGCGCCCGAGCACCTCGAGATAGGTGCCGACCCAGCGCTCGAGGAACGCCTGCCAGTCGGCGAGCTCGCCGGTCGACAATGTGTCACGCGGCGGGTCGATCGTCGAAAACGCCTCGACGGGGCGCCGCCACGCGCGCGCGACCAGGTCCGCGGTTTCGTACCGTTCCTCGAGAAAAGTGCGGTAACGGGCCACCGTATCTGGATTGAAGTCGAGCCGCCCGATGGCGTTGACGAACGTCACACCGGTTTCGCTGTCGAGCTGCCAGGTCACGACCGGAGCGTTGAGGTACGGGCGAATCGCGCCGGCCACGGCCGCGCACCACCGCTCGACCTGCGCCAAGTGCGCCGGATGGAGCAACGAGTACACGTCGTAGTGCAGTGTCTGCTCCTCAACGCCGTTTGGCCGGCGGGCCAGTGCATCACGGATTTCGTCCGCCAGCCAGCCGGGGTAGCCGAAGAACTCCGACTCAGCGCACATGAAGGGGCCGGGACGCGCGAGGAAGATCATCCCGGCGCGCTCGACGAGCTCGAGAAAGCGCAGCAGGTTGGACTGCGCGTCGAAGCGGCCGGCGAAATCGAGTCTACCCAGCTCCCATTCGTGCACCGTCCACGGGATAGAGCTGCTGATGGCGTTGCAGCCGGCGTCGTGCAGCTTGGCGATGCTCGTCTCCCACTGCACCGCCGGGACGCGGAAGTACGGCAGCTCGGCGGCGCGGAGCACGATTGGACGGTTGTCCAGATAATACAGCCCGTACGCGGAGACGAGGCGATTGCTCGGTCCCATGTCGGCCACCGGCTCGAGCGGCTCCATTGGCATGGCTCCCTTATCTGCACAGCAGTGTATCGTTCCCGCGAACGTATACAATCCCTTATCTGGCTGCTCCGCAACGTTATGTCGATCTGCGGCGTGTCCGCTCGAAGGGGGCGGCCAGAAAGACTGAAAAGTAGGAGTCTGGAACGATGAAGGTGTACGAATCCGGTGCCATCCGCAATGTCGGGCTGCTCTCGCACATGGGGCATGGCAAGACTTCGCTCGCCGAGGCGTTCCTGTTCAACTCCGGCGCGATTAACCGGCTGGGTCGAGTCGACGAAGGCACGACAACGTCGGACTTCGACCCAGACGAGCAGCGCCGCCGCATGTCGATCAACCTCTCCGTCTTGCCGGCGGAGTGGAAGGGGCAAAAGGTCAACGTCGTCGATACCCCCGGGTACGCCGATTTCGTCGGCGACATCGTGGCGGCGCTGCGGGTGATCGACGGCGCCGTCGTTCTGGTGAGCGCCGTCGACGGCGTCGAGGTAGGAACCGAGCAGGTGTGGGCGCAATGCGACGCCCGCAACCTGCCACGGCTGGTGGTGGTCAACCGGATGGACCGGGAGAACGCCAGCTTCGAGCGCATACTCGACCAGTTGCGCGAGCGTTTCGGCACCAAAGTGGTACCGCTGCAAGTCCCCATCGGCACGCGTGAACAATATCGGGGCGTCGTCGACCTCGTGACGCAGAAGGCGCTCCTGTTTGGAGACAACGGGCAGCTCACACCAGGCGAAGTGCCGGCCGAGCTGAGCGCGCAGGTCGAGCAATTCTGTGAGCAGATGGTCGAGGCGGTCGCCGAGACCGACGACGACCTCGTCACCAAGTATCTCGAAGGCGAGACGCTCACCCAAGAAGAGATCCGCCGCGGTCTGCGCACCGGCGTGCGCAGCGGCGCCATCATCCCGGTGCTCTCGGCGGCGGCGGTAGTAAACAAGGGCGTGGCTCCGGTGCTCGACGCGATCGTCGAATACCTACCATCGCCGGTCGACGCCGGATCGGACACCGCGACGAACGCGCAAACCAAGCGAGAGGAGACGCTCGAGCCGAACGCCAACGGGCCGCTGGCGGCGCTGGTGTTCAAGACGCTGGCCGACCCGTTCATCGGCAAGCTGACGTTTTTCCGGGTGTACTCCGGGACGCTGCGGCCCGACAGTCACTTCTGGAACGCCAACAAGGAGAGAGACGAGCGCTTCGGCACCGTGTTCACGGTGCGCGGGCGGAATCAAGAACCGGCAACGGCCGTACCGGCGGGCGACATTGCCGCCGTCGCCAAACTGGCCGTCACCGCGACCGGCGATACGCTGTGCGCGCGCGAGCATCCGGTGATCCTGCCGGGAATCGAGTTCCCCGAGCCGGTGTACTCGGTCGCCGTCGAGGCGAGGTCGCGCACCGACCAGGACCGGATGGGGCCCGCGCTCCAGCGGATCCAAGAGGAAGACCCCACGATCCGCGTCCACCGAGAGAGCGAGACCGGGCAGACGGTGCTCTCGGGCATGGGTGACAGCCACATCGACGTGACAGTCGAGCGGATCAAGCGCAAGTTCGGTGCGGAGCTGTCGGTCGAGCCGCTGCGCGTGCCCTATCGCGAGACGATCCGCGCCAAGGCGACCGCCGACGGCCGGTTCGTGCGCCAGACCGGTGGACACGGGCAGTACGGCGTGTGCTCGATCGAAATCGAGCCGCTGCCCCGCGGCGAGGGTTACCAGTTTGTCGACAAGATCGTCGGCGGCGTGATCTCGCAGTCGTTCCGGCCGGCGGTCGATAAGGGGATCCAGGAGGCGACGGCCGATGGGATTGTCGCCGGATATCCGCTGGTCGACGTGCGGGCGACGTTGTTCGACGGCAAGGAGCACAGTGTCGACAGCTCGGAAATGGCGTTCAAGATCGCCGGCTCAATGGCCTTCAAGGCAGCCTCCGAGAAGGCCGGTGTCGTGCTGCTCGAGCCCATTGTGCGCGTCGAAGTGACGGTACCCGACGACTACACCGGCGACATCATGGGCGACCTGGCAACCAAGCGCGGACGGGTGCACGGCATGAATCCGACCGGTGACGGCAAGACGACAATCGAAGCCGAGGTCCCGATGGCCGAAACGGTGCGCTATGCGACCGATCTGCGGTCGATGACGCAGGGGCGTGGTACGTTCAAGATGACCTTCGACCACTACGAGGAAGTGCCGCCGAACGTGGCGCAGAAGGTGATCGAGGAAGCGAAGACCCGCAAGTCGGGCGCGGCGTAGAGCGAAGGGGCCCTCCTGTATGCTTGCAGTGAAGTGAGTTGTCGGGGAGCACACCAATGGCCATTGCACCTGCAGAAGTGATGACGACGAAGACGGCGGCGGCGCCTGAGGGGCGTCGGAACGCCTACGACGTGCTGCAGGAGCGGGGCTTCAACTATCAGTGCTCTGACGACGAGGGCCTGAGGCGTGCGCTCGGTACGTCTGCGGTGACCGTCTACGCTGGGTTCGATCCGACCGCCAATTCGCTCCACGTCGGGCACTTGGTGCCGGTGATGGCGCTGGCGCATCTCCAGAGGTCGGGCCATCGCCCGATCGCCCTCGTCGGTGGCGGCACGGCGATGATTGGCGATCCGACCGACAAGACGTCGGCGCGCCGGATCATGAGCCGCGAGGAGATCGACGCCAACGCCCAGGCGTTCAAGCGCCAGCTTGGGCGGTTTCTCGACCTCTCCGAGGACCGCGGGTTCATGGTCGACAACGCCGAGTGGCTCTTGGCGCTCAAGTACATCGACTTCATGCGCGACTACGGCCGCCACTTCTCGGTCAACGAGATGCTGCGGATGGAGACCTACCGGACGCGGCTCGAGGCCGGCCTGACGTTCCTGGAGTTCAACTACGCGCTTCTGCAGGCCTTTGACTTCCTGGAGCTTTACCGGCGCTACGGCTGCATTCTACAAGTAGGCGGCAGCGATCAGTGGTCGAACGTGCTCGCCGGCGTCGACCTGATCCGGCGAGCCGAAGCTGGCCAGGCGTTCGGGCTCACGTGCCCGCTGCTGACGACCGCCTCGGGCGAGAAGATGGGGAAGACGGCGGCGGGCGAGCAGGTGTGGCTCGACCCGAGCAAGTCGCCGCCGTACAACTTCTACCAGTACTGGATCAATGTCGACGACGCCGACGTCGAGCGACTGCTGCTGCTCTACACGTTCGTGCCGGTCGAGGACGTGCGCGCGCTCGCGGCCGCGGAAGGCGAGGCGCTGCGCCCGGCGAAGGAACGGCTCGCCTACGAGATGACCGCACTCGTTCACGGCGAAAACGAGGCGCGGCGGGCGCGGGCGGCGTCCCGCGCGCTCTTCGGCGGCGCCACCGCAGACGATCTGGATGCGCTGGCCGAGTCCGGCGCCGTTCCCACCGTCGAGCTCGACGCCGCGCTCTTCGAACGGGGTATCTCGGCGGTCGACCTGCTTGTCGCGACGGGGCTCGCCGCCTCCAAAGCGGCCGCCCGCCGGCTGATCGAACAGGGCGGGGCGTATCTGAACGGCGAACGGCTCGTGCCACGGGCGGTAACGACCGTGGATGCACGAGGCGGCGCACTGCTGCTCCGGTGGGGCAAGAAGCGCTACCAGCGCGTCGTCGTGCGGTAGTGGACGCGATCTTCAACGTCTACAAACCCAAAGGCCCGACCTCGCACGACGTCGTTGCGCGGCTGCGGCACGCGAGCGGCGTGCGGCGGCTCGGCCACGCCGGGACGCTCGATCCGCTGGCCGAAGGTGTGTTGGTCGTCGCCGTCGGGCAAGCGACCCGCCTGGTGGAGTACCTGGCGGCGTACGACAAGGCCTACCGCGCCCAGGTCACGTTGGGCGCGGAGACCGACACCTACGACGCCGAAGGGACCGTCGTCGCCGAACGTTCGATCGCGCACCTCGACGCGGCGGCGATCGAGGCGGCGCTCTCTCGGTTCCGAGGCGTTATCCGGCAGCGGCCGCCGGCATACTCCGCGGTGAGCGTCGGCGGCCGGCGTCTCTACGAGCTGGCGCGGCAAGGCAAGGCGGTTGAGGCACCGGTGCGGCAGGTCGAGATCACCCGCCTGGAGCTGGAGACGTGGCGTCCGCCGGTCGCGACGCTGTACATCGAGTGCAGCAAGGGAACGTACATCCGCACCCTGGCACACGATCTCGGCGCGGCGCTCAGTTGCGGCGGCCACTTGAGCCGTCTGATCCGCACGCGTGTCGGCCGGTTCACCGCGGAGGATGCGGTGCCGCCCGCCGAGCTGGAGGAGATGCTGCGGAAGGGCACGTGGCCGGTGGTGGCCGTCGATCCGGCGGTGGCGGTCGAGCATCTCCCAGCGGTAATCCTTGGATCGGTAGAAGCCGCCAGGCTGGCGAATGGGAGCGCCATCACCGCCGCACCGGAAAGCGTAGCGATCTTACCGGGAGCGCTTGGCCGCGCTCTTGGCCCCGATGGGAGGCTGCTCGCGATCGTGCGGCTGGACAAGCAGGGCGGACGTCGCGTGTGGCGACCGGAAAAAGTGCTCGCTCGACCTGCATAATTCTGTAGAGCGGGAGCGGTGGACACGGCGGGCGTGGCAGAGCGTGGCGAGCGTCTGGAATGCACCAGCCGGCGTCGAGACCGCGAAAGAGGGAGAGAGTAGGCAGAGCATGCGAGTTTTCCACGTTCCTGACGATCCGCCACCGGAAAGGCCACCGGAGGTGGTCGCCACGATTGGGAACTTCGACGGCGTCCACCGAGGGCACCGGCTCTTGATCGGAAAGGTCATCGAGCGGGCGGCGCAGCTTGGGGCAAGAAGCGCGGTTGTGACCTTCGAGCCGCACCCGCGGTTGGTGCTCAGGCCGGATGTGCCGCTCTTCCTGATGAGCACGCTCGAGGACAAGGCTGAGCTATTCGAGCAACTCGGCCTGGACCTCATGATTGCCTGGCCATTCGACGCGACTGTCCAGCAATTGTCGGCCGAGGCGTTTCTCGAGCAACTCTCGCGCTACGCGCGGTTGCGCTGCCTGGTGCACGGTCCCAGATTCGCCCTGGGCCGCCGGCGCGAAGGGACACCGGACGTGCTCGCCGATTTCGGGAAACGCCTTGGGTTCGAGCTCGAGCAAGTGCAGCCGGTCGGCTCTTCCGCGACCGTGCGGCTGGTTCCGCCGAGTGGGGGGACAGCGCGGGGCCGCGAGCACGAGCCGGTCCTGAGCAGCAGCGCGATTCGGGAGCTGGTCCAGGCGGGCCAGATTCAGCGTGTAGTGCAGGCACTCGGGCGGCTGCCGACGGTCGCGGGCGTGGTCGTCAAAGGAGAGGGTGTTGGCCGAGAGCTGGGCTTTCCGACGGCGAACCTGCAGGTAGCGCCGACGGCGCTCGTCCCGGCGGATGGCGTATATGCCGGGTTGGCCGAGCTCGATCCGTACACACCGCGCGCGCGCAAAGTGCCGGCGGCCATCAGCATCGGCACGCGTCCGACGTTCGACGGCACGCGGCGCGTCGTGGAAGCCTACCTGCTGGACTTCGCCGGCAATCTCTACGGCCAAAAGCTCCGCCTGCACCTCGTCGCCCGCCTGCGCGGCCAGGAGCGATTCGCCTCGCTCGAGGCGCTGATCGCCCAGATGCGCCGCGACGTCGAGACGACACGCGCCCTGCTGATGGACTATGAAGGGGCCGAAGTCGAGCGGGCGATGCTGATCGCGGCCGACGGATGACTCGAGAGACGGGCGGACCTACTTCGATATGCTAGAAAGAGCAGTCAGCAGGAGGCTGAACGATGATTGCGGGCGCAAGAGTGCGGTTCAGAGCCGACGACATCTGGGATATGCCCGACGATGGCAAGCGCTACGAGGTGATCGATGGAGAGCTGTACATGACCACCGCACCCGATCTGGATCATCAAGAGCCGCTGGGCGCACTGATTGCATACATTTGGCCCTATCTCCGCTCTCGTGACGCCGGGAGAATCTACACTGCCCCGGTTGGACTGATCCTCGATGCGGAAAACGGACTCCAACCGGATCTGGTGTATGTGTCGAAGGCGCGAGACGGCATCTTGACGCGGCGCGGCATTCGCGGCACGCCCGATCTCGTGGCCGAAGTGCTCTCGCCGAGCACCGAAGCGCGCGATCGCGGCGTGAAGATGCGGCGCTACGCAGCGGCCGGCGTGCCACACTACTGGATCGTCGATCCCGAGACGCGCACGCTCGACGCCTACCGGCTGGCTGAAGCCGGGTACGAGCACACGGGCACCTACGGGCCCGGCGCCATCTTTCACCCTGAGCTATTTCCCGGCCTCGAGATCCCGATCGACGACTTGTGGCCCTAGCGCTACTCGCCCGCGGCCAGCGCCGCTTCGATGGCGGCGAGCATCTTGGCGCGGGCGTCGGCGATGGTCGCGGGCGACAGGAAGTGGCAGCCGGCGGCGCGCTTATGGCCGCCGCCGCCGAATTGGGCGGCGATCGCGGCGATGTCGACCGACTGCGAGCGCAGGCCAACGTAGACATTGCCGTCGGCACCTTCTTCGAGGGCCATGCCGACCTGGACGCCGGCGATGTTGCCGGCGAACCCGGAGAGGCCGCCGCTGTCGGCCGCGGGGCCACTCGATTCGATCATCGCTCGCGTGACTTCGATCCAGGCGATCTTGCCGTCGGCGGCGAACTGCAGGGTACCGAGCGCCTTGCTCCATAGCAGCGCGCCGCCCATCGGGCGCTGGCGCAGAAGCACGTACGCGAGCGCCGAAATCGGGGCACCGGCCTCGACGAGAGACGCCGCCAGCCGGAGCGTACGAGGCGTGGTGCTCTCGGTCTGGAACGAGAGCGAATCGGTCATCATTCCCGCCAAGAGGCACGTCGCCGCAGCAACGTTCGGCGTGATACCGAGCCGCTCGAGGATTAGCGTGATCACCTCCGTCGCCGACGCGGCCCCAGGATCGACGAGGTTGGCGTTGCCGAAGCGATCGTTGGTGAAGTGGTGGTCGAGATCAATCACCGGCAACCGCTCGAAGAGCGGTCGGTTGGCGTCGTAGAGCGCACCGAGCCGGTCGAGCGCAGAAGCATCGAGGGAGATGATCAGGTCCCAAGGCAACGGTCGGACTGCCGGCGCGCGGCTCAGACCGGCGCTGCGGTTGTCGGTCGCGTCGCCCTCGCTGCCTTCATGGTCTTCGCCTGCGCGTGGGGCCGCACGAGCGGCGCCGGCGGGTCGGTACAGCGGCGCCAGGTCGGTAACGATCCGCGCGGCGCCCGGCAGAGTCGCCAGCGAGCCATCTGGACGGTCGGCGCAGGCCAGTGTCACCTGCTTGCCGCCGCTTTCCAGCGCGTGGCCGAGTCCCAAAAGCGAGCCAATCGCGTCTCCATCGGGCTTGCGATGGGTGCAGAGCAAGATGCGGTGGGCGTTGCGCACCAGCTCCACCGCCGCCGACCAGTCGTCGTCGGTGATTGCCGGTGGAATCTCCGGCGCACTTGCCACGTCCGCTGCCACGGTCGTCATCGGCTACTCCGCTCGCCGGCCTCCCGCTCGCCGGCCTCCTCCGGCTCGGGGGGAGGAATATGAAGCTTGTCGAGGATGGCAAGCACGCGGTCGCCTTGCTCGATGCTGCGGTCGAGCAGAAAGACGATCTCGGGCACGTGGCGGATCGTCAGTTCTTCGCCCAGCTTGGTCCGGATGAACCCGGTGGCGCGCTCGAGCGCGCGCATCGTGCTCTGGCGCTCTTCCTCGCTCCCCATGACCGAGACGTAGACCTTGGCCTGGCGCGCGTCGGCGCTGGCCGTAACGCGTGTGATCGAGACAAGCCCCGCAACCCGCGGATCCTTGATCTCGCGCTGGAGCAATTCGCTGATCACCTGTTCGATCACCGAGGCCAAACGCTCGCGCCGTCGTGGATCAGGCATGGTGCTCTTACTCCTAGAGAGGAGCCCTCACCTCCCCCTCTCCCCCTGGGAGAGGTGATTTCGGTGCCTCTCCCATTGAGAGAGGCCGCCCGAAGAGCGGGCGAGGGCGCCAGTCGCCGCGTTAGACGCGCTCCCGGCCGTAGACCTCGACGACGTCGCCTTCGCGCGGATCGGGCCAGTTTTCCAGCCCCATTCCGCACTCATAGCCGGTGTTGACTTCGCGGACGTCGTCCTTGAAGCGCCGCAGCGACGAGACCCGGCCGTTGTAGACCACCTGGCCGCCGCGTACGACCCGCGCGGCTGCGCCACGGCGTACCTGTCCGTCGCGGATGTAGCAGCCGACGATCGCCTCGCCGCGCCCGGATCGGAAGATGGCACGCACCTCGGCGTGGCCGTAGACGACCTCGCGGAACGTCGGTTCGACCAACCCCTGGAGGGCCGTCCGGATGTCGTCGAGCAGGTTGTAGATGATCTGGTACTGGCGAATTTCCACGCCTTGCTGGTCGGCAAACGCTTTCACCGCGCTGTCGACGCGCACGTTGAAGGCGACGATGAGCGCCTGCGACGCTGCCGCCAGGTTCACGTCGGTATCGGTCGGCGAGCCGACGGCGTCGTACAGCACTTGCACCCGCGTGCCGGCGACCTCGTCGTTGAGCTTCTCGAGCGCGCCACGAATCGCTTCGACCGAGCCCTGAACGTCGGCTCTGAGGATGAGGTTAAGCTCCTTGGTCTCCCCCGTCTGGATCTGCGCCAAGAGCTCGTCCAGGCTCACGCGAGTCTCGGGACCATCGACCGATTCGGTGCGCTCTTCGATCAGCGAGCGGACGGCGCGCTCGTCGGGCATGACGGCGAGCCGGTCGCCGGCCGACGGAACGGAGTCGAGACCGGTGACCTCGACCGGCATCGATGGGCCCGCCTCGTTCACGCGGTTACCGCGAAAGTCGGTCATCGCGCGCACGCGGCCGCCGATCTTATCGACGACGATGTAGTCGCCGACGCGCAGCGTCCCATTCTGGACCAACACAGTGGTAACGGGGCCTCGGCTGCGGTCGACCTTCGCCTCGATCACCGTCCCTACCGCCGGACGGTCGGGATTGGCCTTTGGCTCCTCGAGGTCGCTGACGAGCAGGATCATCTCCAGCAAGTCGTCGAGACCCAGCTTCTGGAGCGCCGAGACCTCGACCACCTCGACGTCGCCACCCCAGCCGGAGACAAGCACGTTGTGCTCGGCGAGCCGCTGCTTCACCCGATCCGGATTGGCGTTCGGCCGGTCGATCTTGTTGATGGCGATGATGAACGGCACGCCGGCGGCCCTTGCGTGCGAGATCGATTCAACGGTCTGCGGCATGACGCCGTCGTCGGCGGCGACGACGATCACGGCGACATCGGTCACCTGCGCGCCGCGCGCCCGCATCGCGGTGAACGCCGCGTGGCCGGGTGTGTCGATGAACGTGATCTTGCGACCGTCCTTTTCGACCTGATACGCGCCGATGTGCTGCGTGATGCCGCCATACTCGCTCTCGGCGACGTTCGCCTCACGAATGGCGTCGAGCAGCGACGTTTTGCCGTGGTCGACGTGCCCCATGATCGTCACGACCGGTGGGCGTGTGACGAGATCCTCCTCTTCTTCTTCGAGGACAAACCGCTGGGCGGCAATGCTCGTCACGCCGTTGGCCCGTCCCTCTGCCTCCGGCTCAGCGACGTCGAATCCCAGTCCCTTGGCGACAAGCTTGCACGTCTCATAGTCGAGCTGTCGGTTAATCGTCGCGGCGATTCCGTTTTGCAGCAGCGTCTTGATGACCTGAGCCGGCGGCACGCCGAGCAGGGCGGCGAGGTCGGCTACACTGGCAGCATTCGGCAGCTCAACAATCTTGGGCGCCGTCGCTACCGCGGCCATGGCCGGCGTCGTCACCGGGCCACCCGCGCCCCGGCGGCCGCGACTGCGGCCGCGGCCGCCGGGGCGGCCCCGTGTTCCCGATGGACGGCCGCGGCCGCCTCCACGAAACTTACTCATACTGATTGGTACCCTCTCTAATACGCCGGCGGCGCCCAGCCGCTCGAACCTTAGCTCTGACTCGGTTGTACAGGCGTCGGTTGTTCGTCGCCGGCGTCCAGTGACGCTCGGAACCTTTGGAGTTCCTCGCGGTCTTGTTCAGTCACCTCGGTTTTCAAGGCGTGTTGCAGCGCCTTGCGCTTGAACGCCACATCCCAGCACGCCGCATCGGCGTGCAGATAGGCGCCCCGCCCGTTCTTCTTTCCGGTCAGATCGATCTCGACTGTGCCGGCGGGTGTCCGTACGATTCGTACGAGCTGCCGTTTCCCCGCAACCTGGCGGCACGCGATGCACGTTCGTTGCGGAACGTGCTTCGCCCGCGGCCGCCTTGGCGTTTTCCGTCGCCCGGTTGGTTGCTGTTCCACGCAGCCTTTCGTGCTGTTCTGTTACGCAGGTGGCAGCGCTCCGGCCCCCGCACCTTCGACGGTCGATTCGGCGAACTCACCGTTCACGCTCGTCTCCGGTCTCTCTTGGGTTGCTGCGGCCGGCTCAGGCGCGGCCGACTCGACCGTCTCTCGCGGCGCGGCCTCACTCTTGATGTCGACGCGCCAGCCGGTCAGCTTCGCCGCCAGACGCGCGTTCTGCCCTTCCTTGCCGATGGCGAGCGAAAGCTGCGCCTCCGGCACGGTGACCGACGCCGTTTTGGTCGCTTCGTCAATCTGCACGTTGAGCACGCGCGCAGGGCTGAGCGCCGCCGCGACGAATTTCGCCGGGTCCTCGTGCCATTGGATGATGTCGATGCGTTCGCCGCCAAGCTCGTTCACGATGTTCTGAATGCGCATGCCGCGCTGGCCAACACACGCTCCCACGGGATCGAGACCGGACTGGCGCGAGTGCACCGCCACCTTGGTGCGGCTCCCGGGCTCGCGCGCGATCGAACGGATCTCGACGACGCCGTTGTAGATCTCCGGGATCTCGAGCTCCATCAGCCGGCGCACAAAGTTGCGATGCGCGCGCGAGACGATTAGCATCGGGCCACGCGCAGCTCGGTTGACCTCCATGAGGTACATCCGCAGACGCTGCCCCATGCGGACACGCTCCGTTGGCACCTGCTCCGACGGCGGCAAGAGCGCCTCGGCCTTACCCCCGGAACCGGTCTCGAGGATGATCCCGCGCGGATCGATGCGCCGGACAATTCCCGTGATGATGTCGCCTTCGCGATCAGCGAACTCTTGGTAGATGTGATCGCGTTCGGCCTCCCGGATTCGCTGGAGGATGACCTGCTTGGCAGTCTGTGCGCCGATGCGGCCGAAGTTGGGCGGCGTCACCTCGCGCTCGATCGTGCCGCCGTTTTCGGCATTCGGATCGAGCGCGCGGGCGTCGGCGAGCACGACCTCGGTATCCGGGTTCTCGACGACCTCGACGACGTTGCGGACCTCGTAGACGTGTGGCGAACCGGACTGTGGATCGATCCGGACGACGATGTTCTTCTCGTCGTTACCGGCGAAGTCCTTCCTATAGGCGGAGACCATGGCGGCCTCCACCATGTCGATCAACTCGTCCTTCTGGAGACCCTTCTCCGCGGTGAGCTGGGCGAGGGACGCTGAGAAGTCGCTGCGCATCGATCATCCCTCCTATGCACTGTCTTCGGCCACCCTCCGCACCGGTGGCTCACCTGAGTGATCCCATCGTAACCCCAACCAGCGGACCGGCGCTCGGTCACGGTCACTACCAGTTGCTGCCCGTAGTCGTACCACCTTGACCGGTTGCCATCCGACTCCACCAATAAGAAAAGTGGGACAAGCCCACTTCACGAACAGCATCCACACGGTGTCGGCGAGCGAGAACTACTCTGAACAGTATACCACTGCCGCCCTATCGGTGATCATGGCGAGTGCCCGAATACTGCGCGAAGTCGCACTGCCTGGTTATTTGGAACTGTCACGCTAGAGCACGCTAGAGGCGGTTGGGGCGCAGGCGTATGCTGTCGGTCTCGGCTCCAGGCCGGCTCGCAGCCGAGGCGTATGGGCGTGTAGCCGCCGGCGCAGACCGGTCGTCTCGGTGGGCAGTCATGCCTTGACCAGCATCGCGGCCGCCTCGGTCAGGTACGCCCGAAGCTTCCGTGGTATGTCCTTGCGGTAGGCCAAGGCGGCGAGAACGATTGAGGCGATGGCTGTTCCAACAGCGGCCGTGAGAGCGGCGATCTTTGGCCCCGTACTGGAGTACCGGAGCCCGAGGTGCTCATCGTGGGGCTCAAGGTGGGCGGCGGCGAGTTTGCGCAGCTCGCGCTCGTAATCACCACCCGTCGCAGCCAGGCCCTCGAACACGCGTCGAAGTGTGGGATCGCTCGTCTGTGACGCGGCGTATCTCGCCTGTGTCACTGCGCCGACAACGTCGACCAGGGTCCTGACAATCAGGTCCGTAGAGGTGGGCCGGTGTAGAAGTCCGAATCGAAAGGCCAGACTACTCTCTGCCGCACTGCTCGGCATCCATCCGCTCCCCTTCCTGGTGTACAGACCCCATTCTACGGCTTGGTGACCACGCGCGCACGCCCTCCGCGCTCATTGGGTGCGCGCAAGACTTCCGGATGCGGGGGAGGATGTGTAGGGGCGTATTGACATACGCCCGGCCACCGCCCCTGGGCGTATGTCGATACGCCCCTACGGACCGTGGTCGGTCCCCGGAACGATT
>JACQGX010000214.1 GCA_016199265.1 Chloroflexota bacterium | reverse complement strand
GTGTCTCCGTGTCTCCGTGTCTCCGTGGTGCACCCTACGGCGGGGTGGTGGTTTCGTCGCGCCAGGGGACGAGGAGGCGCTCGGCGAGCACTACCAGGAGGAAGCCGGCGAGGGCGATCGCCGACGTGAGGGCGATCGTCGCCCACAGGCGCGCGATCTTGAAGTCGAACGTCGAGGCGACGACGAGGTAGCCGAGGCCTTTGTCCGAACCGATCCATTCGGCGATGACCGCGCCGAGCACCGAGCTCGTCGCCGCGATCTTGAGCGCCGAGAAGAGGTACGGCAGGCTCGAGGGCCAGCGGGCCTTGACGAACACCTGCCAGCGGCCGGCGGAGAGCGTGCGGAGCAGATCGAGGGTGCGCGGATCGAGCGCATCGAGGCCGCGCGTCATGTTGACCAGTGTGGGAAAGAACGAGATCAGCCCCGCGATCACGATTTTCGGCGCGTAGCCGTTGCCGAGCCAGACGAGCAGGAGCGGCGTGATGGCGACGAGCGGTACGGTGCGCAGCGCAATCGCCACCGGAAAGAGCGACCGCCGCACCGAGCCGAAGTGGACAAACAGCGTCGCCAGCGCGATCGCCGCGCCGTTGCCCAGCGCGAATCCGCCCGCTGCTTCGATGATCGTCGGCTGCGCGTGCCGTACCAGCAGCGGCCAGTCGCGTACCAACTGCTGCCAGATCGCCGACGGTGCTGGCAGCACGTACAGCGGTACCTCCGCCAGCCTGACCACGCCCTCCCAGAGGCCGAACACGAGGGCCAAACCGGCAGTCGCGCCGAGCCAGAGACGCAGTGTCCGGTGGAAGACGAAGGACGAAGGACGAAGGACGGAAGGCCCCTCGCCAACCGGCGCCAATCTGGTGCGTAGCGAGCGCTTGAGCGCGCTCGCATCTTGGGTCACCGGCTCGCCTCCTCGAGCGCCACTCGCGCGCGCGCCATCCACTTGAACGCCGCCTCGGTGCGCTTCACGTCGAGCGTGCGCGGACGTGGCAGGTCGATCGCCAATTGGGCGACGACGCGGCCGGGCCGGCGGCGCAAGACGACGACGCGGTCGCTCAGGTACACCGCCTCTTCAATGCTGTGTGTCACGAACAAGATCGCCGGCCTGGTGCGTTGCCAGACGCCAAGCAGCTCCTGGTTGAGCCGGTCGCGCGTGATCTCGTCGACGGCGGCGAAAGGCTCGTCCATCAGCAGTAACTGCGGTTCCAGCGTCAGGCTGCGGGCGATCGCGACGCGCTGCCGCATCCCGCCCGAAAGCTGCGCTGGACGGGCGCGCTCGAAGCCGGCCAGCCCGACGAGCGCGATCATTCGCTCGGCCACCGGCCGTCGCTCGTGTGACCGCTGTCCCGCGATTTCCAGCGGCAGCTCGACGTTTGCCAGCACCGACCGCCAGGGCAGTAGCGTGGGATCTTGGAAGACGATGCTGAACCGCCGCTCGCGGCGCGCGACATCGGGCGGCTGCCCGAGTACCTCGACCGTTCCCTCGGTCGGCGCGAGCAGGCTCGCCGCCAGCCGCAGCAGCGTCGACTTGCCGCAGCCCGACGGCCCAATCAACGAAACGAACTCCCTGGGCTGCACCCGCAGCGACACGCCGTCGAGCGCGACGATTGGCCTGCCCGCCCCGCGGAAGGTGACGCCGCAGCCATCGAACCTCACGGCAGAGGCCGGGGGCCGGGAGCCGGGGGCCGGGGACGGATCAACTACTTCGCGCCTTTGCATCTCTCAGGGAGCAACGTTGTCTTCCGTCGATCGTGCACACTCCGAATTGCCACCGCCTTCCACCCCCGGCCCCCAGCTACCCAATCTTGCCGACCTTTTGCAGAATATCCAGCGTCATCACGTCGTCCAGGCTGACCGGCTTCTCCAGCTCTTTCGTGCGGTTGAGGAGCGCGTCGTGCGCCTGCTGCCACACCGAGCGCTCCATCCAGAACAGGCCCTTCTGCTTGGTGAAGTCGGTCTGGATAAACGGAAGCTCGCGCTTCATCTCGATCATCTGGTTACTGAGATCGAGTCCCTCGCCGTACTTCTCCACGACAAGCCTCGCCGTCGCATCGGGGTTCTTGAGCGCGTC
The DNA here is from genome assembly GCA_016199265.1 of Chloroflexota bacterium. GTDB lineage: Bacteria > Chloroflexota > UBA11872 > UBA12225 > UBA12225 > JACQGX01. The sequence goes on along the minus strand of JACQGX010000214.1, from coordinate 46,956 downwards.
GCTCCAGCCGCGCGCCGACGCACGCAGCCATGCCACCAGCAGGTCCTGCTTCGATTTTAGCGTGTCGTCCAGCACAAACGGCGTATTCCAGTACGAGACGAACCCGAGATCGCTGTAGGGCGCGTACCCCACTTTGTGCCCCTGCTGCTCCAGGACGACCACTTGATTGGTGACGATCCCCGCCAGGATGTCGACCTGCCCGGTCAGCAGCGGCGAGACGTCGAAGCCGATCGGCACGAACGACAGGTCTTCGGCCTTGAGGCCATTCATGATCAGGATCGCCTCGACGCTCGGGCGCGACGTCTGCAGGCCGCCCAGCTTCTTGCCCTTGAAGTCCTTGATCCCGGTAATACCCGACTTCCCCAGCCAAATGAAGCAGCCCGGACCCTTCTGGAAGAGTGCGCCGAACGCTTTTGTCGGGATGCCCTGCGCCCGCGCCTTGAGCAGCGTCGTGCTGCCGGAGAGGCCGATCAAGTCCGCCTTGGTCGAGACCGCCTGCACCTCGTTCAGGTTCTGCGCCGATCCGCTGATCGTGAGGTTGATGCCCTCGTCCCTGTAGTAGCCCTTGTCGAGCGCGACAAAGAACCCGGCAAACTCGACGTTCTTGATCCACGAAAGGCGCAGGCTGGCTGCTTGAGCCGGCCGGGATGTGTCTCGCGCGCTCGATTGCCCGGCCTGCCCTGCCGGCGCGCTCGATTGCTCGCCGGCGCCGCACGCGGCGAGCCCCAGCGCCGCCGCGCCCGCCAGCCCTGCCCCCACCCCCAACACCGGCCGCCGCCGCATCCGAGGCAGCGCCAGTACGATCTTGCTTGCGTCTCCGAACATTTTCTCCCTCTATGTCATGCATCTTCATGCGTCCGGCATTCGGCTGTCGCCGGTCACGCTGCTTCGCTCGTCGGTTGTCGGTCGCCGGGTGGGACGCCGATGCTCTGCAGCAACAGCGCCCGCAGCGCGGGCAACGCGCTCTCCAGCCGTTCCGGCTCGCCGGTGTAGAGCCAGCGGATCACCACCTCGTTCAGCGCGCCCATCCAGGCGCACGCCGCCAGCGACGTGTCTTGCGGCGCGATGTAGCCCTGCTCGACCGCTTCGTCGAGGTGGCGTCGAATGAGCGCGGTGATCTGCTGGTGGACGCTCATCAGGCGCTCGTCCATCGCGTGGCCCAGGCCGGCAGCCTCGACGAGCAGCAGGCGCGCCAGCCGCCGCCGCTGCGCGAACGCGGTGAGGACGGCGTGCAGCGCGGCGTCGAGCCGCTTGACCGGGTCGTCCTCGGCGGCGATGGAGGCCGCCACACGGTTGAGGAGCCGGCCCATCAAGTGGTCGAGCAGGGCGACGAAGATGCCGCGCTTGTTGGGAAAGTGGAAGTAGAACGATCCCTTCGACGTATCCGACGCGCGCACGATGTCGTCGACCGCCGCGCCGTAGAATCCCTTGTCGGCGAAGACGTCGGCCGCCGCCTCGAGGATACGCTCACGGGTGGCATCGGCCACACCCTGGCCGGGAGGGCGCCCCGCCTTTTTCGGCCTCGCCGGTACCACATCTCTTCTCGCTGGGTTATTCGCCGCGCGTCGCTCGACAATCGACGCGCCAGTCTATTTTGCCGGCGCGGGTGCGCTGCCGGCAATGTCTGCGCGGAATGGCACGATGGGGCTACGTTGGGGCGTCGAATGCATTACTTGTTTGCCGGTTGCAGAAAGATCGTCTGATCCTGCATGCCCGCTGATAGCTGATGGCCGATAGCTGATAGCTCCTACCGGAGTTGACACGGCCTGCATCGCCTGATTAGAATTGCTTATACATCAGTTTGTTAAGTAGGATACTTAACATTTGGCGCGAGAGGAGAAGCACGTGGCACTGGACCCGAAGTGGAGTGGTAGATTGAGCGGCCGTTTTGGCCGGCGGCACATGGGGAGTCTAATGACCGGCGCAGGAGCGCTGATCGCGGCCGCGTGCGGCGCGGCGACCGGCACCAGCAAACCGGCGGCCGGCGGAGCAGGCGCGGCCGGTACGTCGAATGCGTCCGGCGTAACGTTCGCCAACCCCAACCTGGTGGTCAGCGTTCAGTGGCTGCAGCAGCACGCAAACGACGCCAATGTGCGGATCGTGGACGCGCGTCCGGCGGCAGACTACGAGAAGGGGCACATCCGCGGCGCCGTCAGCCTACCGGTGGTCGAGACGTTCGACCCGGCAGCACAGAAGAACTTCCCCGACACAAAGGAGAAGCTCGAAGCGCTCTTCAGCGAGAAGGGCATTGGCAACACCACGCGAGTCATCACCTACGACAACGGGAAGGAGACGTCGGCGCCACGCCTGTTTTGGACGCTCGAGTACATCGGCCACACCAATGCCGCCGTCCTCGACGGCGGCCTCAAAGCGTGGCAGGCAGGCCAGGGCGCGGTGACCACCGAGGTGCCAAAGGTCGAGCCGGCCAAGTTCACCTCGAAGATCGACCCGGCGAAGATGCCTACCAAGGAACAGTGCGAGCTGGCGATCGGCGACAAGACGAAGGTCGTCCTGGACGCGCGGTCGCCCGAGGAGTACCGTGGCGAAGATGTGCGCGCCAAGTTCGGCGGACACATCCCCGGCGCGGTGAACATCGACTGGCGCGAGAACTTTGACGCGAACAGCGTGCTAAAGGCGCCCGCCGAGCTCAAGACGATGTACGAGAGCAAGGGCGTGACCAAGGACAAGGAAGTCATTGCCCACTGCCAGACGGGCCAGCGGTCGTCGGCCACCTACTGGGTGCTGCGCCTCCTCGGCTACCCCAAGGTAGGAAACTACGCCGGCTCGTGGGTCGAATGGGGTAACGACCCGACCACGAAGAAGGTCCAGGGCGCCAACCCGTAGCATTCAGCCGGGTATCGACACCGACGGTACCCGGCTTTTCATCTTCGTCATGACCTCGCAGATCAACGAGACCGTTCCCACGAAGGCGCCACGGGCGTGGCTGGTTGCCAGCGTCATAGCGCTACCCTATCTCCTCACCAGCCTGATCGTCGTCTTGAATTCGATCGGCAACGCGACCGGTGTCGTCTGGCTCCCCTCGTTCCCGTCGTGGTACTACACGGCGTCGCGCCTGCTGTACGGGCCATTCCAGCCGTACTTCTGGGCGCTGCGGCCGCTGCAAGAGAATCCAGCGGTTAGCTACAGCACGTTCGCGCTCGTCAGTCGACTGCCGTTCCTGCTCGTTCCGCCGATGATCTTCGCGACCGCGGCGGTGAAGCTCGCCAGGCATCGTTCCAATCGTTCCAGACAACACGCGACGGCAGGCGGCACCGACGGCACCGGCACGGCCGGGCCAGCAGAGCCGAGAGAACCGCGGGAGGCAGCCGGTGGCAGCGAGCGTGACGGAGGGAGGGGCGCCCGTGTGACGTTCCTCGTAGCGCTGGCAACGTTTGCGGCGGTCTACCTTGCCGTTCCACCGCTGCGAACGACGATCAATACCGGCGTCGCCGCGCTCGATCCGCGCGACATTGGCCGCCTGCGCGACTACTTGCTCGGGTTCGGCGTCTGGGCGCCGGCGGTGTCGTTCCTGCTGATGGTGCTTCAGTCGGTCGCAGCGCCGCTGCCGGCGTTCGTCATTACGCTGGCCAACGGCCTGCTCTTCGGCGCGGTATGGGGCACAATTCTCTCGTGGAGCAGCGCGATGGTCGGCGCCGGCGTGTGCTTTGGCATCGCCAAGGCGCTCGGCCGGCCGGTGGTCGAGCGGCTCGTCGGCCGCGGCCCGCTGGCCAAGGCCGATTCGTTCTTCGAGCGCTACGGCAGCCACTCGGTCCTGATCGCGCGCCTGATCCCGTTGATCTCGTTCGACATCGTCAGCTACGCCGCCGGGCTGACGAAGATTCGGCTCATCCCGTTCCTCGTCGCGACCGGCATCGGCCAGCTACCGGCGACGGTGATCTACTCGGTGCTGGGCGAAAACATTACCACGGGCTCCAAGTTGGGGCTGTGGGCGCTCGGCGCGCTGCTCTCACTGGTCGTCGTCGGGGTGGCGTTCAAGCGCCGCCTCGACCGGCAGCCGGCACGCGGCGCATCCCGCGTCGCCGACGCCCCGGCCAGTTCGACCGTCTAAAGCAAGTGCAAAGTGCAAAGTGCAAAGTAGTGAGGAGGCCTGGGGGCTCCACCGTAGCTTCCGTAAGACTCTTCGAGAAGGAACTTCTGCCCATACTATGGCTCTCGCTGAAACGAACCTCATGCGGCCGGTAGTGATCAAGGCACACGCCTCGGATGGCGCCCGGCACCCCTCGACACCGTCGCCAAAGCCGGCGTGGCGCCGAACCGCCGGCCTTATCGTCCGGCCGGTGGTCAGCATCGCACTCCTCGGCGTCATCTTCTGGAAGTTCGGCGCCGGGAGCGTCTGGCAGATGCTGCTTGCCGCCTCCCCTGCATGGCTCGCGGCCGGCGCCGGTCTCGTGATCCTGGCGCTCGTCGTCAGCGCCTGGAAGTGGCAGTTGCTGCTCCAGGCGCACGGGCTGAACGTGCCGGGGCGCCGCCTCTTCACGTCCTACCTAATCGGGCTCTTCTTCAACAACTTTCTGCCCTCGAACATCGGCGGCGACGTGGTGCGCGTCCACGACGTCGCGAAGTACACCGGCCGGGGCACCGCCGCGGCCGCTTCGGTCATCGGCGAGCGTTTGCTCGCCGGTCTCGCGCTGGCTATCACCGCCGCCGTTGCGCTGGTCGTCAGCGCCGGCGCCTCGTCGCAGGTCGGCTCCAGCGTGGGGATCGTGCTCGCGGTGTTCGTCGCGCTGATCGGACTGATCGCCTCGGCCCGCGTACGCGCCGCGCTCGGCCGGCTCGTTCCCCGTGCGCGCGACAGCGTGTTCGCGCGCGTGGCCGGCCAGATGGGTGAGGCCTTCGGCGACCGGAGCGCGGTCGGCAAGGTGATGGTGCTGTCGTTCGCGTTCCACGCCGTCGTCGTGCTGCTCGGTTGGGCGACGTTTGCCGCCATCGGTGCACCGGTCTCGCTCGGCGCATGCTTCCTGTACATTCCGATCATCTCGGCGATCCAGTTGATCCCCGTCTCGCTCAATGGGTTGGGCGTGCGCGAGGGCGCCTACGTCTTCTTCTTCGGCAGCGCCGGTCTCGCGGCGAGCCAGGCGGTCGCCGCCTCGCTCCTCTTCGGTATTCTCGTCACCGCCGTCAGCCTGGCCGGCGGCGTGTTGTTCGCCACGCGGCGGTGAAGCTTCCCCTCACCCCCCGACCCCCTCTCCCACAAGGGGAGAGGGGGAGCAGTGCGGAACCAAGTGGGTCTGTCGTTCCCCTCTCCCCTTGTGGGAGAGGGGCTAGGGGTAAGGGGTGCTACTTGGACCGGCTTGTCGTCTCTATTGTCGTCATCGCTCTCAACGAAGTCGCCGTCGTCGACGGTTGTCTCTCGCGCCTCCAGCGTCAGATTGCGGGCGATCGTGCGGTCGAGGTGATCGTCGCCGACGGCGGCAGCACCGACGGCACCGCCGAGATCGCCGCCAGGTACGCGCGCGTCGTGACAGCGCCGCGCGGCCGCGCGGCCGGGTTGAACGCCGGCGCCGCCGCCGCGCAGGGCGACACCTTGCTCTTCCTCCACGCCGACACGTACTTACCCGACGGTGCGCTCGACATGATCCGCCGGGTGCTCAAAGAGCCGTCGGTCGTCGGTGGGCGCTTCCGTGTCGCGCTCGACAACCCTGCGCTCCCCTATCGCATCATCGCCACGTCGATCAACCTGCGCGACCGTCTGCTGGGCGGACACACGGGAGACCAGGCGGCCTTCGTCCGCGCCGAGGTTTTCCGGCGCATGGGCGGCTACGCCGATATCCCGCTGATGGAGGACCTCGACTTTGCCCGCCGTCTCGGACGCGAGGGTCGCGTCGTGCGTTTGCCCCAGGCGGTCACCACTTCCGCCCGCCGCTGGTCGGAGCACGGCGTCGTGCGCACCATCTTTCTGATGTGGACGCTGCGTCTTTCGTACTATCTCGGGGTCGCTCCGCAGTACCTGGCTCCGTTTTACCGCGATGCGCGCTGATGCGGGGCATGCTGCTTCTGATTCGCCGCAAACCACACCGAGGTCGCTGGCCACGTAGAACGTCGGCGCGCCGGGCTCATTCCAGCGATTGTCCTTCGCGAGTCCGGCGAACCGGGTGTCCAGGACGTGAAATGGCGAGCCAGCGGGAATGTGCCGGTAGCCGTTGCCTTGCCAAGGCCGCAAGAACGCGGTGACCACGCCTACGTCGGAGCGCCTTCGTAATCGGTTGCGAGCGCACCAAGTACCTGGTCGGCCTGATCTCGCTCGATCATCTGGAGCGCCGTCAGACCGCCGAACGTCGGCAGGGGAGCCCAAATGAAGTGCTCGAATCCCTCCGGCGTGTAGACCATCAAGCCCAGTTCAACGATCTGTTCAATCTGAGCAAGTCGTGCTGCAGCTACCGCGCTGGATGGGAGTCGATCGCTCTCTTCCATTCGCTCGACTGTCTTTGAGCTCACGTCCAGCAACCGTGCCATGCGCTCACGCGAAAGGCCAAGTGCCTGACGGAGTTCCCGCGGTCGGAGTGAGCGCGGCGGGTCTCTCACAATAGCCATGACAATACTCCACTGCCTTCACGGCAAGCGTATCACGCTGTCTGGACTCGAGTCTAGACAGCGTGCCTGAAGGTTGATACTCTGACAATTCGCTGTGGTCGCTACAGCCGCGGATCGACGGGCTCACTTTCGAGCGCGAGGACGCCGAAGACGCACTCGTGGACGCGGTAGAGGGGCTCGCGGCGGACGAATCGTTCGAGCGCTTCGACGCCCAGGGCAAACTCGCGCACCGCGAGCGAACGTTTGGCGCCGACCGACCGCTGGCGCAGCCGCTCGAGGTGCTCGGGCTCGGTGTACTCGGGGCCGTAGATGATGCGTAGGTACTCGCGCCCGCGGCACTTGACCGCGGGCTGGATCAGCCCGTGCCGGCCGGTGGCGCCGAAATCGTACGGCTTCACCACGATTCCCTCGCCGCCCGCCTCAGTCAGCGCGTGCCACCAGGCGATCGCTTGCTCTCGGCTTGGCTGATCGCCCAGATCGACAGTCCGGAATGGCGTCGCGGTAAACAGCTCCGGATCAACTTGGGATAGCCTCGCCAAGGTCTCCATGTGCCAGACGTGCGGCCGGTCGACGTGGACTGCCCCCTCGCTCGCCAGTAGATGGAAGGGCGCGAGCTTGAGATCGGAGATCGACTCTACGGGCCAGCAATAGCGCCGGTAGGCCTCGACGAACCGCTCGACGTCCGCCAGGCGGCGCTCGTACCGCTCGAGCAGACTCCGGCCGGACGCGCTGCCGGCGCCCGCGTTCGGCGTTTCGGGCAACTTTGCATCACGCAGCACGGCAATCGCCTCCGGCCGCGCAGCGCGGCCGGCAGCGCCCACGGCGGCGTACTGCTGCTGGAGCAGCGCCCGGGCCTTGGCCGACCACGGCATAAGCTCGCAGTCGAGGCAGAGCCAATCGGTGTCCAACTCCGACCACAGCCCTGCCGCCTCGGCGGCCTGCCGGACCCGATCGACGAACTGGCGCTCTATCGCGGCGTCTTCGAAAAAGTGCCTCCCGGTGCGCGTGTAGCAAATGCCGGCATCAGCGCGTCCGCTTGAGGTAGCTCCGAGCGCACCTGCCACGCTGCTCGTGCGGCCGACGCCAAACCGCCGGTGGGCAACGCCGGCATCGCGGCAGACAATCACGACCGCACGCGAGCCCATGTGCTTCTCTTCGCAGACGATGCGTTCGACACCCTCGCGGGCGTAGTAGTCGAATGCCTCTGCCGGATGCTCGAGCAACCCCGACTCGCGGCTCGCCTCCGTCGGCGACATGGTCGGCGGTAGATAGATCAGCCACCTGGGATCGGCGGCGAAGCGGCTCATCACTTCGAGCGCCGCGGCGGCCTGTTCCTCGCGAATGGTCACGGGGTGATCCAGTCGGGTCTCGACCACACGCCTACCCAGCACGTCCGCGATATCCAGCAGGTCGGTAGTGGCTGGGCAAGCCGTCAATGAACGCGGCGATCGCTTCCCTGAAGTCTGCCGGCTCAGGCTCGAGCTGCGCCAGCGTCTCGGCCAGACCGTGGCTGACGCGCACGTTGCGCCCGCGCAGCTTGCGCAGCAGCTTGTCGTCGTGGTTGCCCGGGACACAAAGCGCCGCGCCCGTCGCCACCATATCCTTCACCAGCCGCAGCACGTCTGGCGTGTTGGGACCACGGTCGACCAGATCGCCAAGGAAAACCGCCTTGCGTCCGTGTGGATGGTGAACGCGTACCACGTGCCGCCGTACTGCGGCGTGCCTGTGCCGGCTTCGTGCGCGATACTACCCCGCTCAGCCGGCCGCGCCTCCCGGCTCATCCCGGCCATCGCGATCTCATACCCGAGCTTCTCGAGCAGCGCCACGAGTTCGTCGAAGCAGCCGTGTACGTCGCCGATAATGTCGAATGGCCCGTGCTCGTCTCGACGGTTGACTGGCAATCGCCGGCGCTCGACGAGAGCGGCGTCGACCTCTTCGGGCGAAGAGAGCACGTACACCTGCCGAAAACCCTCGCGCTGCAGCCCACGCAAAGAGCGGCGAAGCTGTTGGGCTTGGCGGCGGATCACGTGCGGACCAAAGTCTCTGTCGGGCCGCGCGCGGCTGCGCTCCTGGCACACGCTTTCCGGGAGATCGAAGACGATCGCCACTGCCTGGCAGTAGTACTCGCGCGCCAGCGCCACCAGCGGCCGGCGGGCCTCCGGCTGCACATTGGTGGCGTCGACCACCGTCAAGTGGCCGCGGGCGAGCCGCTTCGCGGCGATGTAGTGCAGCACGTCGAACGCGTCCGTCGTCGCCTCCAGGCTGTTCTCGTCGTCGCTCACCAGCGCACGGCACGCGTCAGACGACAGCACCTCCGTCGGCAGGAAGTGCCGCCGCGCAAACGTCGACTTGCCGGAGCTGGAGACGCCGATCAGGACGACGAGGGCGAGCTCGGGTATGGCGATCCGCACAGGCGACCTCTCACTCACGGCTGAACACCCCCATCTGCGTTGGCGGCCCGACCGTCGGCTCGTCGGGACCGACCGGCTCAATGCGCAAGCCGTAGCCGTACCTTGCCGCGACGGCCTCGGCCCAGCGACGGAACTGCTCGCGCGTCCACTCGAACTGATGATCCTTGTGCCGGAATGAGCCCGCCGGTAGCCAGTCGAAACGCACATTGTACTCGACGTTCGGCGTGGTCACGACAATCACTCCAGGCCGGGCATCGCCAAACAGGGCGCGTTCGAACGCCGCGAGGCGCGACGTGTCGAGGTGTTCGATCACTTCCACCACCGCTGCGGCGTCAAATCCTCGCAGCCGCCGGTCACGGTAGGTCAGAGTCCCTTGGAACAGCCGCACGCGCTGGGCGCGGTCAGGCGGTAGCCGGTCGATTCGTAGGCGTCGCGCCGCTCCCTCGAGGGCGCGAGACGAGACGTCCATTCCCACTATCTCGTCGAAGCCGCCGCCGTCGAGCATCGCCTTGAGCAGACGTCCTTCGCCGCAGCCGAGGTCGATCACGCGCCGGGCGCCGCCGGCCCGCAAAGCGGCCAGTACCGCGCCGAGGCGATGCTCATTGAGGTCGATCCGCCGTTCGACGGCGGCTTCTTCCTCTGCATGGGCGAGTTGCGTGGCGTCGGGATCGGGCAGGTCATCGTCGGCCAACCGGGCAAGCGCCGCTCGCGTCAAGCGCGCCTGGTGGCGCAGATAGCGCCGCGAGATCTGATCACGCTCCGGATGCCCGGCCAGCCAGCCCTCGCCGAAGCGGAGCAGCTTCTCGACCTCGTCGTCACCCACCCAATAGTGCTTTTCGTCGTCGAGGACCGGCACGAGCACGTAGAGGTGCGACAAAAACCGCTCAGCCGTGTCGTGGCCTCGAGCGTCACCGTGTAGTAGCGGCTCGCGCCCCACTGCGGAAACCGCTCGTCGAGCGCATGCCGCCGTGCGGTTACGCAATAGCCGAGCGGCTCGAAGAGGCGGCGTAAGAACGCCTCGCCGCCGCGGCACGGCAGCACGGACACCTTCGCCTCGAACGGTAGGTCCTGTTCGACGAGCGCCGGCCGATCCTTGCTCCGTCCGCCGAGCGCACTCCCGTAGACCTGCGCGATGGCGACGCTCATGAACGACGAGGCGACGTACGGCCGATCGTTGACGTAATGCGCCAGCGTCGACGCCTTGCCGGCGCGCCCTGCCGGCCCGCGGCCGCGTACCAGCCCGACCGGATCGACGTCGAGCAAGAGCGCCGCCGTACAGCGCTCCTCGGTCGCTTCGGTGTAGAACACGTGCGCCTGCCCGAAGCCCAACGAGAACGACTGCACTCGCGCCGGATGCTTGTGCAGCAGATAGCCGAGGTCTGTGGCCGGCCGGCATGTTGTCGTGATCGTCAGCAGCATTTACGCGAGTGTAAGGCCACACGGGAGATGCACAACCGAACAGCAGCAGGTTGCACCGCCCGCAGGCCCGGTCGCCTACAATGTGAGCGAAGACATGCCGCGCGCCGACATTCCCCCACGCGAGACCGTCCGCGACTATGACGTGCTCGAACCCCACGTGCGCCGGATCGCGCGGGAGACGTGGTTCGATCCCGACTGGCTGTGGAACTTCTGCAAGGGCATGCAGGACGCGGGCCAGCCAACCGAACGAACGGTCGCGGCGCTCGAACGCCAACACGCGGCGAACCGCCTGTCGTTCGGCCAACGACTCTCCCGGCGCCTCCAGCTCAAAGCCAAAGGCTACTGGGACTATTGAGTGTGTTGCCGTGGTGAGACACTCAACCCCAGCCGTTCGCAGAAGAGGTCGATGAACGCCGTCGAGTCGACGACCAGTGCGACGTCGCAGTTGGGAGGCGGGCGATCGAGCCCGACCACGTCATCGTGGTCGCCGCGTGATTCGAGACGCTCGACGAGACCGTTGACATTGGCAACGCTTTGCCCGGCCGACAGGCGCCCGCCGGTCTCGATCTCGACGTGCAGCGCCCGGCAGGTGAGCAGCTCCGGTCGCACCAACGCTGCTACTGCCAGCGGATCGTGCAGCGGACTGCCGGTCAATCCGGCGGCCAGATCCGCCTTGAGATAGCGGTCGAGCACGGCCCAGGCGAAGCGGGCAACCGGATCTTGGCCGGCGGCAATCACGTCACGCAGCAGGTGGTAGCGTTGCGCCTCGAAGAGCGCGCGCATCGTAACGTCGAGCCCCACCATCGTTAGCCGCGCGCCGGACTCGAAGACAATTCTTGCTGCCTCGGGATCGTTGTAAAAGTTGGCCTCGGCGACGGGCGTGACGTTTCCCGGTACGGTCGCGGCACCGCCCATCACCACCAGCCGCTCGAGCCGCGCGGCAAAGCTGGAATCGAGCACGCACGCGAGCGCCACGTTCGTGAGCGGCCCGACCGCCACGACGTTGAGCCGTCCGCCGAACTCACGCGCCAGCCGGCAGAGGAAAGCGGGCGCCGGCTCGGCCAGCGGCTCCCGCGACGCGGCCGGCAGGGCGACGCCGCCGATTCCGTCCTCGCCATGGAAGAACGTCGCCGTCGTCAGCCGGCGCAGCAGCGGCCGCCGTGCCCCTGCTGCGACCGGCACGCGATGCGCGCCGGCAACCGCCAGCACGCCGAGCGTATTGCGCACCACCTGGTCGAGCATCACGTTGCCCGCGACGCAGCTTGCGCCGACGATTTCGAGCTCTGGCGAGCGCAGCGCGAGCAGCAGCGCCAGCGCATCGTCGATCCCGGTGTCGACGTCGAGTACCGTGGGAAGCCCGTTCACCGCACGTTAGTATAGGGGTGATGCGCATTGTCTCCTTGGGACCCGGCTGGACACGCCTGCTCTGCGACCTCGGCTTGGCCGGCAGCCTGGTGGGCCGCGCCGGTGATGGCCTCTGGCCCGAGGGAGCAGCAAGCGTTCCCGTTGTCGCCCGCTTCGCGCGCACCGACGCCGCTCAGGTCGGAAGGCTGGAGCCTCGGCTCGAGCCGACGGGTGCCCCGCTCGAGCTGACGGGTGTCCCGCTCGGCTACCGACAGACGACCAATCTCGTCCTCGACTGGGCCGCGATCGAGGCCGCGCAACCGGATGTGATCCTTTGGGAGGAAGTGTGCCCGCTGCGCGCCACAAGCTATACGCCGCTTGGCGCCGCGGTCATGGGTGCGGAGGCCCGCGTTGCGGGCCGCACCGTCCGCGTCCTCTCCGTGAGCCCGCGGCAGCTGGACGAGGTACTGCCGTGCATACCGGTCCTGGGGCAAGCCTTGGGTGTGCCTGAGCGAGCGCAATCGTTCTACAAGATACGCAGCGCCAGGCTGCTCGCGCTGCGCATGCACGTCGCCCGCTACCTCGTCCGCTCGGGCGCCACCCAGCCGCGCGCCGCGGTCGCGGAATTCGACTCGACAGAACGAACTTCGCCACGCCTGCGAGCGCTCGGTCGGTGGGTGCCGGACATGGTCGACGCCGCGGGTGGCGTTCCGGCGCTCGGTCTCCCCGGCGAAGAGCGCCACACCATCACACCGACCGACATACACACCGCCGCGCTCGGCGTGCTGCTTGTCGGTCAGCAGCGCGCCGGCCCGAGGGGCACCGCCGAATCGGTCGCGCCGGCTCTCTTCCGGATGGCAGACGGTTCAGGTCTCGCCTCGGCACGGGTCTGGGCTGCCGATCTCGACGAACTGTTCTCCTATGCCGGGCCACACCTGGTGGAAGGCGTCGAGGCGCTCGTGCGCATCATCATGCCCGAAGCGCTCGGTGCCAACGGTACGCCGCCACTGCCGCACCAGGCGGTGCCGATCACGTTTCCTGCTGCAGCCGCTCGATCTCTCGATCCAACTGCGCCAGCGACTCGTACTCCTCGTTGCTGAGCTTGTAGCAGCGATCGATGTACAGCTCGGCGAGTCGCCGCCCCGTGGCGTCCGGTCGCCGCGCCGCTTCCAAGAATTCGCCGATGCGGTACTTCTCGGGCAGCAGTGCCTTGAGCTTGTGGACCTGCGCCATCGCCGCCTCGAGCAGGTGCTGGTCGTTCCCTTCCAACGCGTAGCGGAGTTGACCGGTAAGCTTCGCCAGTTCCCCGATCCGCTCCTTCTCACCCATGAGCACCCAGCGCAGCACGTCCTCGTCCGGCACCGTCTCCTTTGGCTCCGGCTCGGGCGCCAAGTCGAGCGCCCGTTGGTAACGCGCCGCATACTCCTGCGCGATTTCGTGCGTCGCCAGCATCAGCCGCTCCGGGTCGGGGTCGATTACGCCGCCGTTGAGCAGATCGTCACTGCGGAAGACTGCCAGCCGGCGCACCGCGGCAACGCTCTCCATCGTCTCTGGAATGGGCGGCAGCGCCGTCGCCGCGACCGCGGCGACGGCGTGCGTCATGCGCGCCGCAAACGCCGGTGGGATGTACTTCGCCGGATTGATCGCGATCGGCAGCACGACGACGTAGGTGGCCAGCACCTCGTTTTCACCCTCGGTGCTGGTGAAGTATAGGAGCGCATGCCCCTTCGGCTGCTGCAAATCGCCGAGCTCGAACGTCGTCGCCATGTCGCTCCTAAAACAATACCTCGGGCAGCATCCGGATGCTGCCCCTGCTATTCTAAACCAGAAGGTGGTGGTGCCATGGGTCTCAAGGAACAACTCGAAGCCGATCAACGCGAAGCGATGCGCGCCCGCGACGAGCGGCGCCTCTCGGCCATCCGTATGCTGCGTGCCGCGATCGCCAATTTCGAGATCGCCCGTACCGATCGCAAGAATCCGCAGTATGGCAAGCCGGTGACCGAGGAGGACCTGTTCGGCGTCGTCCAAAGGGAGCTCAATCAGCGCCGCGAAGCGCTCGAGTTCGCCGAGAAGGCGAACCGCTCCGACCTGGCCGAGAAGGAGCGTACCGAAATTGCGATCACTGGGTCGTACCTGCCAAAGCAGCTCTCACGTGACGAAATCCGCGCGGAGGTCGAGCAGATCATCGCCGAGCAAGGGCGCGAATTCAAGAAGGTCATGCCCCTCGCGGCGCAGCGCCTGCGCGGCCGCGCCGAGGGCCGCGTGGTGAACGAGGTCGTGCGCGAATTGACATCGTAGTTCCGAGTTTCTGGCTCCGAGTTCCGAGTTCCGAGTTCCGAGTTCCGAGTTCCGAGTTCCGAGTTCCGAGTTCCGAGTTCCGAGTTCCGAGTTCCGAGTTCCGAGCTCGGAACTCCGAGCTCCGAGCTCCGAGCTCCGAGCTGACCGCCAACTAGGAACCAGGAACTCGGAACTACGAAGTGCCCCTCGGCGGGCCGGCGATCACGCGCACCGTCTCTTCGTACGCCGGCAGGCGCCGAGCGGCGGCGGCGCCGACTTGCTCGCGCGTGAGGCGGTTGATGATCTCCGGGTAGCGGTCGAGGTAATCCAGGCCGAGGTTGAAGAACTCGATCTCCTGGATCACGCCGGCCACGCCGTCGTTTGTTTCCAATTGTAAGACCAGCACGCCGGTGCTGAATCGCTGGCCGCGCAGCAGCTCGTCGCCGGTTACGCCTTCGCGGCGCAGGTGGCGCAGCTCGTCTGCGATCGCATCGAGCGCGGTATCGACGTTGGCCGGGTTAACACCGGCCCGAATCGACCACGGGCCGGGGCCGGCGTTGGCCTCGAGATCGCTGTGGATGCCATACGCGAGCCCCTTGGCGTCGCGTACCGCTTCGCCCAGCCGACCCATGAACCCGAGCCGCCCCAGGATCAAGTTCGCCATTCGCAGCGCGTAATAGTCCGGGTCGTTGCGCGCGATGCCGGGCGCGCCCACGACCAGGTCGCTCTGCGTCTTACCGGGCACCTCGACCTCGCGCTGCTGCGGCGCCGGCCCGGGCGGCGCTCCAACGGGCGGTTCCGGTGGATTGGTCGCGCGCCAATCGCCGAGTGCACCCTCAAGTTGCGCCACGACGTGCTCGAAGTCGACGTGGCCGGCGACGACGCAAAAGGCACCGGTCGGGCCGTAGAAGGATGCATGGAAGCGCTCCAGGTCTTCCGGCGTGAACCGGCTCACCGTATCTTGGTAGCCGGAGATACGCAGGCGGTATGGATGCCCGACGGGGTAGATCAGCTCCCGGAATTCCCGATCGGCGACTGCACCGGTGTCGTTGTCGGCCTGGCGCAGTCGCGTGACCACCTGTCCCCGAAGCTCGGCGATCTCTCGCTCGGGGAAGACCGGGTGGCGCGCCACGTCGGCGATCAGATCGATGGCAAGGCCGAGATCCTCCCGGAGGCATCGGGCCGAGATCGACACCAGATGCCGGCCACCGCCGGCGCCGAATCCCATCCCCGCAGCGTCGACCGCCTCGTTGATCGCCTCATAGGTCCGGCGCCGCGTGCCGCGCGTCAAACCTGACGCGGTCAGCGAGGCGAGGCCTGCGTTTTCCGGGGTATCGTACGTCGCGCCGGCGCGCAGGTTCAGACGCAGTACCACGCTCTCGTGCGTGTGGTTTTCGCTGCCGATAACGGCGATTCCGTTGGACAGTGTTGTTCGTCGAATCTGCAGTCGGGTGCGGGGCGCCGTGGTCGCACTCATGCCGCCCCTCCTGCCGCCGTCACACGGGATCGGTCGTGCCGTGGTCGTTCGGCCTTAGCGACGGCCGTCGCCGCCGCACGAGCGGCAACTGCCAGCCGGGCGCGCGCGCCGTCACCGACCGCATTGCTCGGTAGAAACCAGCCGACGGTGCGGTTCCTTTCCGTCAAATACGTCGCCGCCACCCGAACGACGTCTTCGCCCGTTACCTTCGGGACGTCGTCGAGGTACGACTCGAAGCCGCGCCACGAGCCGGCCATCGCATACTGCCCCAGATAGCGCATCTGGTTCGTGACACCCTCGGTGCTGAACAGGTGGCCGGACCGGAGCTGGCGCCGCACTTTGGCCATCTCCGGCTCGCCGACGCCTTCTTCAACGAGGCGCCGCAGCTCGGCGTCGACGACCTCCTCGATTCGCGTGACCTCGACCCCCGGCCGCGCCGTCGCCGAGATGCGGAACAGGTACGGCTCGCGCGTGAGCGGCAGGCCGGCGCTGGCCGAGCTGGCCAGCCCGCCGATGACGAGCGCCTTGTACAGACGCGAGCTGCGCCCGGCGCTCAGCACACCGCTGAGGACGTCGAGCGGCATGGTATCCGGGTGCGACCCTTCGGGCACGTGATACGCCATCGAGAGGAGCTGTACCGCGCCGGGTCGCTCGACGACGACGCGCCGTTCACCCTCCTGTGATGGCTCGACCAGTGGCAGGCGCGGAGCAGTCGCCCGCCGCTTGATCTTGCCGAATTCGTCTTCGACCAGCTCGAGCAGCGCCGGCGTATCGAAGTCGCCGACCGCGATGACGACGGCGTTGTTCGGCGCATAGTAGCGCCGGTAGTGATTCCACAAGTTCTGGCGGGTTATGCGCCGCAAATCGGACTTGAAGCCAACGACCGGCTGGCCATACGGATGAAGCTTGAACGCGGCGGCGGTGATCTCTTCGCCGAGGAAGAACCCCGGCTCGTTCTCTCCGCCCTCGCGCTCGGAGATGATCACGCCGCGCTCGCTGTCGACCTCCGCCGGATCGAAGAGGGCGCTGGCCATCCGATCGGATTCGATCTGGACGGCGAGCCGCGCGTGCTCGCTCGGCAGCGTCTCGTAGTACGCGGTGTAGTCGATCCAGGTCATGCCGTTAAAGACGCCGCCGTGCGCTGCCACCAGCTTGTCGGCCTCACCTTTGGCGAAACGCTCGGTGCCTTTGAACGCCATGTGCTCGGCCCAGTGGCTGATGCCGGTGATGCCCGGCACTTCGTCGCGGCTGCCCACGCGGTACCACACCGAAAAGCTGACGACTGGCGCCGAGCGCACCTCACGTGTGAGCACGGTAAGCCCGTTGCCGAGCCGGTGTTCTTGAATCGGGGATGTTGCCATTACTCACAATTCTATCGGTGCGCGTGGGCCAGGTTGCGCCATGCGCGCCACTCGGAGCGCATGAGGTCCACGATGTAAGCGGCGCTGGCGCTTAGCAGTGGCGCTGGGCGGGTAAGCGATGCGGCGCGAACGGACGGTAGTGGAGACAGAAGAGCCGAGCGAGGCAGGGGCAGGAGCGAGGCGAGGAGTAGAGACGCGGCCAGGATCGCCACGTGACGATTGACCATCACATACGAAGGAGCATAAGCCAGGGCGCCGCCGCGGTCACCGGGAGCGGTACCTTTCGGCTAAACCGAGTGGAAAGTGCAAAGTGCAACCACAATGCAAGCACCTCTTGCGGATGCGCGTCGTTACACTCATTTATGAGACGGATCGCAGAAGGTTTCTGGGGACAATGATGACTGACCTTGCGCCGCCCGAGGCGGCGCCCAGCGCGTCCACCGGGCCGGCGCGCGAAGCCGCGTCTGGTCCTCTGCCAGCATCACGGGCACCGCGACTGGTGAGCCGTGCCGGCCTGCTTGCCGGCGGATTGGCCGCGCTGCGGGCCACAATCGCCGGCGCAGCCGCATCACGCAGCGGGCAGCACGCGCCGCTGCTCACCGAGCGCGACAAAGTAGCCCACCTGCTTCGGCGCGCCGGGTTCGGTTACTCGCACGACGAGCTCGATTACTACGCCGGCATCGGCTTGCGCGGCGCCGTTGACCGCCTGCTCAACTACGACGCTGTTCCCGACGACGTCGACGAGCGGCTCAGCCGCCTCGAGCTTCATCTCGCCAACGCATCCGATCTCCAACGGTGGTGGCTGCTGCGCATGATCTACACGCAGCGCCCGCTGCAGGAGAAGCTGGCGTATTTCTGGCACGGGTTGTTGGTGAGCGGCTACGGCAAGGTCGGCCTGCCGCAGCCTCGGCCGGAAAATCCCAATCCGCGTCATCTAATGCTCAACCAGATTCAGTTCTTTCGGGAGCATGCGCTCGACGAGCACGCCTCAATCATCCAGGGCATCTCGCGCGACCCGGCAATGATCGTCTACCTCGATAGCCAGACCAATCGCAAGGGCAAGCCGAACGAGAACTACGCCCGCGAGCTGATGGAGCTGTTCGCGTTGGGCATTGCTGGACCGGACGGACAGCCGAACTATACCGAACAAGAAATTCGCGAAATCGCCCGCGCGTTCACCGGCTGGAGGTTGAATGCCCAGCGCGAGTTTGCCTACCGCCCCGCCCAGCACGACGACGGGAAGAAGACGATCTTCGGCGTCACCGGCAACTTTAACGGCGACGACGTCGCCGACCTGATCATGGCGCACCCTTCGGCGCCGTACTACATCGCGAAGCGCCTCTTCGAATTCTTTGCCTATGACAATCCCGAGTCCGGCGTGCTGGCCCCGATTGCGGACGCCTATCGCGCCTCCGGAGGCCGGATACGGGCGGTTGTCGAGGCGATCCTGACGTCGCCGGCGTTCTATTCCGAGCGCGCGTACCGCGCGAAGGTCAAGTCGCCCGTCGAGTATCTCGCCGGGATCGCCCGTGCGCTGAAGCTCGAGACCAACGCCCGCGGCCTCGACGCCAGCGCGCGGCGCATGGGACAGACACTGTTCAACCCACCGAACGTCGCCGGCTGGCCGGGAGGCGACCGCTGGATCAACACCACGAGCTGGCTTGAGCGTGTTAACCAGGCAAACCGTATTCTCACCATCCGTAGAGACCAGAACACACAGCCGGTGAATCTTCTCCAGATCGTCCAGCAACGCAGCCTCACGACGCCCGAGCAGGCCGTCGATTACTTCCTTCAGTTGCTGCTCGACGGCCAGGTTCTGCCCGAGCAGCGCCAGACGCTGATCGACTACGTGAGCGATGGGAACCTTTGGCCGAAGAGCGGCTTACCTGTCAAGGACACCGATCCGGCCGTCGATCGCAAGATTCGCGGCCTGATTTACCTGATCATGTCGATGCCTGAATACCAACTGGCGTAGTACACGAGTTCCGAGTTCCTGGTTCCTAGTTCCTCGTGCGAGAACATGGGAACTCGGAACTGAGGAGAGCCTCATGCTTTCACGTCGAATCTTTATCCAGGACGGGTTCAAGGTCGTCTCGCTCGGGCTGGCGATGCCACACATCTTCACCCGCGCGGTCGAGGCGGCGGGGGTGGACGCCGGGCGTGAGCCAGCTTGCCATCGTGCCCGGCGTCGGCTACCCCAATCCCAACTTCTCGCACTTTAGGGCAATCTGAAGTTCACCACCGACTTCCGCTCGGTCTACAGCACCGTCATCGACCGCTGGGTCGGCGCCCCGGCCGAACAGCTCCTCGGCGTCCGGTTCAATCCGTTGGGCTTCATCGGCGGCTGAACTAGCGTGAAGTGTGAAGCGTGAAGCGTGAAACGTGAGCTTCGGAGCCACATCGTGCGGTAAAGAACACAGTGATGCACGATGTCTCGCTGTAGTTCACGTTTCACGTTTCACGCTTCACGTTTCGAGTTATACTGGCAACAGAGGTGGCCACCGTGGGTCTCTTTGCCGGCGTCGACGAGCCGGATTCCACTTTTGACAGCGCGGATGCGTTTATCCGGCCCAAGGAATGGACGGACGTCCTCTCGCACGCGTACCGGATTTCCACCCGTCAGGCAGCGCAGCTTCTCCGTACCGCCGCCGACGAGGTCGCCGCGGGTGGCCGTACGCACGATCTGCTCGAAATCTGGGACCGTGCCTGCCAGGCGTGTGACCGCTACGTGGCCCGACGCGAGTTCGCGGTCGGCATTATGCTCGGGTACTACTGTTGGAAGCTGCGCCCCGACGGCTCCGAAGAACTCTCCCCGACGACCCTCGCCCAGACGGCGGGCCTAGCGCGAATCTCGCAGGACATCGACGCCGCGATCGACGCCTCGTTCGATTCCGAGTCCGAAATCGATCTCGAACCCGACTCCGGGATCGAGGCGTAGGCCGTCGGGTCGTCTGCGCCACTCTCTCGACCCCGGTCGTGCTATCCTAGCATCCGATTCTGAATGAGGCACTTTCGGCTCTGCTCGGCCGGCGTCTCGACCGGGCAGCCGGCAGGGGTTGGGCAGTAACCGGTAACGAGGGAGCAGGGACAATCATGAGTGTGGAGACGACGGCAAGTGCCACAGGGGTTGCGGACAGCAACGGTTCCCCGATCAAACCTCAGACTCGCAAGATCGTGGTCGAGGTCGCCGACGAGGCCAGCGGACGCGCCGAAGCGGCGAAGCAGCTCGGCGTTCCTCCCGACGAGCTCACGCTTCACATCGTGTCACGCCGGAAAAGGGGGTTCTTGGGCATCGGCGGCGAGATCCTCCAGTTGGAGGCCACGTGGCAGCCGCCGGTGTCGCCGGCTGCCGGGCGGATCGAGCTCTCCTGCCTGATGGGGATCGTCTCGATGCGCGTCGTCCCACCGGAGGGGCGCGGCCTGCCGGCCGATCAGGCGGTGCTCGAGGCGCTCCTCAAGGACTGGCCGCTCGACGCGCGCGACGACACCGTCGCCGGGGCGGCGCTACGCGCCGCCGACGGCACGGCGACGATGTTCGGGGCCATCTCGCCCAGTGCCCAGCCACCCGACGGCTCGGGCGTCGCCGTGAAGGTCTCGGCCGATGACTTTACCTCCTGGCTCATTCCGTGGGCCGACGCCGAGATCGATCGCAATTCGGTGGAGGCTGCGCTTGCCGCCGCGGGCATTACCGCCGGAATCGATACCGCGCTGCTCGAACGGCTGGCCGGCTCGAAGCTGACCTCCCCCGTCGTCATCGCGCGCGGCAAGCCGCCCAAAGACGGCGTCGACGCCGCGGTCGAATACGTCGTCAAGGAAATGGCGGCGGAACGCAAGCAGGCGGGTGGCGACGGCGACGAACGCAAGCCTGCGGTCGACGAAAACGAGCGTGTCGACTACCGGGAGATCGGCGGGATACCCATGGTGCTGGAGGGCGACGTGCTCGTGCGCAAGATTGCCGCGGTGCCGCCCGAGCCTGGCTATACCGTCCGGGGGAAGACACTTCCGGCCAAGCCGGCCAAGGATCTCGACCTGCGCCGCCTCGCCGGCCAGAACACCGCCGTGAGCGACAGCCAGATCGAGCTGATCGCCAAGATCGGCGGGCTTCCCAGCCGGACCGGCGACCGCATCGCCGTCACTCCGGTGTTTTCCGTCCAGGGCGACGTCGATTTCAAGACGGGCAACCTGAACTTCACCGGCAACGTGAACGTGAGCGGCGGCGTCAAGCCGGGATTCAAGCTGCGTGCTACCGGCGACATCACGATCGGCGGCACGATCGACGCCGCCGAGCTCATCGAAGCAGGCGGGACCGTCACGATCAACAGCGGTGTCATCGGCCAGGGGCGCACCGTTATCCGGGCCGGCGGCGCCTTTAGCGCCCGATTTGTCGATCAGGCGGAGATCCACGCCGGTGGCCCAGTCACCGTCGCACGCGAAATCCGCCACAGCACCGTCATCAGTGAGGTGAGCGTTACCGTCCCCGGCACGGGCCGAATTGTGGGTGGCCTCGTACGCGGACGCAATTTCGTCGAGGCGGGCGTGCTGGGCTCACCGGCGTCGACGCCCACGTTCGTTCAGGCGGGCTGGGGCGAGGAGATGCTTGCCGACCTGGAAACGGAGCAGCGTATCCCCAGAGTCATTGCTCGCAGCGAGGTGAATCCTGGGGTGATCGTCAACGTCGCCGGCGCCGCGCAGAAGATGACGCAGACGGGTCCAGGCGGTGTCTGGCGCCAGGTCGATGGGAGGATTCAGTACTCGGCGTCCTAACGTGACGAACGACGAACGACGTAGACGGCTCGTCATCCCGTGCTCCTTCGTCGTTCGTCATCCGTCTCGCCGGTTCGTTTGGTTGGATTCTCCCCACTATGTCGAAGTAGCGCGTCACTACTCCGATCATTCGGAGGCACCGTGGACGGAAACGGGCAGAACCGAACGCGGCAGCGTCACGACGAGGTGCTGGCGGACATCGCGCGCTTCGCCGGCTCGTCGATCGAGCTCGACGTCGTGCTCGACCGGATCGTCGAGCGCACCGCCGCGCTCACCGCCGCCGACCGCGTCAGCATCTGGCTGCTCGATGCGACGCGTTGGAAGCTCCTGCCGTCGGCGCTCTGGGGAATGCACCCGGCGTTTACCACCAACTGGAAGACGCGGCCCCTCGACCTCGCCGCCGAGCCGCTCAGCCGGGAGGCTATCGAAACCGGACAGGTGGTGATCGTCGGCGACGCGATGACCGATGCGCGCACCGACAAGGCATCGGTGCGGTTCTTCGGCGATCGGAGTATCCTCGTCGCGCCGCTTGCCCGGCGCGGCACGATGCTGGGCACGCTCTTCCTCAATCACGTTTCGCGTCACTACCACTTCAGCCAGGAGGACGTCGAGACGACGCTGGCGATCGCCAACCAAGCTGCCATCGCGATCGACAACGCGCGGCTCTACCGCGATACGCGGCGGCTGGCCGAGCAGTTGCGACGCTCGTTCCGTTACGCCGGCGAGGCGCTCGCCGCCGGTGTCGATCTGCCGCACACGCTGCAGATGATGGTGCGACTTGCCGTCGAGACGGTCGACGCCGACGGCGGCTCGATCGGCCTCGTCGACGAGACCGGTCGGGGCACGTACCTCGTCGCGTCCGCCGGCGCGGAAGCCCCGCCGTCGGTCGTGCCGGAGGAGTTCCCGCTTGTGGCACCGGGGCGGCACCTCGGAGTGCTGTCGCTGTGGCGTGAGTCGGCGCCGTTTGGGCCTGAGGAACGTGAGCTGCTGGTGGCGTTCGCCGGCCACGCCCGCACCGCGATCGAGCACGCGCGTTTGTACGCCAGTCTCCAGGATGAGCGCGCCCGTGCACGCGAGGCCGAGCGCCGCCAGGCCGATTTTGCCTCGATGATCTCGCACGAGCTTCGCACGCCGCTCGCACTGATCAAAGGCTACGCCTCGACCCTACTGCGCCCGGGCATCAAGCTCGCGCCGGAAACGAGCACGCGCTTCCTGGAAGGAATCGAGGCGGCCGGGGACCGGCTGCGCCGGCTCGTGGACAATCTTCTTACCGCGACGGCGCTCGACGGCGGCCTGTTCAGCGCCGAGCCACGTCCCGTCGAGGTCGGCGCGCTCCTCCGCCGGGCGCTCGACCGCGTTTCCCTCCTTGCCGGCACACGGAGCTTCTGCGTCTCGGTGGAGCCCGAGCCGCTCTGGATTCTCGCGGATGAAGACCAGCTCTCGCAGGTCGTCGAGAACCTCGTCACCAACGCCATCAAGTACGCACCGGGAGCGAGCCCGGTCGAGATCACGGCGATGCAGAAGGGAGATCGCGTGCAGGCCCGCGTCCGCGACTGGGGCACCGGCATCCCGGCGGACGCCCTCGAGCTGATCTTCGAGAAGTTCTATCGTGTCGCCTCCAATCAACAAGCGGCGGCCGAATCGCCGGACAGCGATGCTACGGGGCACAGCCGGCGCGCCGGAGGGATGGGCCTCGGCCTCTACATCTGCCGTCGCATCGTCGAGGCGCACGGCGGGCGGATTTGGGCGGAAAACCTGGCCCACGGTGGGGCGGCGTTCTACGTCGAGCTGCCTGGTACGACTGGGACCACGGCAGGAATTGGTGTGCCGGCATCGTGATGGAGCGCACCGGCCAACTCCGGCGACGCAAGTCACGCTGTGACGACAGACCATCTGGACGCGTGTGTTACATACATGATGCGGTGTGTTACATAATGCGACAGACGGCACAGTTCTTGCGGTAGTGTGGTGCCCGCCAGCGCACCATCGAGCGTGATCCGGCGAGCGCCAAGATTGAGGTGGGGCCTTTGTCGCGATCGCCGGAAACGGCTTTCCAAAACGGTTGGGTATTCGATTCGGAGCGAAGGAGCTGGGCAAATGAACGAGCAGTCGTCGACGTTGACACTGAGCCAACCGCCTCTGGAGGCGGAGACGCACCAAGGAACGGGTAGGACCGTCCTGGTCGTCGAGGACGAGCCAGGGCTGGCGGAGGTGCTGGCCGTGAATCTGCGAGAATCGGGCTTTGAGCCGATTGTCGCGCACGATGGCCTGGAGGCACTTTACGCGCTCGACCGCGTGAGTCCACAGGCGATCTTGCTCGACCTCCACTTACCGCAGGTCACCGGCTTTCGGCTGATTCAGCTTCTCAAACGGCGACCGGACGTGCCGCGTGTGCCGGTGATCGTGATTACCGCCTTGAGCTTTCAGGAGGCCGAGGAGGCAGTGCGTGCCGGCGCCGACGACTTCATCACCAAACCGTTCGTACCGATCGAAGTCGTCGAGCGAATCAACCGCGTCCTGGAACGGTATACGTGAGGGGAATGAAAAGTGCAACGTGGCAAATCCCGCAGCGCTGTCCGACGGTGACGCTCACTGTGGTCCACTCTGCACTCTTCAGTGGGGTACGGGGGTGACCGAGGGGATTCGAACCCCCAACCACTGGAGCCACAATCCAGTGCTCTGCCATTGAGCTACGGCCACCATGGCGGGCTGCCGGCACGGCGACCCGAAGATCGCACGCCGCATCAGCCGAACCCTAAAATTCTATCCGGCAATCCACCCTGGTGTCCAATGGGCGCGCGCATCCTGGTACAATATGTGGCAACGGGTACGCCGGAACACACCGGAGAACACCGAGCATGCTGGATAGACGGGGAGTAGCTCAGCCCGGTAGAGCACCACGTTTGGGACGTGGGGGTCGGAGGTTCAAGTCCTCTCTCCCCGACCATCGCCATTTTGCGCTGTTAGCGATCAGCTAACAGAGTTTTCATTGGTGCGACTGCTGCTTTAATCGCGCCCCCAGGGAAGACTGCCTAGTGCCTACTGCCCACTGATCAAGGAGAGGCACCGGGCCAGCGGCCGCCCGGGGGCCTCGGGCCACGCGGCCCTTCGTTCGCTGAAGCGCGCTGGTGGAGCACGTAGGCGACGTACGTGGTGACCAGTACATAGCTCCAGGCGGCAAACGTCGCGGCGATGATGCCGCCAACCTGGCCATAGAGCATGCCCACCCGCCAGTACACCGCCCACCAGATGATGATCGCCAGAATGCCCTGCACCACACGCTCACGGAGCGCGATGCGCACGGTCCGCGTGGTCGAGGGTGGCTTCGGTCGCATCGCTCCCATGTTGGCTACCTTGCATGCTTCGCCGGCGTCACGACGTACACGGTTGTCGGATCTGGGGCTCGCTGCACCGACGACAACGGCGGGCGCCCCGCCGGTATCGCTTGGAGGATAGCAGGAGGGACGGTGTTCGTGTCTGAGGCGACGGTGACAAGTGCAACTTCGAACGGCACCGGCCGCGGCCGCGCCCGCTTCACTCGACGCCGCTGGCTGGCAGCATTGACTGCGGTGGCCACATCGTCGCTTGCGGCGTGCGGACACGCAACTACCGAGCCGCCGACGGCGACGCCCATCGAGCCGCCGAAGCGTATGAGTCGATACACCGTTCGCGTTCGGGCCATGCATGACCAACACAACGAGAGTATTTACCCCGCCATCGCCGCCGACTACAACGCTACTCACAGCGACACGCAGCTTCACGTTGAGCTCAGCGGCGCCGTTCGTGACGCCGACGCCTACCTCGACCAGTTCGCCGCCGACGCCGCGGCCGGTACGGTGGCCGATCTCGTCTGGTTCCCCGGCGCCACGTGGCAGCCATTCGCCGTCCAGGGCTTTCTTCACCCGCTCGACGATCTGGCGACGCGGGATAGGTGGAGCGCCCCTTGGCCGGGAGACGACCAGTATGAGCTCCAGACGAGATTCCGCGGCAAGCGCTACCTGGCAACGATGGCGGCCGACGCGCACGCGCTGTACTTTGTGCGCGACCACTTCGACGCGGCCGCCATCGCGTATCCTAGGGCAGATTGGCTCTACGCCGATTTCCAGGACCTAGCGGCCCGCTTGACGCGGCTGGTCGACGGCGAGCGAGTCTACGGCTACCAGTGGAACGCGGGGTACGCGCCGAACGCGCCGTGGTGGCGCATGCACAATCAGTTGGAGTGGGATCGCGCCGGCGAGCCACGGACGGCCAAGTGGAACACGTCGGCGGTGATCGAGGCCTACCAATTCCAGCTCTACGACAGCCAGTACCGGCTCAAGATTTCGCCATCCCGGGCATTGCTCGACGCCGAGCCGCGAAAGCACCACATCGAGGTGGGCGGCGTCGCGATGAAGGTCGACGGGCCGGCGCTGCTCGCCCGTCTGGCACAGCGCCCGCAGGCGGCGCCGCCGGTGCCTCGATCCGGGCCGCAAGCGAAGCCGCCACCGGCACGCAGCATCGACGTGCAGGTCCTCCCCCGAGGCTGGGCGAGAAAGACGCCGCACCTGGCGATCCTCGACGGCCAGTGCATGACCAAGGCCAGCACCGACAAGGAGGCCGCCTGGGAAGTCGCCAAGTGGCTGACGTCGGATCACGGCCAGCGTCACGTCGCCGAGGCCGGCCGGATGTGCCATACCGCAGGCGCGAACCGGCGCCTGTGGCTCCCACTGGCAAAGAACCGCTTGGACGCAGCGGGCCTTACGGTGGCGAACCTCGACGTCTTTGTGCAGGCGCTTGAGATGGGCACGACGGCGTTGGCGGGCGAGATCACCATATCCATGCTGCTGCGCGAGACGGGGCTGCAGCGGGTGCTGGACGAGATTCGCGACGGCAGCGCTTCCCCGCGGGCAGGGCTCGATTACGTCCAGCCGCGCATCCAGGCATTCCTGGACGGCTACTGGGCGGCACACGCCGCGGACGGTCGATGAGCGGCTACCGCGCGGGCTTGGCGGCGCCGCTAAAGACTTCGTCCGGCGTGGCGTAGAAATACGCGTCTTCCGACTCGCGATCGAGCCGGCTCAGCGCTTCGCCGAGGCGCACCGGCCGGCTGTCCCACAGAATCGAATGAAACGGAGCGGCCGTCTTTCGGCGCAACGCGTCGCGGAGTTGCGCCTTGCTCATTCGTCGCAAAAGCTGGGACGCCATGCTAATGGGTTTTCCCTCTCAAGCTCACGCTACTTGCATTACCAGCCGCAAACCAACGAGGTTGCACCAGGTACATCGTGCTCGCGCGCACTGGCCCGGGCATGCTAACGCGCGGATACTACGATGGCCGCTCCCATCTGTCAACCATCCGACACATTCGAGGTGCAGTGTGTGTTGCCCTGAGCGGCGCACGTATGCTACGGTGATTACTTGCTAACAAATGTGATCGAGATACTTAGCTTTCGCGAGGAGGGATCGTGAGCAGCGAAGCGGGATCGGTTTGCCAGCAGGATGTCTTGGTGTACAGGCGCGTGCTCGCCGGGACGCCATCGCTGGCGCAGGTGTGGTTCAGCGCCAGCGTCCTGGACAAGTACCGGCAGTCGAGCGGCTACAAGCTCGTGCGGGCGAATACGGTGGGGCGGCTGCGCGGTCCACAGTGGACGCTCGACTTCGGGATCGCCGGGGAGAGTGACTCGCTGATCCATCTGTCGGCGCAGGATGCGTCCGAGCGTATCCCGGAAGGCGAGCGCGACCACTGGGCGGCGCACGTTCAGCTCTTGCCCACCAGCGCGAATTTCGTCATGATGCAGCTCACCCGCGGCGCCTGCATCGACGACGGGGACGTGCGGTCGTGGTAGCTGCGCCGGCCTTGCGCGGCGTGTTAGACCACTAATTAGATCACTTAGGCAGGGAGGTAGTGATGGCCACAGACAATGGGTACGCAAACAACGCCACACTGGTGAGTACGCAATGGGTAGCGGAGCATCTGAACGATCCGAACGTGCGGCTGGTCGAGGTCGACGTCGATACCACCGCGTACGAGCAGGGGCACATCCGCAACGCGATCGGCTGGAACTGGCAGACGCAACTCGAGGACACGGTTCGGCGTGACCTCCCCACCAAGGAGGCCTGGGAGCGGCTGCTCGGCAACTCCGGCATCGGAAACGATACGAAGATCGTGTTCTACGGCGACAACAACAACTGGTTCGCGGCGTTCGCCTACTGGATCGCCAAGATCTACGGGCACCAGGACGCGGCGTTGATGAACGGCGGTCGGAAGAAGTGGGAGCTCGATGGCCGCGAACTGGTCAAAGAGGTACCGTCGTCCCCGGCCACTTCCTACCGAGCGGGTGAGCCGGACGAGCGCCTGCGCGCGTTGCAATTCCAGGTACGGGACTACATCAACGCGCCCAACCGGGCGATGGTCGACGTGCGCTCGCCCGCCGAGTTCAACGGCGAGATTCTGGCGCCTCCCGGACTGCCCGAGACGGCACAGCGCGCCGGCCATATCCCCAGCGCGACGAACGTCCCGTGGGGCCTCGCGGCCAATGAGGACGGCACCTTCAAGTCGCGCCGGGAGCTCGAGCAGCTCTATCAGTCGAAGGGGATCACGCCGGAGAAGCAGATCGTCGCCTACTGCCGCATCGGCGAGCGCTCGAGCCACACCTGGTTCGTCCTCAAGGAGCTCCTCGGCTACGCCGACGTGCGCAACTACGACGGTTCGTGGACCGAATGGGGCAGCATGATCGGTGTCCCTATCGAGAACCCCAGCGCCCAGGCCTCATCCTGAGAGGTGGATTCACTGCAGAGACGCAGAGTAGGGCGCAGAGATCACAGAGAGTAGTTTTGGCCACTGCGCACACACAGGATATGTCTGCACTACTCAGAGTCCATCGCCATGAACTCTGAGTGCACCGTGGCTAACATCTCGGCGCTTCTCTGCGTGAGCTCTGCGCGTCTGCGGTGAGTTTCTCTTCTGCCTCGGATAGCGGTACGATTAGGCGGTACGATTAGATCGTGGCAGCCAGGCGGCCGAGAATCGAGCGAGTCGGCGAAGAGAGCTACCGCATCATCTTCGATCGTCCGCTGGAGGCGGAGGTCGCGTTGATGTATTTCGGCTTCTACCCGGACACGAAGCTCTTCTGGAAGAACGGCAAGGTCGTGTCCGTCGTCGCGCCGGCGTCGACGTACGCGCGCATCGTGCGCGATTTCAGCGACGAGCCGGAGGATCCAAACGAGCTCGCCGGCGCCGAAGAGTAGACGAAGGACGAAGGACGAACTTCTCCTACAAGCGCCCTCTTCGTCGCTCGTCCTCCGTCATTCGTCTATTCGTCCAGCCGCGACCGGATGTCTACCACCCGTCCCGTGCGCGCCGGAGAGCCTGCCGATCGCCCCGTCCTTGACTAGCCGGCGCGCGGCGTATACGGAGGGCGAGACGTGCGGCAGGCACAGGACGACGCGATCGCTCTTCTCGACCGCTCGACCGCCTCGACAAACCGGTCGGCATCCGGCATCGCCACAAGCTGCGGCAGATGCAGCCTATGGGCAATACCACCCGCCCCGATAATCCCGACATTCAGCATAGGGACTACGCCGCCTCGACCGTCACCTGCTCACCGGACCGCACGCTCTTGAACTTCGTCGCGTCGCCTTAGATCTTGCCGAGGATGTTGACCGGCGAGGCGGGCCGGACCTCGGCCGACGTGCGCGACATCGGCGTTGGCCCGAAGAAAATGCAGAACGCGGCGCCGGGCGGCCAGTATCCGAGGTCGCCCGCGTCGACCGTCGCCTTGGCGTTCTCCTGGCCCAACTCTACAGGGATGTGAAAGTAGATCTCGTCACCCCATGTGCTGGCAGATGCCTTGATCGGCAGCGCGTTCCAGACGGCGTCCGCCGTCGCGCTCTCGTTTAGCTCCGCCGTCGCCTCGACGCTGCCGGCTCGGATACGTACGGTGCGTGACATTCTTCTTCCCTTGTGAACGGGCGATCGATTACTATCTTAGCCCCTTCTGCTCCACGACTTCGCGGTTCACCGGCGTCTTGGGTGCGCGGCCGTTGAGCACGGCGATGATGTTATCTGCCGCGAGCTCGCTCATGTCGTCGCGTGTCTTGATCGATGCGCTGGCGATGTGTGGCACCACCAGGCAGTTATCGAGCGTCAGCAGCGGGTGGTCGGCCGGAAGCGGCTCGGGATCGGTGACGTCGAGACCGGCCGCCCAGATGGTGCCGTTCTTGAGCGCGTCGTAGAGCGCCTGCATGTCGACGACCGGCCCACGCGAAGTATTGATCAGAATCGCGGTTGGTTTCATGATCCGCAGACGCTCGGCGTTCATCAAATGGCGCGTCTCGGCCGTGAGCGGCGTGTGTAGACTAACGAAGTCGGCCTCGCGCAGCACTGTCTCGACGCTGTCACGATACTCGTAGCCGTACTGTTCCTCGAGGTCGCGGCGGCGGTAGGCGTCGTAGTAGATGACCTTCATCTCGAAGCCGGCGCCGCGGCGCGCCATCGCCCCGCCGATCCGGCCCAGACCGACAAGGCCGAGCGTCGCGTGGTGCACATCCTGGCCGCGGAAGCCGAGCGGCTCCCACGTCTTCCACTTGCCCTCCTTGACGTACTTCTGCGCCTGGGGCAGCATGCGAGCCGTGGCTATCAGCAGCGCGAACGCCAGGTCGGCGGTGGTGTCCGTCAGCACGTCGGGCGTATTGGTGCCGATAACGCCGCGCCGCGTGAGCTCCGGCACGTCGAAGTTGTCGAAACCAACGGCGAGATTGGCGACGACTTTGAGCTGCGGCCCAGCCGCGTCCAAGAACTCGGCGTCGACACGCTCGGTGAGCAGCGTCAGCACGGCGTCGCAGCCCTTGATCGACTGCAGCAGCCGATCGCGCGGGATGACGTCATCTGAGTTCCACTGCTGCACGTCCCAACCCGGCTGCTCGCGCAGCTTGTTTGGCCCGATCTCCGGAATTCTTCGTGTGGTAAATACGTTTGGCATCCCTCATCAACCCCCAATGATTGTCTGTGGCCGCACCACTTTGCCCCATGCCTCTTCCATCACCCGACGGCAGTTGGCCATGAGCACGTCCTGCCGCTCGCCGGCCAACGGCCGCACCTCAAAGGTGACGACCGGGCGGCGTGTCGGCAATTCCTTGTCGAAGAAGCCGATCTCGAAGAGTACCTGCAAGAACTCGGCGAGTTGGTCCGAGTCGTTCTCCGTCCCCGGTGCGCCGAAACGCGGGTGCTTGTCGCCGTAGGACGGCTGGCTCGGATCGCGCATCTGGCAGTTCCCAACGTGCGCGTGAATGATGTGGTCCTTCGCCAGCGTCAGCGCATCGCGCGAGGTCTCGGCGAGCAGCGGCAGGTGGCTCAGGTCGATCGTCAGGCCGAAGTTCTGGCACCGCTCGCGCACCCGCTTGGCGACCTCGACCGCATCGTTCGTCGGGCCAAGCAGCGACTTCTTCTCGATCGCGCGGTCGAACGTCTCGAGCGAGATCGTCAGACGATAGTCCTTGGCCTGCCGCTCGGCATATTCGCAGATCTCGATCAGCGATCTGGTGACTTGATCGATCGCCCGCGGTTTCTCGGCTTCGCCCGGCCATGATTCGAGCCCGTCGATCATCGCCAGCAGCCGGCAGCCGTGCTCGTACGCCTGGTCGATGCTCCGCTTGATGTCGGCGACAGCCGCCCGCCGCGAGTCGTCGTCGAGCGCTGCCGTGTTGAGCCTATTCATCAGCACGCCCGGTTGGGCGCCGAATCCAAGGTCCATGTGCGCCATGTCGGCCAGGTCACGCACCTGCCGGCGCACGCGAGGGTCGTTGATGCGCGTGACCTCCGCGACCTCAAAGAACGGATCGGCCGCGATCTTCTCGAAGCTCTCGAGTACGCCTTCGTTCCCGGCCATCGCTTCCGGGAACATCATGAAGTGGACGAGCCCAATCTGCATGTGGGCGCTCCAAGGGGTATCCACTCGTCTACGCTCCTCTGTCATGGTCGTGTTGCTCTGGCAGTCTAACTCTCGAAGCGTCCCCGTGCAAAATGGGGGCGGGAACCTACGTCCCAAAGTACCGATCGCCAAAATCGCCCAGTCCGGGCACGATGAACTTCCGGTCGTCGAGGCCCTGGTCGAGCACCGCGGCATAAATCGCGGCCTCCGGGTAACGCTCGTCTACCGCGGACACGCCCTCCGGCGCTGCCACGACGCAGATGAGGCGGACGTCGGGCGCACCGGAGGCGAACACGATATCGAGCGTGGCGCACGCCGAGCCGCCGGTGGCGAGCATCGGCTCGAGGATGATGACGCGTGATCCGGCGAGACCGGCCGGCAGCTTGCGGTAGTAGCCGCGCGCTCGCGCGGTGTGCTCGTCCCGTTCGAGCCCGACGAAGCCGACGCGCGCGTCGGGGAAAAGCGCGCTCACCGTCTCCAGCATCGCCAGTCCGGAGCGCAACACCGGAACGAGTACCACCTGCTCTTCGAGTACCCGTACCCCTGCCGCCTGGATCGGCGTCACGACCTCAGTCTCTCGTGTGGTGAGATCTCTCGTTGCCTCGAAGCACAGCATCTGCGTGAGCAGGCGCGCGTATCGGCGGAACTCCGCCATCCTCGTCGAAGCATCGCGCAAATGCGCCAGACAGTCCTCGATCAACGGATGCTCGACGACGACGAGTCGTCCCATTGCTATCGCCCCTTGTGCGCCGTCGCGTACTGATACCCGTACCGCACTTCGTCGCCGGGCTGAACGCGGGCGACGAACAATTCCACCCCGTTGCCGAGGTCAACTTTCTCGACCAATCCCGGCTGGTCGCTGGTGTTGCGCGTCAGATCGGGAAAGACGATGGCGGTGACTCCCGATGGCACCGTCAGCGTGGTACGCCGCTCCCAGTAGCGGCTGGTGTCGGTGACTGCGCCGGCGACCGCGACGTCGAACAGCAGGGCCAACTTGTACTCCGGCAGATAATACCGGTACTGCCTCGAACGGTCGTACGCCACGAGCAACGTCGACTGGGGCGCATACTCGCGGCGGATGTACGCGAGCTGCCGCTCGAAGATTTGGTCGATCTGCCGGATTTCCCGATAGCGCCCCTCGCCGTTGGCCAGCAGAAAGAGCGCGCCGTTCGTCGCTCCGATGCCCAGCACGGCGATGGTCGCCGCCGGCAGGATCCAGCGCGCATCGAACAGCGCCGGCAGGTGCGGCCGGCGCGCCGCGAGCATCGCGGCCGCCTGCTGTAAGTCGTCAAAGAGGCCGATCGTCGCACGGGCGCTATAGATGCAAAGCGCCGGCAGAAACGACAGCACGTAGCCCGGATTCCCGACGTGTACTGCAACGTAGAACGCTAGCGGCGGCGCGATCCAGAGCAGAAGAAATCGCACGCGCCAGTCGGCGACGACGCTTTGTGGCGCGAAGAAGCGGCCGAGGAAATACACCATCGGCGCGAGCGCGAGACCCAGTCCGTTGTACAGGAACCCCACCAGCGCGCGTGTGTTCTCCAGCAGCCCGAGCAGGAGCTTGCCCGCGCCCGAAGTGGTCTGAATGAAGTAGGCGTAGTACCCACCGGTCGCCTGCTGATAGGCGCTCCAGCCGCCGCTGAGCAGCACCATCGGGACATACCACGCGGCGACCGCCAAGCCCAGCAGCACGCCACCTGCCGCGAGCGCGGCGAGCCGCGCGCGAAGCGCCGCCGGGCGGCGCAACGCGGCATACAGCCACAGCGGCGTAAGGAACGGCAGCAGCTCCGAGCGGAAGCCGGCGCCGACGCCGATCACCAGCGCCGTCGCGGCGGTGAGGCCACCGGCGCGACAGCCGCCGCAACGGATCACGGTGCAGAGCCAAGCGACGAGCGAGCTGAAGAGCGCGAGAAAGGCGTACGGATACGCCACCTCGGCCTGGCTCCAGAAGACCGAGCTCGTTGCCAACAGGATGCCGGCGAGCACGGCGGTCGACCGGCCGTAAAGCGCGCCGGCCACGAGCGTGAGAAACACCACCGCCAGTCCACTCGCCAGGATACTAAGGCAGACGTAGCTCGCGTTCGCCTCGCCTAGGAACAGCCGCGCCACGTTGGCAGCAGCGACGTAGAGCGGGTATCCCGGTGGCTGCGGCTGGTGAAACGCGACGTTGTACTGTTCGAGCGCCAGCGCAAAGTTCGCACTATCCCACGAAAACAGGTAGCGGCTGGCAAACGGAATGCGCGAGAGCGCCGTCAGTGCGCCGAGCGCGAGCGCCCAGACAAGCAGTGATACGCGCGCACCGGCGTCAAGCGCCACGCGCGCACGGGCCGCCCGCTGCACCGCGTCCGACCGGTGCGCCTCCGTCAGAAGCATCGTCACGCACGATTCTGACACACGGCGGCGTCGGCGTCGCTACCGCCGGCCGGGAGGCTTGGATTTCGGCAATCCGCGTGGCAAAGCGTTCGGCCGCAGCGGTGGCGGTGCCGGCGGCGCGCTCGCGCAGCTCGGCAACCGACGGCGCCGGCGTCCACGTCGCACGCGGCGTGGTGGTGGATGGCGGCCGGTAGGGGGCCGGCTGCACCGTTGGCGCGGGCGTCGGCGACGGCTGCTCGCAGCGCTTGTCCGGCGCCGTACCCGGAAAGAAATACTCTTCGACCCGGGGCTCCGAGCAGCTTTCCGTCCACAGCTCGCCCGAGTCGCGACCGATGGCCAGGCGCTGCAGGCCCGGTGGTGGGGCGAGGGGATCGACGGGCAGGGGCAGGAGGGCGGCCTCCATGAAGGCGTGCCAGATGGGCGCGGCGCCGGTCAGGCCGGTCGTCCCCCGCACCGGCACGGGGATGTCCCGGAGCGGTACCACGCGGCGTTTGCCCTTCTCGGGGTCGAAGAGCTCATAGAGCAGGACGCCGTTGCGGTCGTAGATCCTCGTCGTCTGGAAGCGCTGCCGTTCGCCGAGCCGGTCCGGCGACGGCAACCCGCGCGAGAGCTGGGTGATGGCGGCGTAGGCGACAGCGCCGCCGGTGCCGGCGACGAACGCGCCGGCCGACAGAGCCACCAGTATGCCCGCCAGCGCGAGCAGCCACGGCGACCGTTCTCGCTTGCCGCCGGCGCCCGCGCGTCACCGCTTCAACTCGACGTGCCGGTACGCCGGCCACCTTCTCGGCCACGCGCCATGTGAAGTCCCAAGTCCGAAGCCCGATGTCCAGAGTGGGCGCGAGCACGGCCGGCACCACTTTGGACATCGGGCTTCGGACTTTGAACTCGTTAGTTCCAGTCCGAGAGCCGGCCGGTCTCCACCAGCCAGCGGGCGAATTCCATCCGCTTGGTCACCGTCAACGGCGCTTGGGGCCCCACCGCGACGAACTCACGCTCGGGCGTGACCTGTGCAACCTGTGATCGCGCATACGCTTCCCGCGCTTGCTGCACTTCCGACTCAGCTTCTCGGTAGGCCATCACCGCGCGGTCGAACTCAGCCGGATCGTAGTTCCCATAGAGTGCGGCGCGACGCAACGCGTGGAGTCGCTGCAGCGCCTGGCTGAGCTTGCTCTCTGCATCGATCAAACGCTGATTACCATTTTCCGTGCTCATCGCTCCTATCCCCTGCCGACGAGTCCAAGATACTGCCACCACTCGGTAGTGCAGAGGACGTGCCACAATTCGTGACAAATCGCCGCCAATTGCGACAATCCGTGAATTCCGTTCGAATCGGCCCAACGGCCCGCTTCGCCGCCCTTTTCGTGCATCGGCGGCCGTTACCGAGGATGCAGGCTCAGCCGTGCCGGCACGCTGGGGTACCAACGTGCCATTTTCAGAGGAGTCCGCTCGTCGTGCGCTACACTGCGTGCCGGAATGCCGTTGACGTACGCTGAACTGGCAGGGATCGGTCTCTTCGCCGGCGCGCTGACGCTCGGCGCGGCATGCACTGCGCTCTGGCGCTTCATCGGCTGGCGATACGCCGCCCTGTTCTGCGCCGAGGCGCTGGCGTTCGGCGCGCTGGGAATCGCCATCTCGCTGGGCAAGCTTCCGTTAACCAGCAACCAGCCGGCGGTGGTTGCCGGCGCGCTGGCGGCTGTGACGCTCTGGCACATTGGCAACGTCGTACTGTGGCAGGCGCCTGGTCAGCAGGTAAGCCGGCGCTGATCGCGCCATGCGCTCCGCCGCTGATCGGCCGGGTGGCGCAACTGAGCTCACCCCAATGACCGGTGGCTATTCCTCGTGCATCGCGTACACTCTTGACAGCACAAGCCGAGTTGCCGATGCTTCCGAACGTCAGCCGGCTGGATATCCGGCAAGACATCTCCGACCTGATACGCCTCATCCGCTTTGTCGAGTCGCACCGAGAGGCCGCTGTGCAGAGCGGTACGAGCACCGCCGACGCCGATGCGCTTTTGCGGACGCTGCGAGGTGAGCTGCGCGCAGCGCTCCGGTATCGGCGGATGCGCCCTCGACGCCCCGCCGCGGCCCCACTGGCGCTGGCAGTTGCGCCAGAATCCGGCGCATAGAGGGTGCAAAGTGGGAGTGCGACGATCTCACCTGCACTTTTCACTGGGTATTCTACCCCCCAAAGTAGCTGCACAGATCGTTGAACGGGCACACTTCACAGCGCGGGTTCGCCGGCAAGCACATCGTGCGCCCCAAGCGAATCAATGTGACGTGGAGCGGGTAGACCAGCGCGTCGGGCGTGGCGGGCTGTAGCACGGTCTGCACGTCTTGCGGTGACGCCTGTGGGGCGACGAGTCCCAGCCGGCCGGCGATTCGCCGGATCGCCGTATCGACCGGCATCGCCGGACGTCCGAGCCCGAAGAGCAGCACGCACGCCGCCGTCGTCTGCCCCACGCCGGGCAGCCGCTGCAGCCACGCCATGGCCTCGTCGATCGACAGCGCTGCCAGGAAGTCGAGGTCGAGCCCGGCGCGCTCGGCGGTGATCTGCGCCAACAAGCGCTTGATTCGCGGCGCCTTTTGGCGGGCAAGACCGGCGCACGCGATCGCGGCAAAGATCTCGTCTTCCGGCGCATCGCGGACCGTTTCCCACGTCGGGAAACGCTCACAGAGCCGGTCGTAGGCGCGCCGGCTGTTGGCGCCGGTGGTGTGCTGACTCAGAATCGCGGCGATGAGCTCGCTCAGCGAATCGAGATCGGGTTCCCAGCGCGGCACGCCGAAAGCTTCGGTCAGGCGCGCATAGATCTCGTCGAGGTCCTGTTCCTCGGCCATCCCGCCTCTCGTGTTGAGGTGAACGTTGAGGTTCACCGGGTCGTAATGGACGGTAGCAAAGACGAGCAGGTGTGACGTAACGCCGCGGCCACGCCCGGCACATTGTGGGGGGGATTGACACGCCCTTCTGGTGGTTCTATGCTAACCCTAGTGCCCAATCACGCGAACCATAGAGAACCATAGAAAGGGAGCCTGTTCACGATGGCAATGCAACGTCAGATACAAGCACTAACGCGCAGGTATGTTCTGGCAGCAGGTGGGGGAGCGCTTGGAGTCGTGGGACTGGCCGCGTGCGGTCCGGATGGAGGCGCCGGCCAGACCAAAGATCAGACCGGCTCGGGCACGTCGCTCGAGAAGCGCGCACCGGTCAAGCTCGAGTTTTGGGGCGACCCACCGACGGCCAGCAGCAATCAGCGCATGGACCAGATCAACGCCTGGAACGCCAGGTACCCGAATCTCAAGGTTGAGTTTGGTGCCACGAAGACGACCGGACAGGGAGTTCAGGCCGTCACGGCGATCCTGGCGGCGGTCGCCGCCGGTAGTCCACCAGACGTCGTCGACTTCGATCGGTTTCAAACGACCGCATTCACCGTCAAGGGGGTCTGGCAGGCGCTGGACGACCTCATCAAGCGTGACAAATTCGATACGAGCCGCTTCGCGCCGCTGATCATTCCCGAGGCCAAAGGGCTCGACAACAAATGGTACGCGCTCATCCGCAGCACCGATAACCGCCTGATCTACTGGAATAAGGAGGTCTTCCAGGAGGTCGGTCTCGATCCGGAGAAGCCACCCACAACGTGGGATGAGTTGCGCCAGATGGCGATCCGGCTTACGAAACGTGGCGGCCCCACCGGCATCGAGCGGGTCGGCTTCCACACGCAGGAGGGGCAGGCGCATTACCACATTTTTGCCTGGCAGAATGGCGGCTCATTCCAGTCTCCCGACGGCAAGAAGGGAACACTGCCACTCGGCCAGAACCAGGAAGCGCTGCAGTGGATGACCGATCTGATGAAGGACCTCGGCGGGTGGCAGACGCTCAACGACTTTCGTTCGAGTTGGGGAAAGGACGCGCAGCAAGGCTTCCTCGTCGGCCAAGTGGCGATGGTCTATCAGACCAACAACTACGTCGGGACAATCGCCAAGTTCCGGCCAGACATGAAGCTCGGGGCGGCGCAGCCGCCCGTGAAGAAATCCGGCGACAAGCCGCTTACTTGGTCAGGCGGCTTCGGCTACAACATGATCCGCGACTCGAAGAAGCACGATGTTGCCTGGGAGTTCATGAAGTGGCTAATCAGCGAGGAAGGCTGGCTCGCGGGCACCGAGGGCGACCTCGCGCGCAACAAAGCGCTCGGCGCCACCTATGTGCCCGGCATGACCGGCCAGCCCGAACTCGACAAGAAGCTCTACGCCAGATACAAGACGGGCGTTGCCTCGCTGGACCGCGTGAATGAGATTGCCGTGCCACTGATGCAATACTCACGGGTCCGGGAGCCCTCCATCGCCGCGCAGAACCTCTGGGACGCGGTCAAGGCCTCGCAGACCGAGGCCATCTCGCAGGCGAAGAGCGCCAGGCAGGCTCTCGAAGATAACCAGGCCATTTTTCAAAAGGCCCTCGACGAAGCGCGGGCCGCCGCGCCGAAGTAGCCTCAACGCGATACGCCGCCGGCGGCCTGCTGAAAGCAAGACTCCTGCCGATAATCAGGAAGAGTTAGGAAGAGCATCATGGCAGGCAGGATTGATCCGGTCGCCCGAGAAGGAGGCCTCCTGGAGCGTCTGCGTCAGCAGGTGGCCAATTGGACGGCGCGCATGCAGCAGCGCCCGCCGACGTGGCCGCCACCACCGGCGCCACAGGCGCCACAGCTCGCGCAGCAGATCAAGGCGGTGGCCGCCGGTCCGGGCCAGTCGGGGAACGGGGACGCCGGCACCGGCGGCCATCGCGGCAGCGGCGTCAACGTCAAGGTGTAGAGGTAGAGTGCCATGGATCGGCTCGACACCGTCGGGCGTGAGCCCGACCTCGCCGATTGGCGCCGCCGCCAATCACCGGATCGCCGGCGGCCGAAGCACTCCACCTCCCTGGTGCCGCCGCCGGTGCGCGCCGCCGGCGCCACCGCAGAAAACCCGGACACTCCCCGCACTGTCGACGTACGCGTCTAAGCCAAGTGCAAAGTGCCAAGTGAGGCGGCCTGCGGATTCCACCTTGGTTTTGGTTTAGGCGTCAATCGGGCTCAGGTGTCGAAGCCGGCTGCCTCCAGGCGGCCGGCGATGCGCTGCGCCTCGATGGAGAGCATCGGCACCGGCCGCACCGGCGAACCGATCTTGCCGTTTGTCACGTCCGTCATGTCGGTGGCTTTCGTGCGACGGGAGGCGTAGCGGGCGGCGATGCGCCCGAGCTTGGCGTGGTGGGCAATGAGACGTTTCTGGGCCTCGCGAGCCGCCGCCGCCTGCGGCAACAGCGCGGTGATGTTCCACTCTCGCCACAGCTTGTCTACGACCATGTTGTAGTTGCGCCGATGCCGGGAATCGAGCACGCCGGTACTGGGCCGAGGAGGCATCAGGGTTGGTACACTGGCCTCCTTGGCGGCATCGCCCATTGGTGCGCCGGCTCGCAGTGCCACCATCCTGGCGGGATGGTGGCCGAGTCTGTCGGCCTGAGCGGCTTGTCGAAGCACAATAAGGAGCACACAGCGGATGACCTACCAGGACCGGCAACTCACCTGCGCTGACTGCGGCCAGCCTTTTACCGACTCTGCCCAGGACCAGGAGTATCGAGCCGAACGTGGGTATACCAACGACCCCCGGCGGTGTCCCTCATGTCGCGAAGCCCGACGCAGCGACCGTGGCGGAGGCGGCGGTGGAGGCTATCGCGGCGCCGCCGGGGCCGGCGGACGGGCGATGTTCTCGGTCACGTGCGACTCCTGCGGCAAGGAAGCGCAGGTGCCGTTCCAGCCACGCGGCGACCGGCCGGTGTATTGCAGCGACTGCTTCCGGCAGCAGAGCGGCGGCTACGAGCGACGGGGTGGTGGCGGTGGCCGCGGTGGGTCGGGCGGCTATGGCGGCCGCAGCGACCGCGGCGGCTACGGGCGAGGCGGCCGCTACTAGTGCGCAATCAGACCACTCCTGATGAGTTCTGACTCACGAAATCGGCAATCGCTACGTGGGCGATTGCTGGTTTTGGCCGTCAAAACTCATCAGGGGCTGGTGGTGGGGGCGGACCGGCGTGTCCGCCCCTCCACGAGATTCCCACGCAGGCCGTCTGAAACAACGCTAGCCGTTACTCGCTGAGGCTGACGGAATAGCGGCTCCCGGCCAACTGACTATGCCGGGGACGCGACCGCAATCGGGCCGCCGCGACGGCCGGTGCCAGATCGTGCAGGCGAGTCGGGTAGATACCTATGCCTGGCCCGCCCGCCAGCGGGATGGTACGGTGGAACGCGGACCCAACATGGCGATACACACGCTCGCGGCGATGAGCGCCAGCAGCGTCACTCCGGCGGCGGCCCACGTCGCCGCAGCGAAGGGGTTGTTCACGAGGGCGACGCCGAGCGCTGCGAAGAACGCGCCGACAAAGAGCAAGCGAGAGGCCCACCACCGCATCTCGTCCGGATCAGTGAGATCGATGCCGCCTAATCCAAAGACGCCGCGCATGTACCAGTAGCCGTAGCCCCAGATCAGGCGCGCCGGCATGAAGCCGATCCAGCCGCGCAGTTGCCCCGAGCATTCCAGCTCTTCTCCCACGATCTCCGGTTGCAGCGCCAGCCGCCGCGCCTCCGATGACCGAGCATGCGCGTGCAGTTGGTTGGCGGCGCCCAACTCAACGCTGCTGCAGTAGGGGCAGATCAACGCATCCGCCGCCACGCGCCGGCCGCATTCGAGGCAGAGCTTCGCGTCCCAGCCGGACTGCTCCCCGCGCCTGTGCTACCAGGCAAAGCCAAATGCGGCGAGGCTGCCGGCGATCCACGGATAGACCATCAGCCCCCACCAGATGCCTAGGCCCCGGCCGGATACGGCGATCGCCAGTAACCACGAGAGCAGCCCGCCCACGACCCATAGCGCCCACGTGACGAACGACATTGGTGCCCCTTCTCTCGCAGCCAGCCGCCGCCACACCGAGCGCCACACCCACGACGCATCGGCCGGCCGCAGGACACTGCAGCCGCTGCCCGCCCAAGTATACATCCGCCCCGTTGGGCGGTCAACCGCAGGCTGGTGGGTGGGCCGCTTTCAGCCGCGCCATTGCGCAGCCAAGCGTTCCTAGTTCCTAGTTCCTAGCACGCTCTGGCGCCCGTACGAGCGCTGGCGCGTCACCGGCCTCGCCGGCCACACTTGCGCTTCCCTGGTCGATGACCGGCGCCGGCTGGTGCTAGCGGCGTGAGAGACCGCCGGTGGGGCATCGTCGCGCCGTTCGTCTAGCGCCGGGCGGTACGGCCCGACGGGCCGCCGCGGCCGCCTGCTATCGCCGGCACGTGCGGCAGCGGCCACTGGCGTCCCCTTGGGCCTGGCTCCAGGCGCAGCGGAAGCCGGCGACGCGCTGACAGCCGGAGCGGCCGTGGCCCCAGGGAGCGGGCCTATCCACCGGTGCCGCGGCAGCGGCGTGGCCTGGCCGGCCGCGCGCAGCTCCTTCTCCAGTTGGCGCCATTTGAGCTGGTCTTCTGGCGCGAGCAGCGTGATCGCAACGCCGGCACGCCCCATGCGGCCGGTGCGTCCGACGCGGTGGGTGAACAGCGCGCCGTTTTCGGGCAAGTCGTAGTTGATGATGCGGCCCAGGCCGGCGATGTCCAGCCCACGTGCGGCGACGTTGGTCGCCACTAGAATCGGAACCTCACCGCGACGAAACTGTTCGACAACGCGGTCGCGGGCGCTCTGCCCCAGGTCACTCTGCAAAGCGGCGGCGCGGTAGCCCTCGCGCACCAGTTGTTTTGCCAGCTTACGTACACCGTGGCGCGTGCGGCCGAAAACGAGGGTAGCGCTTGGCCGCTCACGGCGCATACCGCGTCCGGCTTCGCTGCCATCGGCGTCGTGCGCCTCGGAGCCGTCGAGTAGCGCGCGCAGAACGGCCGGCTTGGCACCGGCGGGAACGTCATAGATGACGTGCTCGATCGTGTCGGTGTCGGCGGCGGATGCCCCGGCCTCGACGCGCACCTCCACCGGTTGGACCAAGAGTCGGGCGGCGACGTCCTGCACCCACTCCGGCACCGTCGCGGAGAAGAGCGCGCTCTGGCGCGGCCTCGAGGCGGCTCCGGCCGGTACGTGCCCGATGATTCGCTCGACGTCCGGGCCGAAGCCGCGGTCGAGCATCTCATCTGCCTCGTCGAGGATGAAGAACGTGAGCT
This sequence comes from Chloroflexota bacterium, assembly GCA_016199265.1. GTDB lineage: Bacteria > Chloroflexota > UBA11872 > UBA12225 > UBA12225 > JACQGX01. Next base: position 4,908 of record JACQGX010000214.1, on the reverse strand, counting down.
TATCCAGGAGAAGCGTGCCCTGCTTGAGATGATCGAGCACCCGTCCGGGGGTACCGACGACGACCTCCGCGCCGGCCCTCAGGGCGCCGGCCTGGGGCGAGTACGCGCGGCCACCGACAAGCTCGACGACACGCAGGCGGTGGCCGCGCGCGAGCAGGGTCACGACGTTGCCCACCTGCGACGCCAGCTCGCGAGTCGGAGTCAAGACCAGCGCCTGTGCTGCGCCGCCAGCGGCGCGGCAGCGCTCTACCAGCGAAAGGCCGAAGGCGAGCGTCTTGCCCGACCCGGTGCGTGCTTGGCCGACGACGTCGCGGCCTGCCAGCAGCAAGGGCAGCGTCCGGGCTTGAATTGGCGTCGGGTGCGTGATGCCCATGCCGGCGAGCGCAGCGCGCGTCGCCGGCGAGAGCGGCAAGGTATCGAATGTAGAAGTTAATGTAGAAATCATTGTGGATGCGACCAGCGTCGAAGGCGCTGGCCGTTTTGTCTGAATCAAGAGCATGAACTCCGTGATGACGGAAGAAGTGGCGCGACCGCTATCGCCGCGCTGAAAGAAAAGGGCCGGGCGCACCTGGTGCGCCCGGCCCCTGTCGGGATTGCGCTTGCGTTACTCGACGTTACGCGAGGCGGACGTTGACGGCACGCTCGCCGCGGCCGCGCGTATCGCGCTCCACGTCGAAGGTGACCGCCTGACCCTCTTGGAGGGCGTCGAAATTCCCGTCGCTGACGCCGGTGGCGTGGAAGAAGATTTCCTGCCCCCGGTCAGTGCGGATGAATCCGAAGCCGCGGTCGCGGATCAGTCGAACGATAGAACCTGTCGCCATGTGTGGCTCCTTTGTGCATGTGGTCCGGCAGCTCGTGTGTTACCGGAACACCTAGGACCCGGCGACGGCGCGCTGACGGCCGATTTGGGATCACTTCGCGGCTTGACCCCACTCCGGCGTCGAGAGAACAACAGGAGTGTGTGCTTTCTGTCTGCGCCTTAAGCATACCAGTTCGGTCGAGCTACGTCACGGCTGCGACCCGGCGATTGCACAATGTCGGCCAATAACGGGTTCGACCACGATTTGGTGTGCATCGCCGGGCCATGACCCGCTTTCGCCGCGATCTGATGATTCACCGCCGGCTGCACCACCGGGAGCCGCCGAAGCCCAGCGTGCTGTGGCTTCTGGCACTCGTGTTGAGCCTCTCCTTCGCCCTGGGCGGCTGCGCCACGTTGCTCGCGAGCGGCGCCGGCACCGCTCATGCCAACAATTCCATCAGTCGTGACCTACCGGCTCCCGATAGCCTGGTGACGCAGCCGCTCGGGCAGGTGACCCAGATTTACGATCGCACCGGGCAGCACCTGCTTTACGAGTTCTATGAACAGCGACGCATCGTCGTACCGCTCAGCGACGTCGCACCGGTGATGATCGACGCGACGCTCGCCGCCGAGGATGTGAGCTACTACGACCACCGCGGATTCGATCTCCGCGGGATGGCGCGCGCCGCCTGGGTCAACTTCACGACGGGCCAGACGGTGCAGGGCGGCTCGATGATTTCGCAGCAGCTCGTCAAGCGCATGCTGCTGACGCCCGAAAAGTCCTAGACACGCAAGCTGCGCGAGCTCATCCTGGCCATCCAGGTCGAGCGGCGCTACTCCAAGCGCCAGATTTTGGCGCTCTACCTCAACGAGGTCTACTACAGGAACCAGGCCTACGGCGTCGAGGCCGCCGCCCAAGCCTACTTCGGCAAACACGCCCGCGATCTCACGCTCGCTGAAGCGTCGATGCTCGCCGGGCTTGTGCAGCAGCCGAGCACGTACAACCCGGTCGACCGCCTGCCGGCGGCGCTCCACCAGCCGGATGGTGTTGGTCAGGTGGCGGTGGTCGATGCAGAGGTCGAAGGAGAGGCCATAATCCGCCAGGAGCTGCACGCCCCGCACGAAGCGGGACTGGAGGCAGAAGTCCAGATCCGGCTCGAACTGGATGATGCGTCGGATGCCCTTGACGCGCGAGCTGCTGGCGAGCAGCGCCTCCAGAAACGCACGGGCCTGTTCTCCATACTCCCGCGGCGCCCAGGCGACGATGCCTTTGACCAACTGGTGCGGCGGCCATGGCCCACGCGGCTCACAGCAGCGATACCCGGTGCGGCTGGCGCCGCACGAACGTGGTCAGGTGGCCATAGCCGATGGCCAGGAGCAGGTCCCGCCCGGCTACCAGCCCCTCGGCTACGTCCTCCAGCCGGTGGGCATCCGACCCGAGGGTAACCCCCACGCCCGCGGCGCGGCAGACTCGGAAGAACCCAGGGTTCGGATCCAGGCCGGTGTAGCGGCCGCTCAGCCCGCGCCCGTTGAGCTCAACGCACACGCCAGTCTCGCGGCAGGTCCGGGCCGTCGCCTCCCAGAGCGGCCGCAGCATGTCCATCGGCGCCGGCCCCAACCACCGGGCCGCCATCGTGGCATGGGGCAGCACCTGGAAGAGGCCGCAGCGCGCCGCGGCCTGCAGGCCGGCGAAGTACTCGGCGTAGCGCGCCGCCGTCACCGGGTGCGTTGCCGCGAGGTGCGCCGCGTTCGGGCCCTCCAACCCCAACGCCGCCGGCGCCTCTTCGAATGACTTCGGCCAAGCCGGCGGTCGGTGGACGGAACCCAGAAGGTAATCCCAGGGATACGGCGCCAGCGCAGCCCGCAACTCGGCCAGGCCCCCCGGTTCCGGCCGGAAGTCCACCTCCAGCGCCGCCCGCACCGCCACGCCCGAGACGTGCTGCGATCTGGCCCACGCCGTGCCGGCGCAGATCGCCTCATAGTAGGCGCCGACCGTCAGTTCGGGCGAGGGCGTCGAATCTCCGGGTCGATAGAAGCGCGGCAACCCGAAGCGGTAGGCGTGATCCGACACGCCCAACTCAGCCGTGCCCAGCGCGGCGGCGCGCGCGACATATGCCGCCACCCACCGGGTGGCCGCCGGTAGCGGCTCGACCACCGCCGAGCCACCGGGCGCCGATGCCAGCGGCGAGGGCAGGTGCGTGTGGTAGTCGATCAACACCTATTGATCACGATACATGACGGCAGATCCTGGCCGGCAGCCGGCACTCGCCTACTGCCTACCGGCCAGAATGCCGTTCGCCAGCCGCTCCGACTCCGCCAGCGCCGCCTTCGGGGTGGTGGCGCCCTTCATGGCCTCGTTCAGAACGGGACCGATCGCCTGGTCGATGTCCGAGGCCTTGACCACCGGCCGCATGCGCCCTACCCGCTCCATCTCTTGCACGCCGGTAAGCGCCGGGATCTGCTTCACCATCTCCTTCCAGGCGGGCTGCTCGTAGAACGCCTTGAAGGTGCCAGGAACCTTCAAGTATTGGATCTGCAGGTCCTCCATCTCCAGCGTGCGCAGCGCCTTGAGGAACTCCCAGGCCTCCGCCTTGCGCTTCCCCTCCCGGCTGAGCGCCACCGGATCAGTCCAGGCCATGGTTGCTGGCCCCGCGCCGCCCGGTCCCTTCGGGAACGGCATGATCTCGATCTTCATCTGTGGCGCTCGCTCCGCCATGCTGGTGATCTTCCCCGAGTAGGCATAGGTCATCGCCTTCTCGCCGGTGTCGAGATTCCCTTTCCCGCCGGCCCACTGGTACTTATGCACCTGGTCCCAGTAGAACTGGAAGGCCTGCTGCCCCTTGGGGCTGTTGAACACGACGGTCTTCTCGTCCTTGGCGTAGAACTCGGCCCCATTCGCGTAGAACCAGCAGATGGTGTCGACGATCGAGAAGCCGGTCTTCACCTCCAAACCAGTGATGACGATCTCGCCCCCTGGGCCGCGCTTCGTGAGCTTGTTCACGTTCGCCACGAGGTCGTCCCAGGTCCACTTCCAGGTTGCTTCTCGCCGCGGATTGATCCCTTCGGCCTGAAACATCTCCGCGTTGTAGGTGAGGCCGCGAATGGACGAGGCGCCGCCGGGCACGCCGAAGAACTTGCCCACTGCTTGGTTGTAGTACTGCGTCGAAGGCAGGAACTTGCTCATCGTCAGCGCCGGAGTCTGGCCGACGTAGGCGTTGATCGTCTCCAGCAGACCGCGCTCGAATGCATCCCGTGCCCAGTCGACTCCGACGACGATCGTGTCCGGCGGGGTACCTGCTGCCGTCTGCGCCAGGAACTTGGTGGCGATGTCGGCGCTCTTCTGGATGTCGTAGTTCACGGTATGCGGCCGCAGCGCGGCCGCCACGCGTGGCTGCATCGCGGCGAAGTACTGCTGGTCGGCCACGTTGTTCCCGAGGCTCATGGTGTGCTGGAGTTGCACCGGTTCCTTCGATTTGGGCGGCAACTCTCCCTGGTCGCCAACGGGGGTCGCGCAGGCGGCCGCCACCGCAGAGGCGAGGACCGCTGCGCTCCCAGCCAGGAATCCGCGCCGCGAGCGAGTGTGGTTCTCACCAGTGATAGCCATCATGTTCTATGCCCTCCCAACTGTGCGGATCTACCCATGCGCCGCCGCGGCAGCGACGTGTGGCATGCGCCTTCCAAAGGCTCACGACTGTTGCTGCTGCTCTCCGCCTCACTCCTTTCTGGCTTCTCACGTTCGTCACTATGGTCGACCACGCTCCACACCGCCGCCGCCGTCGCAACGGACGGTGGCACCCGAGAAACCGGACCCGGGCGCCCGAGCAGCGGGCCGGCCAGGGCGGGTGTGACCAGTTGTTCCGGATGGTTGACCGCTCGCCCTTTCGGCTGCGCTCAGGGCAGGCTCTGAGCGTGTCGAAGGGCGCACTCTTCCTGGCATCCGGAACTGCTGATTGCACCCGCCAGGGCCTTGACATCGGCGCGCGCAGCTTGCTCCACTGTTGTGGAGACATCATTTCTCCGATTCTCTCGGCGAGCGGTTCGCGGCCGGCAGAGGGTTCACCATGCGGCGGCCAGGGGCGTCGGCGGAGTCGCTGGCCGAGGATCGTGCG